>NZ_BACU01000284.1 GCF_000333275.1 Azospirillum sp. B4 | reverse complement strand
GTAAGCCGATCAATCCTGCCCCTCCGCTGTTCTTTCGACGACGCGCCTCGACCCCATGACAGACTATCTGTAGCCTGACTCCGAGCAGAGTATTCATCGTCTATCATCATCAACCATGAAGGAGACCGAAACGGTGATTATGAGTGAGATTCCGGCGTCTTCGCTGGGTTTTGATACGTCGTTCGTTCTCCGTGAACCCAAAGCACAGTCTTGGTGACATCGGAGAAATGACAGACCTCCGTCGCAAAATCCTGTGCAAGCTCAAGGTCATCCGGGTCAAAATCTTCTATGGTCACCTGGCCACCAACACAATGAACCTCGACCACCACGACCCCGAGGGGGAAGCACTTATTTTTCATTCGTCCTTCCCGCCTCATCGAAGATAGGCGCCGAAACGCACACGGCTTGGCCCGCACAGGTCGAGCAGAGGTCCTCCTCCACCCACCAGCACCCGCCCTCGCAGGCATGATCCTGCGTACAGCCGCACCCACGGCAGGCATGGACATCGATGCCGGCCAGCTCAGGGCGCCGTGGGAGCCCATCACCGTCAAAGGCGTCGGGAAGGTGGGTGAGCACCGCCTGCTCCAAACTCTGGATGCCCTCGTGCTCCGCCGCCCTATACCCTTGCGCTGGACTGAGACCTTGCATGGAGCCCATGAGCCCCAGGATATGAACCAGGGCGGCAGCGCCGATCGCCTCCTGGCAGTCCGCCGGCAACCCCCGCCAGGCGGCCAGCACGTCGAAGGTCCCGGCTGGACCTGGCTGGCCCTCTTCCTGATCGTCCCCGTCCATGATCACGCCACCTCCCGTTCGGCCGGCGGGCCGCCGGCGAGGGATCGCGCCAGGCCGAAGAGCGGCTCCTGCAGGCCGGCCGGCATCGCCCGGACCACCCTGATGTGCTCAAGCAGGGTGCGCTGGTGCAGGTCCTCCCGCTGCGACATGGGCGGGCCTTGCTCCAGTCCCTCGAAGAAGTAGCTGATGGGAACGCCCAGCTCCCTCGACAGCTTCAACAGGGTCGACGCCGCCACACGGTTGCGGCCCAGCTCGTACTTCTGCAGCTGCTGGAACGACTTGCCGATCGCCTGCGCCACGTCCTCCTGGCTGCGCCCCAGCAAGAGGCGGCGAGCCCTGACCTGCGCCCCGACATGCCGATCGATCTTGTCATCATCCGGAGTGCTGCGCCGTGCCATGGGATGGGCCCCTTCAAGGCGAATGGTGNGTGGGAGGAGTGCCTTCGCGTCTCAAACGCGGGCCGACAGGAAGAATCTGCTACCATGTCGTCTTAAAAAAAGCTACCAAGAGTTTTTCCGCCACAGGGCGTTGTCAAACCATCCTGCATCATAGGAGGAATAGATGGCCAGCACGCAAAAACCCTTCTCCCTGTGGTTCAGCATGCCTGGCGCTG
>NZ_BACU01000285.1 GCF_000333275.1 Azospirillum sp. B4 | reverse complement strand
ATGGCGAACAGGACGGGGCGGGCGAGGCGTTAGCCAAGGCTCATCACACGGCCCCTTCAAGCACTGGGGCGGGAAGACGTGGCGACCGTCGTCGCCCAGCGGCAGGGGGTCGGCGCGCAGCACCGCCGGCACGGGCAGCGGCCCGTGGAGGTGGGGGAACAGCTGACCGCCGCGCGACGGCTCATACTTCAACGCGTCGCCCAGGGGGCCCGGGTCCACCGTCAGGATCAGCAGCCCGGTCTGGCCGGCGCGATGCTTGGCGGCACTCTCCACGATCTGCGCCGCTGTGGAGAAATGGATGAAGCCGTCGGCCAGGTCCTGGGAGGACCCGGCATAGGCGCCGACGGCCAACGCCGCCAGCCACTCGTCCGCCCGGCACATGTGGAAAATCAAGTCGCTCATGATCGTCGCCCCCATCTTGGGCCCGACCCTAGTGCATTTCCCCGGCGAGCAGGATGAGAAAATGCGGAAGTCGCATTTTGAGACGAGGTCTGCGGCTGCCGTCGCAAAATGACACAGGAACCTGCGTTGAAATTTTGTGACTGTCGACGGGGTGCAAACGGAATGCCGCCTATTCCTTAGGAGAAAGCCGACTCTACCCTTTGGGAATAGAAGTGGTTCGAAGTGGCATCGCTCTTGCGTCTCCGCCCTTATTTTTCATCGACGGAGGACGGGGACCATGAGCCTGCTGGACGCATCGCACCGCGACGACCAAAGCCACAGCGCCGGCCTTTTCAGCCTGGGCGGCGGCGGCGACGGCCGGATCGCCGATGTCGCGGTCGTCAGCCACACCCGGGCCCCCCTGAAGCCCACCACCGAGATGCTGGCGGCCGGTGCCCGCGCCGGCGGCGTCAGCGTCGCCACGGCCTGGGCGATCTACACGTCGATGCTCACGTCGGCGTAAAGCCGACAGGGATCCTGACGTCGGCATAAAGCCGACCGGGATGCTTACGTCGGCCTGATCGGAAACCTGACCAGGAATTAATGTCGGCGGCATGAGGGTCTGCTCATGCCGCTGTAGCCCGCGACTGCGGGCGCCGCAGGTTTCCGGGGAACGCAGTGGACTGGAAACCGAGGATAAGGCCACGGATGTGGCCGCCCACGGCTGCGCGCATCACTCCAAATCGAAGCCCTGCAGGTGAAAGGGCTCGTCGCCCCAGGGGTCGCCGTCCAATCCGGCCGGCTTGGGCAGGGCCGGCGCCATCACGGGGGGCAGGGCCAGGTCCGGCGGGCCGCCCGGCACGTGCAGGAAGTCCCGGGTGATGCGCACGGCCTCCGCCAGTCCCACGCGCTGCGGTTCCACCCCGCCGGGGAAGGCGCCCTTCAGCCGGCTGGGCATCATGGGATCCAGCAGCACGAACACGCCGGTGTCGTCGGCCCGGCGCACCAGGCGGCCGAAGGCCTGGCGCAGGCGCAGGCGGGTGATCATGTCGTCGTAGTGCCGCCGCCGGGCGGTGCGATCGAAATAATCGCGCCGCGCCTTGTGCAGGATGTCCGGACGCGGCCATGGCACGCGGTCGAAAACGATCAGGCGCAGCGACCGGCCGGGCACGTCCACGCCGTCGCGCACCGCGTCGGTGCCCAGCAGGCAGGCGTTATCCTCCCCCCGGAAGATGTCGACCAGCGTGGCCACGTCCAGCCCGTCCAGGTGCTGGGACAAGAGCGGCAGGCCGGCGGCCTCCAGCGGCGCGCCGATGCGCTCATGCACGGCGCGCAGGCGCTGCACCGCCGTGAACAGGCCGATGGCGCCGCCGCCGGACGCCAGGAACAGCTCGCGATAGGCCGCCGCCACCTGGGCCAAATCGTCCTTGCGCACGTCGTTGACGATCAGCACCCGCGTCTGGCTGGCGTAGTGGAAGGGCGACGGCACCTGGGCGCGCAGGGCGGGCCGGGGCAGGTGGATGGCGCCGGTGCGGACGTGCGCCGCCTGCCAGTCGGCCTCCACGTCACCCGTGCCGTCGGTCAGGGTGGCGGAGGTCATGACCAGCCCGTGGGCCTGGGCGCCTAGGATCTGGGCCAGCGGCCAGGTGGGGTCCACCCAGTGGCGGTACATGCCCACGTCCAGGTCGCGGCCGTCCTGCCGTTCCACCCCGAACCAGTCGACATACCGGTTGGGCGTCTCCTCGCCCAAGGCAGCCAGCATCTGGCGCCAGCCGCCGATCTCATTGGCCGAGCGGCGCTTCAGGCTGCGGGCGATGGCGTCGATGCGGCGGCGGGTGTCGCTCTCCAGCTCATCCGACTCGTCGTCCAGCCGCTCACGCAGCCGGTCGGCCAAGGCCTCCAGCGGGGCGGACAGCTCGCCCAAGGCGGACGACAACGCCTCTGCCGCCTCCAGCACCCCGTCCACCAGGGGCTGGACCTCCACCTCCAGGCTGTAGGGATTGTCCGGCCCGTGGGCGCGGGCATAGACCTGGGCGCGCACCTGGGCCAGGAAAGCCTCCGTCGGCCCCACCGGCTCCCCCCCGCCGACGCGCTGCGGCCAGGCTTCCCCCGGCAGCAGGCGGGCGGCGCGCGCGATCTCATCCAGCAGGCGGCTGGCGTGGTCGTCGCCGCCGATAAGATCCTCCACCCGGCGGCGCAGGCCGCGCGCCCGGCTGCGCCCACCGCTTTCGGCCCCCAGCAGCCAGCGGCGCAGCTCCGCCGTCTCGAAGCCCGTCAGGTGGCCGGCGAAGGCGTTGTCGGCGGCGTCGAAGACGTGGTGGCCCTCATCGAAGACATAGCGGGTGGGGATGTAGGCGTCGTCCCCGCCGCCCAGCGCCGCCTGGATCATCACCAGGGCGTGGTTGGCGATGACGATGTCGGCCCGCCGGGCGCGGCGCACGCTCTTCTCGATGAAGCACTTGGTGTAGTGGGCGCAGGCGCTGTAGACGCACTCCCCTCGCCGGTCGGCCAGGGCCAGGGTGCGACCCTTGCCCAGCAAATCGACCAGCCAGCCGGGGAAGTCGCCGCCCTGCATGTCGCCGTCGCGGGTGGCGGCCGCCCAGCGCGCCATCAGGCCGATGGCCACGGCGTACTGGGGGTTGGCGGTGGCGATGCCCGCCGCCTCCTCCAGGTTCAGCAGGCACAGGTAGTTCTCCCGCCCCTTGCGGATCACCACCTTGCGCGCCTTGACGGCGGGGTCGCGATGCAGGCGGTCCATCTCCTTGTCGATCTGGTGCTGCAGCTGGCGGGTGTAGGTGGAGATCCAGACGGGACCCTTGTTCTTCTCCGCCCACACGGTGGCGGGCGCCAGATAGCCCAGGGTCTTGCCCACGCCCGTCCCGGCCTCCGCCAGCACCAGGTTGGGCTCCCCCTCCACGTCGCGGGGGGTGAAGGCGGTGGAGACGGCGCTGGCATAGTCCGACTGCTGCGGCCGGGGCTCCGCCTGGCTGCCGCTCATCACCAGGTCGGACAGGCGGCGGCGGGCCTCGGCGGGTTCCACCGGCAAATGGCCGGGCGGCGGCTCCGGCGCGTCCGCCTGCCATTCCTTCAGGCCGGCCCACACCTGGTAGGCACGGATGGCGCCGCCGCGCCAGCGGGACTTCTCCGGTCCCGTCGGCGCGCCCAGGGCCGCCAGCACCAGGGGCGACCACAGCCAGCCCCCACCCTGGCCTTCCGCCCCCATGGCCCATGCCAGGCCGACGGGGTCGGAGCGTTGGTCGTCCACCGGCCCCATCAGCTCGCGCAGCAGCGCCTCGGCCGCGCGCACCAGGGTCAGGGCTCCGGCCTCCGCGTCATCCGGGCGGGGCAGGCCCAGCGCCAGGGCCAGGCCGCGCGGCGTGGGCAGGCAGAAGGTGGCCGGCCGCACGAAGGCGTACAGCTCCAGCAGGTCATAGCCCTGGATCAGCCGGTCGGTGCCCAGGCGGCGGGCGGTGGCGCGGGCATGGCACAGAAGGTGGGGCTTGGCGGCGGCGCGCCGCGCCGCCTCCCCCTTGTCGATCACCTCCACCTCGCCATCGGGGCTCAGCCACACCGCCTGGCGGGCGCCCGTCACCAGGGCGGGCGCGTCCGGCACCAGCAGGCGCCGGGGGCCGGTGGGGGCTGACACCAGGCTGGCGGGCGGGGGCTTGGCCGGCGGGGAGGAGGGGAAGGGGTCGGTCATGGCGCCGGAGTATAGACGGCGACTCGCGGCATTTCATGAACAAAAGCGGTACGGGTGGCGCTTGGCGAAAAGGCGTATGCCCTGTCGGGGTATGCCCCTTTCCCGTGCGCCGCCGCGTCTTAATTCACGCTACGGGCCTCGTGTGTGGCCTTTGGATGCGGAGTGGAACGCGGGGGCGGCGGTGCCTGACAGTTTCATGGGCGGTACTCAGACGACGTGCCAGGTGGCGGCGGAATGGCTGGACGCCGAGATCCCTGAGGGCCGCCTGCTGATTGGTCCCACCCGGGGCATTCCCCAATCCATGCGGCGCTATTCCCTGGGCGTCGCCGGCGTTCCGGTCTGGCAGGACCCCCGCGTCACCCGCTATCTCAACGGCCTGGATGCGTTGGGGCGCCAGCGGTTGCGCCGAATCGTGGACGGCGTCGATTTTCGCGTCACCGACAGCCAGTTGCTCGCCCGCGCCCTGCGCGCCCTCGGCGTCGGAAGTCTGAGCGCCTTCCTGATCCCCCGGGCCATTCCTTCCGTCTCGGCCCCCGATCTCCACCCGCCACCCCGGCCGGGACAGGCGAATGAGGACCCGCCAGGCGAGCCCGCGCAATGGTCGGTCACTGATCGCGTGGCCGCCACGCTGCGCCGGTCCATCCCCTATCTGCCCCGGGATATGCAGCAAGCGGCCAAGGGCCTGTTCTCGCTGGAGACCGTCTATTGGCTGGCGGGCTTCCTGGTGGTGTGGGCCGGTGGCCACCTGGCCGGCTATGGCGAGGCCATCGATGTGGTCCTGCTGGCCATCGGCTACGCCATGGTCGGATGGTCGGTGTTCGAGGGCCTGAACGACCTGGGCCATGGCATCGCCATGGCCACCACCGCCAAGACCGGGCACGACCTGGACCTGGCGGCGAAACGCACGGCCTCCGGCCTGACCATCCTGACCATCAACGCCATCCTGGCCCTGGTGACCAAGATGAAGCCGTCCTCGGGCGGCCGGAAGCCTATGGTTGCTGAGGAACCGCAGCCGACGGTCTCATCTTTTGATTCGTTGGGTGCGCGTGCCGAGCCTGTTACGCCTGAGCCCAAACCGCTGCCCGAGCCGGAGGTCGGGCCTCCGCCCAAGGCCCAAGTTCCTGATCCTGACCGCCGTGCTTATCTGAACGAGAAATTCGGCCGAACAGGCGATCTTAATCAGGACATCAATATTCGCGGCCGACAGGAAACGGCCACTAACTTCTTTAAGGCCCAAGGCGTGCCGAAGGAAAACATTTCCTCCTACATGACCGGTATCGACTTCACCAAGCCGGTGGATGTGCAGACGCTGAATTCCGGCAAAACGCTCTATCAGTATCAAGCCCCTGGAGCCCCACAGGGAAACTGGTATTCCATGAATCCCTCTGTTCAGCCCACTGAACTGGGCATTAGCCCGCTGGGCTTCAACCGTGCGACACAAACCATCGAACCGAAAATCCTGAACACCTACACCACCACGCAAGCGGTGCCCGTCCTACGCAGCACCTCGGCTGCCGTGGATGACTTCTGGTCGGTCAAGGGGCAATCATTCCCGACAGAGGGCGGCGCAACGCAGCTCTTCTCGACGCAGAAATCGGCGTTCGGCTCGACGCCGCAGTAATTAGGAAATAGGAACAATGACGGCTACAGAAACTGTGGAGTACGCGCTGAACCTCGCGCGCGAACGATTGAGCGAGATGCCAACGTTCGAGATATTCGCGTCGGTGGTCGCCCAGCTGGAATATCTGTTGTCGGTATTGCAGGGGAACCCCGACCGGACTCGCCTCAAGAACATCATTGTCGGCCATTATGGCGCTCGTGAATTTGCCGAGAGTGACCCCAAATTCGCCCAGGCTTTAATGTCTGCGCAGAACATAGCCACCAAAATGAGCAAGGGGCTGAAAGCTGACGCTTAGGCTGGGGATAATCGTTCCTCGCTGACGATCATTAATCCCCGTAGATCAGCTCCTAAACAAACGGCGCCGCCAGGCCCTCCTGCTCAAAGGCGCGCTGCACCGCCGGGCGGGCCAGAAGCTCGGCGCACAGGCGGCCGACATGGGGCAGGTCGCGGGGCGGGTGGGTGAAGGTGCGGCCCCAGCGCACCAGCATCAGCAGCAGGAAATCGGCCACGGTGACTTGGTCGGCGGCGATGTAGGGGCGGGTGGCCAGTTCGCGGTCGACCAGGGCGAACATTTCGCACAGGCGCCGTTCCGCCGTGGCCTTGGCGTCGGCCACGTGGGCCGGGTCGGTGACATGCTGCTCGGGATAATAAAAGACGCGGTATTCCGGCTGTATGGTGTTGGTCAGGTGGAACAGCCAGGTCAGGAAGCGGCCCCGGCCGGGCGTGCCGGGGGCGGGCGCCAGGCCGGACTCGGGGTGGTTGTCGGCCAGGTGCAGCAGGATGGCCGCCGTCTCGAACACCGTCTCGTCGCCGCCGTCGGGGTGGGGGGCCAGCAGGGTGGGGATGCGGCCCGTGGGGTTGCGGGCCAGGTAGGCGGCGGACTTATGCTCCGCCCCGGCGCGGTCCAGCAGCGCCAGCTCATAGGGCACGCCCAGTTCCTCCAGCGCCATGTGCGGCGCCAGGTTGGCATTTCCCGGGAAATAGAACAGCGTATAGGCCATGGACGGATCTTCTCCTAATTCAGGCCCCAATTCAGGCCCCAGAGCAGGCGGGCCGGCGAAGGCCGGCGCCGGCCGGCGGCCCCAAAGCCGGGCGATGCTACGGCGCCTCTTCCGCTGGGCGCAATACGCGCTGCTGGCGGGGGTGGCCCTCACCCTGGCATGGGTCTGCCTCTATGCCGTCATGGACCCGCCGGGCACGCCGCTGATGCTGATCCGCCGGGTGCAGGGCGCGCCGGCCCGGGGCTGGACACCGGTGCCGCTGGAGCGCATCGCCCCCGCCCTGCAACGCGCCGTCATCGGGGCGGAGGACAGCCGCTTCTGCAGCCACCACGGCGTGGACTGGGACGCGGTGGACGCGGCGATGGACGAGGATGAGGAAGGCCACAAGCTGCGCGGCGCCAGCACCATCAGCCAGCAGACCGCTAAGAACGCCTTCCTCTGGCCCGGCCGCACCTGGCTGCGCAAGGGGGTGGAGTTGGGCTTCACCGAACTGATCGAGCTGATCTGGGGCAAGCGCCGCATCCTGGAGATGTACCTGAACATCGTGGAATGGGGTGACGGGCTCTATGGGGCGGAGGCGGCGGCCCAGGCCTACTTCGGCGTGCCGGCCAGCGCGCTCTCGCCCATGCAGGCGGCCAGCCTGGCCGCCGTGCTGCCCAGCCCGCGCAAGTGGAACGCCAGGCATCCCGGCCCTTATGTCGCCCGGCGCATCGGGGTGCTGGAGCAGCGGGCCGCCATCGTCGCCCGCGACGGTCTGGACGGTTGCGTGCGGCGCTAGGGGCATCAAGGCGCGTCCTGCGACCCCGGGCCGCGCGTCCGCATACCTTGTGTCGAGGCCTGAGAATAACTATTAATTTCCAGGATACCTCGGGAGGACCCGAGGCAGCCCTCTTTTCCGGGGTCCGGCGACGGGCCCGAGGCGTCAGGCGAATGCACGGTCCCCTTCCCTCCACCGCCGCACAGGCTGTTCCTGACACCGCCAGGGAAGCCCTTCCCGCCGACGCCCTTCCCTTGAGCCGGGTGGCGAAGGGGGAGGTGGGCCGGGTGGTGCGGGTAGGCCTGGCGGGCGCCCTGCACGACAGCCTGGATCCGGATGAGCTGGAGCGCCGGTTGCTGGAGATCGGCTTTGTCGAAGGCGCGCGGGTGGAAATCCTGCATGAGGGATTGTTCGGCCGCGATCCCATCGCCGTCCGGGTGGACGACATGCGCGTGGCCCTGCGCCGCCGCGAGGCGGAGGCCATCCTGATCACCCGTTGGCGGCCGGACGGCCAGGCCGCGCCTGCCGCCCTGCGCGTCATCACCGAAGACGTCCGTTCATGAACGCCGTCACCTCCACCCTTCAAACGGGCGCGCCGCGCATCGCCCTGGTTGGAAACCCGAACTGCGGCAAGACCGCCCTGTTCAACGCCCTGACCGGCAGCCGCCAGAAGGTGGCCAACTACGCCGGCGTGACGGTGGAGCGCAAGGAGGGCAGCTTCCTCACGCCGGAGGGACGCCGCGTCCAGGTGCTGGACCTGCCCGGCACCTATTCCTTGCGCGCCCGCAGCCCGGATGAGGAGGTGACGCGCGACGTGGTGCTGGGCCGCTTCCGGGGCGAGGCGGAACCCGACTTGCTGGTCTGCGTGGCCGACGCCACCAACCTGCGCCTGGTCCTGCGCCTGGTGCTGGAGCTGAAGATGGTGGGGCGGCCGCTGCTGCTGGCCCTCAATATGTTCGACATCGCCAGGCATCGCGGCATCGAGATCGACGTGGACCGCCTGTCGGCCGAACTGGGCGTGCCGGTGGTGCCCACCGTGGCGGTGCGCAAGGCCGGCACCGTCGACCTGCTCAAGCGCATCGACGCGGCGGCGGAGGGCCTGGTTCCCGCCACCGGCGCCGGCAACACCTGGCACGAACCCTCGGCGGAGGAGGTGCGCGCCACCCACCGCGAAGCCGAACGCATCATCAAGCTGGCGGTGCGTCCGCCCACCCGGCCCGACACCTGGACCGCCCGGCTGGATTCGGTGCTGCTGAACCCGGTGGCCGGCCTGGCCATTCTGCTGACCATCCTGTTCTTCATGTTCCAGGCGGTGTTCACCTGGGCGCAGCCGGTGATGGATGGGATCAAGGCCGGCTTCGACGCCCTGTCCGCCTGGATCAACGGCGCCATGCCGGACGGCCTGCTGCGCAGCCTGATCACCGACGGCGTCATCGCCGGCGTGGGCAGCGTCGTCGTCTTCCTGCCGCAGATCGTCATCCTGTTCACCTTCATCATCCTGCTGGAAGATTTCGGCTATATGCCGCGCGCGGCCTTCCTGATGGACAAGATCATGGGCGGGGCGGGCCTGCACGGCCGCGCCTTCATCCCCCTACTGTCCAGCTTCGCCTGCGCCATCCCGGGCATCATGGCGACCCGCGTCATCGACAACCGGCGCGACCGGCTGGCCACCATCATGGTGGCGCCCTTGATGACCTGTTCCGCCCGCATCCCGGTCTACACCCTGATCATCTCCGCCTTCGTGCCGGACCGGACGGTGGGCGGCGCCTTTTCCCTGCAGGGGCTGGTGATGTTCGGCCTTTACGCCGCCGGCATCCTCAGCGCGCTGCTGGTCGCCTTCGTCATGCGCCGCCTGGTGTGGCGCGGCACGGTGGAACCCTTCCTGATGGAACTGCCGGCCTACAAGGTCCCGGACGTGAAGAACCTGGTGATGGGCGTGTGGACGCGGGCCAAGGCCTTCCTGCAGCGCGCCGGCACCACCATCCTCAGCATCATGATCCTGATCTGGTTCCTCAGCTCCTTCCCCGGCGCGCCGGAGGGGGCGACGGAACCGGCGATCGACTATTCCATCGCCGGCATGGTCGGCCACTGGCTGCAGCCGCTGGTGGCGCCCATCGGCTTCAACTGGCAGATGACCGTCGCGCTGATCCCCGGCATGGCCGCGCGCGAGGTGGCGGTGGCGGCCCTGGGCACCGTCTACGCCGTCGGCGGGGGGGAGGAGAACGTGTCGGCGCTGATGGACACGCTGGGTCACAGCTGGTCGCTGGCCACCGCCCTGTCCTTCCTGGCCTGGTACGTGTTCGCGCCGCAGTGCGCCTCCACCCTGGGCGTTGTGCGGCGGGAGACGAACTCCCTGCGCTGGCCGGTCATCATGTTCGTCTACATGATGACCCTGGCCTACCTGGCCTCCCTCGCCACCTACCACGTCGCCGCCAGCCTGGGGTGGGCGTGATGCTCCAGCAGATCGTCGTCGGCCTGATCGTCCTCCTGGCCCTGGCCTGGGTCCTGCGCCCCACCCTCCGCCGTGCCCTCCGCCGCCGCCAGATCGCCGCCGGCAAGGCCCCGGGCCCTTGCGGCTCCGATAGCTGCAACTGTGGCGGCTAAGTTTTTAGTTGTCCTCAAACGCCGGCGGCGCATCCGCGCCTTGGCTCATCCTCGATTTCCAGTCCACTTCGTTCCCCGGAAATCTGCGGCGGCCGCAGTCGCGGCCTGGGGCGCTATCGCGCCGGGCACCCTGCACGTCTTGATTCTCCGAACTAAACTAGCCCGCGACTGCCGGCGCCTGAGGAACAAATCAGCGCGGCGCGGGCCGCGTCGCCAGCCGCCACTGCGTGGCCTGGCTGTAGCGCTTGGCCAGGAAGTGGTAGGTGCGCTTCATCAGCGCCTCCAGCGCCGGGCTCTTCTCCACCGTGATGCTCTTCCAGCCGTCCAGCACCTCGTCCCACGGCAGCAGCGACTGGTGCAGGTCGTCGCGCATCTCGCGGATATAGCTGATGTTCTGGTCGAACTTCTTCAGCATGGCCAGGATTTCGCCGGTCTGCGCGTCCACTTGGGCGAATCGAGCCTCCAGGTCGGTGATGGGCGGCAGCGACAGCGTCTGCATGCGCACGATCTCTTCCTTGACCAGGCGCTCGGCCTTGTAGATGCGGTGCGCCGTCTCCAATCCCTGGCGGACGGTGTGCAGGGTCAGCGCCCGCTCGCGCAGCGCCTCGATGTAGGACAGTTCCTTGGCCAGCATGTCGATGTGCAGGCCGATCTCCTCCTCGGGGTCGCCGGCCAGCGACAGCCGGTTGGCGATCATGCGGAAGGCTTCGTGCACGCGGGCCTTGGTGTTCGGATCCTCCGCCACCTGTTCCAGCTGCTCGGGGCTGGAGATGACCGTTTCGCCCCCTGTCAGCCAAGTGACCAGCTGCACCGTCAGGCGGGCGCGGGCCAGGTTGTAGTGGCGCTCTTCCACCCGCCAGCTGGCGGTGCCGTCGATCAGCTCGTTGGGGATGGTGTCGCCGGGGCGGATCTCGCGGACGTACTGCAGGCCCTTGGACGCCATGGTCAGCAGCTGGCCGTCGAAGGATTTGGGCTGGATGCCGAACTCGGCGCACAGCTTCTCGATGGGCACCTCGACATCCAGCTTGCCCAGCTTCATGCACATCACGGGCTCGTCATTGCCCTTGGACAGGATGAATCGGCAGCCCTCGACCGTGAAGACCTTGTGGTCGAACAGGAAATGGGTGCTGCGGTTGGCCGCGGGCTGGATGCCGGTGCTCATGGGGGCGGGACGGGCCTGATGATGAACGCTGGGGTCACACTACCACGTTTGGCGGGGGCTGCATCGCCGCCGGTGGCCACGGATGCCAGCCTTGCGGCGGCCACTGGCCTTGCGGGCGCGACAGGAAACCTCTTTCCGTCCCGGGCGCCGCACGGTAGTTTTGCCGGCTTCGGGGTTGCCCCTGGGCAGCGCCCCTTCTCCATTCCGGTTCCGGCGGGCGCGCGGGTTCATCGCCGCGCCGCCGGCGCCACGTTTTAGAAGGTCCGGCAGGGCCGGACGAATTTCGGGGTCCTATGACGCAATCGCCGGCTGTCGCTGCGGACGATCAGGCCAACACGGCCATCCTCGTGCGGGATCTGCACAAGCGTTTCGGCGAGACGGAGGTGCTGAAGGGCGTCTCCCTGACGGCGCGGGACGGCAACGTCATCTCCCTCATCGGCTCCTCCGGTTCGGGCAAGAGCACGCTGCTGCGCTGCATCAACCTGCTGGAGACGCCGGACGAGGGCCAGGTCTGGGTGAATGGCGAACTCATCCGCATGGGCCGCGACCGCCGGGGCAAGGCCGTGCCGGCCGACCGCCGCCAGGTGGACCGCATCCGCCAGCGCCTGGGCATGGTGTTCCAGGGCTTCAACCTGTGGACCCACATGACGGTGCTGGAAAACGTCATCGAGGCGCCGGTGCATGTCCTGGGTGTGCCGAGGGCGGAGGCGGTGGACCGCGCCAAGTCCCTGCTGGACAAGGTCGGCCTCAGCCAGCGCCAGGACTATTACCCCAGCCAGCTGTCGGGCGGGCAGCAACAGCGCGCCGCCATCGCCCGCATGATGGCGATGCAGCCCCGCGTCATGCTGTTCGACGAGCCGACCTCGGCCCTGGATCCGGAACTGGTGGGCGAGGTGCTGCGCGTCATCCGCCAACTGGCGGACGAGGGCGCCACCATGCTGATCGTGACGCACGAGATGGCGTTCGCCCGCGACGTTTCCTCCCACGTCCTGTTCCTGCACCAGGGACGGGTGGAGGAGGAGGGGACCCCCGACGAGGTGTTCGGCAACCCCCGCAGCGACCGCTGCCGGCAATTCCTGGCCCGGGGCACTTAAGGCATACTGGTAACAAAGAGCGGCGGCCGATCCGTAACGGGCTCGACACTGGGTGGCGATCCGGACCGTCCCATCATTGGTTTCGTAGGGGGTTTCATGAAGAAGCTGGTCTTGGGCCTGGTCGCCGTGCTGGTCGTGGCCGTTGGCGCCTATCTGGCGGTGGGGCGCAAGCCGTCCGGCACGGGCGGCGCGCCCACCGTGACCGACCGGGGCGTGCCCGATCCGCTGCACGTGGCGACGGAAGGGGCCTATCCGCCCTTCAACGTGGCGGAGCCTGACGGCACCCTGAAGGGCTTCGACATCGACTTGGCCAAGGACATCTGCCGGCGCCTGGGCGTGAAGTGTGAGATCGCGGCCCAGGCCTGGGACGGCATCATCCCCGGCCTGCAGGCCGGCAAGTACGACGTCATCCTGGCCGGCATGTCGGCCACCGACGAACGCCGCCAGGCGGTGGACTTCACCGCGCCCTATGTGCTGACTCCGGCCTATTTCGTGACGCTGAAGGACAGCCCGCTGACCAAGATCGACTTCGGCCTGCAGCGCCTGGACATCGCCAACATGGACGAGGCCTCGACCCAGGCGATGGACAAGCTGAAGGCGGCGCTGAAGGGCAAGACGGTGGGCGTGCAGGTGGCCACCATCCACGCCAATTTCCTGGACACCTACCTGGGCGACACCATCACCATCCGCCGTTACGACACGCTGCAGAACCTGTCGCTGGACCTGGCGACCAGACGTGTGGACGCCGCACCTGGCGGACATGACCGGGTGGCAGCCCTTCCTGGAGGGCACGGATGGCCATGAACGCTCTCCACGTTCGGCCCCGGGATCACCGGCGGCCTGCATGGGCCGGGTATCGCCGTGGCCTCGCGCAAGGGGGACAGCCGCGTGCTGGACGCTTTGAACAACGCCATGGCTGCCGACAAGGAAGACGCCGCCATCACGAAGCTGGCCGAACGCTGGCTGCGGTCTGGAAATTGAGGGACGTACAAGGGGGTGGATGACCCGCCGGCGCTTGAGGAACTGATAGAGAGAGCGTAGCGACTAGGCCGCGACTGCGGCCGCCGGAGATTTCCGGGGAACGCAGTGGACTGGAAATCGAGGACCAGCCAAGGGGCGGATGCCCCGCCGGCGTCTGAGGAATTAACGAAGTGATAGACCTTCTCGGGTTCGGAGCGCGGGGCTGGGGCTGCAGCT
>NZ_BACU01000286.1 GCF_000333275.1 Azospirillum sp. B4 | reverse complement strand
GTTGCCGGCCTGGATCTGGCGCACGGCCACCGCGATCTCGCCGGCGATGTCCACCACCTTGTCCTCCAGCTCGAACCGTCCCGCCTCCATGCGGGCCACGTCCAGGATGTCGTTCACCAGTTCCAGCAGGTGCAGGCCGCTGACCCGGATGTCCTCGGCATAGTCGGCGTAGCGGGCGTCGCCCACCGGGCCGTAGGTCTGCTGGGTGATCAGTTCGCTGAAGCCGATGATGGCGTTGAGCGGCGTGCGCAGCTCATGGCTCATGCTGGCCAGGAAGGCGGTCTTGCTGCGGCTGGCCATTTCCGCGTCGTGCCGGGCGCGGGCCAGCTGGGCCTCCGTCTCCTTGCGCACCGTGATGTCGGCCAGCGAGCCCAGCAGGCGGGTCGGCCGGGCGCCGTCGTCGTCTTCCCGCCAGACGCCCTGCCCGCGCGCATGGAACCACCGGGCTTGGCCGTCGGCACACACCATGGGCAGTTCCAGGTCGAAGGGCTGGCGCAGCCGCAGGTGGGTGCGGACGTGGTCGAAGGCGCGGGCCCGCTCCGCCCGCGGGATCATGCCCAGGACGCGGCGCGCACCATGGGGGCCGGCCGGCAGGCGCAGCAGGGTCAAGGTCTGGGCGGACAGGTGCATGCCACGGTCGCGCAGGTGCCATTCCCAGATGCCGACGGCGGAACCGGCGGTCGCCAGCTCATACCGCTCCTTTTCCTGGCGCACCGCTTCGGCCGCCAGGTACTGGGCCGTCAGGTCGACCGCCACGCCGATATAGCCCAGCCGCTCCCCCTCGCGCGCCGTGACGGGCACGGCCTCGCACAGCACCCAGACGACGCGGCCATCGGGCCGGCGCACGCGGAATTCCTCCGCATAGCGTTGGCCGGCCTGGGTCGCGGCCACCCAGCGCGACTGGGCCCGCTTATGGTCCTCGGGATGGATCAGCCACCATTCCCAGCTGCCGCCCGGGTCCAGGCCTGACGGCATGCCAGTGATCTCGCGCAGGCGGGGGTTGCGATAGGTGATGTCACCGGTGCCATCGACATGGAAGATGCCCACAGGCGCCATCTCGGCCAGCGCGCTGTACCGTGCCTCGCTGATCGCCAGGTCCCGGCTCTTGCGGGCGTCGATGGCGAAGGTGCGCAGCAGCACGCGATGCAGCAGCAGGGCGGTCACCAGCACGAAGCCGACGCCCTTGACGGGGGCCAGCCATGCGGCATGGACGGGGCCGAGGGTCGCTTCCAGCAGAATGTCGGAGCCCAGAACCCACAGCCCACCCAACAGGGCATAGCCCAGGCAAATCCGTGTCGCCGCCCCCACCCGCACGCTGCGCCCGTCCTTTAGCCGTCCCGGTCCCCCATGCCCCGAAAGGATGAGGCGCGGCCGGTTCCTTCTACGAATGGGCTAGTGTAGGCACGGGCGTCCGTCCGACGCAATCGGCGCTAGGGCCGAGGCGCGGCTGGGCTATTGGTCGCCCAGAATGATCTCGCCGCTGCCCGACTTGCCGATGCGCGGCGAGCCGGTGTGCTTGGCGACGGTGATGGTGCCGCTGCCGCCCATGAAAAGGTTGGGGTCCTTGGCGGTGCCGTCGAAGGTGAAGTCGCCCTGGCCCATGACGGCGACCTTCAGGGACTCGGCGGAGCCGTCGCTGATGTGGACGTCGCCCTTGCCATTGATAACGGCCTCGATCACGCCATCCACCTTGTCGGCGGAAATGTCGCCGTTGCCATAGACGGCCAGGCGCAAGGCCTTGTCGATGCTGCCCAGCGAGATGTCGGCCTGGCCCATCACCCGGACCTCGGCATCGGACGCCCGGCCGACATGCAGGTCGCCATGGCCGGCGATGACGAACTTCACCGACTCCGCCACCTCATCCACGCTGAGGTCGCCGTTTTCGACGATGTTGGCTTGCAGCGACTTGACCTTCTTCAGCGAGACCTCGGCCTTGCGCACGTCCAGCACGACGTCGCCGTCCAGGGTGCCGTCCACCGTCAACTCACCCGTCAGGCCGGCGGCCACCAGCTTGGTCTTGGTCGGCACGGTGATGGTCAGCTCGGTCGACCGGTTGGCGCCGGAGACCTGCAGGGTGCCCCCCTCGGCGGCGGCGCGCACGGCCCCACCGCTGGCGGTGATGCCGATGGTGGTGGCGCTGCTGGACGGGCGGATGACGGTGTTGCCGGTCACGTTGGACAGGTTCAGCACCGGCTGCGCCGGGAATTCCTGGCTGCTTTCGCTCACGGCGCGGGCATCGCGGGCGGCGGCCCGCGCGGCCATCGCCGCGGCCTTGGCCTCCTGCTTGATGGCCTCGACGTCCAGGCCACGCATCGCCTCTTCCACATCGCGGCGGATCTGGTCGGCGTCGGCCCGGCTGATGGGGGCCGCTGGCGCGGCGGGCGACGCGGGGGAGATCGGGGGGATGGGGGGAATGGGCGGGATGGGGGGAATGGCCGACATGCCCTCCACCTTGACCTTCACCTTGTGGGCCATGTTGTGCGGGTTGACGCCGCCGATCAGGGCGAAGGCCAGGGAACCCACGGCCACGACGGCGGCGATGACGCCACCGGCGGGTATGCCGGGCGTGAGGCGGGGCCGGGAGGGAAGGACGTTGGTTTCCATAGGGCGTACCCTGCGCGACATCGTAGAATTCCCCCGACTATTGGCCACTTGAAACCGCCTGTCCGCAGCGTTTGCCTATCCGTTACACTTTTAACCCGCCTGTTACACACCCGCCAAGGGGGCTGGGCCCGCCGCCCCTCGATGGAGACGGGGCGCTACCACCCCAGGCGGTTCATGGCGGCGCTGATGCGCAGGCCCGCCTGGGCCGCCAGGTCGGCCAGGCGCCCCAGGTCGGGCAGGTCGGCCAGCGGGTCGGCCACGCCCAGTTCTTCCCGGTGGATGCCGCCGGTGATCAGCAGACCGTCGATCCCGGCGGCGTTGGCGCCGGCCATGTCGGTGCGCAGGCTGTCCCCCACCGCCAGGACGCGCGACCGGGGGATATCGCCCAGCAGCGTGAAGCAGCGGGCGTAGACACCCGGGTAGGGCTTGCCGTGCTGGCGCACGTCGCCGCCCAGTTCCTCATACCGCCGCGCCAGCTCTCCGGCGCAGATCACCAGTTGCGGGCCGACATGCACCACCAGGTCGGGGTTGGCGCAGACCATGGGCAGCTTCAGGGCGGCGCAGGCGGCCAGGATGGGTTCGTAATCCACCAGCGTTTCGCTGAAGTCGACGATGCCGGTGTTGATGACGAAGTCCGCGTCCTCCGGCCGGTCCACCCGCGTCCGGTCGCCCAGGTCCAGATAGACGCCGGCGTCGCGGTCCGGCCCGATGTGCAGCAGCCGGGGGCCCAGGGCGGCGTGCCAGGCGTCCGGTGGATCGCGCAGCGCGTCGTGGGTCGCCTCGCCGGAGGTCAGCAGCGCGTCGTAATGGTCGGGCGTCAGGCCCATCTCCGTCAGGCGCGCCGCCGCCGCGTCCACCCGGCGCGGCGCGTTGGACAGCAGGCAGACCCGCTTGCCGGCGGCACGCAGGGCCTTCAGGCACTCCGGCACGCCGGGGTAGGGGGCGATGCCGTCATGCACCACCCCCCACAGGTCCAGGATGAAGCCGTCGTACCGCTCGGCCAGCTGGGACAGGCCGGTGTGCAGGGGGATGGTGATGGTCATGGGGCGTCTCAGGCAGGCGTCTCGGGCCTAAAGGGGTCAGGCAGGCAGGCGGCGGGCCATGCGCGGTTCCCCGAACAGATAGCCCTGGCCGAAGTCGATGTAGAGGTCCAGCAGGTCTAGCAGCTGCTGGTCCGTCTCGATCTTCTCCACGATCAGGTCGATGTTGTTGCGGTCCAGCTGGCGCTTCAGCAGCGTCACCTTGTCCGGGTTGGCGAAGCGGCCATCGGGGTCCAGCAGGCGGGCGGCGTCCAGCTTGACGAAGCGGATTTCATGCGCCGCCAGCTGGTCCCAGTCCACGTCGAAGCGGTCGACCTGATCCATGGAAAAGCGGAAGCCCAGGCTGCGCAGCCCGTCCAGGAAACCGGTGGCGAAGACGTCGCCCTGCATCAGGTCGGCCTGGCTCAGCTCGAAGATGATCTTCTGCACCAGGTTGGGATGCTGGCCCATGAACTGGACGAATTCCCGCATGAACGTGCCGTCGTTCAGGGTGGCGGCGGAGATGTTGCAGAAGAAGCCCACGTTCTGGTGGCGCTTCTCCGTCTCGCGCAGCAACTGGACGCAGCGGAACAGCAGCAGGTTGTCGATGGGCGCCAGCAGGTTGTGGCGCGCCGCCACGCCCAGGTAGCGGTCGGGCGTGAGATAGCTCCCGTCCTCCAGCCGGATGCGGGAGAAGACCTCATAGAAGCGGTGCTTGCGCTGCGGCAGGCTGACGATGGGCTGCAGGAAGATGTCCACCCGGTCGGACCGCAACGCCTCGCGGATGCCGTTCATCACGGCGCTGTCGTCGGGCGCCCCCGGTTCGGTGGCTTCCAGCGGGCCATAGGCGGAGCCCAGGCTGGGCATGGCCGCGACGGGGGGCTGGGGTGCCACCGAGGCGGGTGGAGGAGGTGGCGGGCCGGGGGGCGGAGATGCCGGCGTGCTTCCCGCCGGCATCTGCCCGGCCAGGGTGCGCAGCATGCGGGCGTCGTTGACCACGGCGGCCACGGCCCCCTCGGCCTCGGCCGGGCGCATCAGGCGATCCAGCGCGGCCAGCACGTCACGCTGCCGGTCCAGCAGCCGGTCCAGCCGGTGCTCCATCCGCTCCGCCTGTTCCATGCGGGCGTAGAACTCATGCAGCAGGCCGCCGAAGACGAAAACCACCAGGCCCAGCAGCAGGCCGTAGGACCGGTCCACGCCCACACTGGCCAGTGGCAGCGCCAAGGCCACGGCCACCGCTACGGCGACGTAGCAGGCGGCGAAGATGATGTGACGGAGCACGTGCATCGTTACGGTTCCTCAGTCGCCGGCGGGGCATCCGCCCCTTTGGCTATCCTCGCTGCGCCCTTCGGTACTCGCTCCGGGGCCCGCGGTCGCGGGCCTGGGATTTGCTGGAAGCGTATACGTTACTTGTGATCCGCCCCGACGGCCTGGGTGATGGTGGTGTAGCCGTCGGCGCGCAGCAGGGCGGCCAGGTCGCGCTTGATCGTGGTGACCAGGCCAGGGCCTTGATAGATCAGGGCGGAATAGAGCTGCACCAGGCTGGCGCCGGCGCGGATCTTGGCATAGGCCTGGGCGCCGGAACCGATGCCGCCCACGCCCACCAGCGGCAGCTTGCCCCGCGTCAGGCGATAGAAGTCGCGCAGCACGGCGGTGGACTTCTCGAACAGCGGCTGGCCGCTCAGGCCGCCGGTTTCCGCGCGCAGTTCGGGCGGCAGGCTGTCGGGGCGCTCCAGCGTGGTGTTGGTGACGATCAGGCCATCGATGCCGCTGGCCATCGCCACCTCCGCGACGTCGACCTTATCCTCCTCCGTCAGGTCCGGCGCCACCTTCAGCAGCAGGGGGACGCGGCTGGCGCCCCGCGCCTCCAGGCAGGCCGTCAGCAGGTCGGTCAGGGCCTGGCGGCCCTGCAGCGCCCGCAGGCCCGGCGTGTTGGGGGAGGAGACGTTGACCACCAGATAGTCGGCCAACGACGCCAGCCGGCGGATGCCGATGATGTAGTCGGCGGCGGCGTCCTCCGTCGTCTTGTTCTTGCCGACGTTGGCACCGACGATGCCGGTGTGGCCGGCGGCACGGCGGGCCTCCAGCCGCTGGGCGAAGGCGTCCAGCCCGTCATTGTTGAAGCCGAAGCGGTTGATCACGCCCTGGGCCTCCACGGCGCGGAACAGGCGGGGTTTGGGGTTGCCGGCCTGCGGGCGGGGGGGANGGTCCCCGC
>NZ_BACU01000287.1 GCF_000333275.1 Azospirillum sp. B4 | reverse complement strand
GCCAGGCCCGCCGGTCCCCGCCACAAAGGGGCCGCCAGGCCGGTTGGATCCGCAGGCGACTCGGAGGATAGGGGCGTGTCGGCGTTCATGGGGCAACCGGCCTCAGGCAAAGGGTCCTTCGACGGTCCATACCTCAGAACTTTGGTCCGGGCGATTGCCGATGTCAAAAGCGGGCGGGGCGGGGCGCTATCGGATCGGCGGCCATTGGCGTGCCGTGTGCACCAGGCTCAATATCCGCACCGCGTCGCCATCCACGCGATAGATCAATATGTAATTCCGGTGCACGACCAACTCGCGCGTGCCGACGATACGTCCTGGCCGGCCGATGGCGGAATGCTTGGTCAGAAGAAGGGCCTTTTCCGAAAACAGCTCGTCAAGCGCCAACGCGGCGGCCGGTTTCTCCTGCGCGATATAGTCGCGGATTGCCTTGCGGTCGATGTTCGCAGGACGCGTCCAAATCAGTTTCACGACGCCGGGCCGGCCAATTTGCGCCTAACCTCCGCTCGCCAGGCCTCGGCTTCGGCTTCCACCTCTTCCGCCGACAGCACGTCCCCAGCGTCGGCGGCGGCGATACCAGTCTGCACCTTGGCCCGGAACCACGCGTTGTAATCGGCGGCCTCCTGCTGCTGCCGCACGAAATCACGCATGTAATCGCGCAAAAGCTGCGCGCCGGTGCGGTCATTGCTTTTGGCGGCTTCGGCGAACGCGGCCTTGAGGGTTTCATCCACTCGGAAGGTGAAGGTCGTTTCGGTCATGAGGCGCCTCGTGTGTTACATGAGGCGTACAGTGTAGCACATCATCATCCCGAAACCGATTCGGCCGGGGTGACGGCCGCCGGCGCCCCCTCCGGCACCGGATCCGCCGTCTGCTGGCGGTTCCACAGGTCGGCATAGGCGCCGCCCTGGGCCAGCAGGTCGGCGTGGCGGCCGCGTTCGCGCACGCGGCCCTCCTCCAGCACGATGATCTCGTCGGCGTCCACCACGGTGGACAGGCGATGGGCGATGACCAGGGTGGTGCGGCCGCGGCTGACCTCACGCAGGTTGCGCTGGATCTCGCGCTCGGTATGGGTATCCAGGGCGCTGGTCGCCTCGTCGAACATCAGGATGGGCGGGTTCTTCAGGATGGTGCGGGCGATGGCCACCCGCTGCTTCTCCCCGCCGGACAGTTTCAACCCGCGCTCGCCCACCGTGGTGTCCCAGCCGTCGGGTAGGCCCGCGACGAAGCCGTCGATGTGGGCCAGGACGGCGGCGTGCTCCACCTCGCTTTGCGTGGCGTCGGTGCGGCCATAGGCGATGTTGTAGCGGATGGTGTCGTTGAACAGCACCGTGTCCTGCGGGACGATGCCGATGGCCGCGCGCAGGCTGGCCTGGGTGATCCGGGTGATGTCCTGCCCGTCGATCAGGATGCGGCCGCCACTGGCGTCGTAGAAGCGGAACAGCAGGCGCGACAGGGTGGACTTGCCGGCCCCGCTGGGGCCCACGATGGCGACGGTGCGCCCGGCGGGGACGGTGAAGCTGACGCCCTTCAGGATGGGGCGGCGCGGGTCATAGCCGAAGGACACGTTCTCGAACCGCACCTCGCCGCCGCTGACGGCCAGGGGCTGGGCGCCGGGGACATCCGCCACCTCCCGATCCACCGCCAGCAGCACGAACATCTTCTCCATGTCGATCAGGGCTTCCTTCACCCCGCGATAGACGAAGCCGAAGATGTTCAGCGGCTGGTACAGCTGCAGCAGGTAGGTGTTCACCAGGACGAAGTCGCCCAGGGTCAGGGTCCCGGCCTCGATGCCGCTGGCCGCCATCCACATGACGGCCACCAGGCCCAGGGCGATGATGAAGCTCTGCCCCACGTTCAGCACGGACAGCGAGGTCTGGGTGCGCACCGCCGCCTGCTCATAGACCTTCAGCGCGCGGTCGTAGCGGTGGGCCTCATGCTCCTCATTGCCGAAGTACTTCACCGTCTCATAATTCAACAGGGTGTCGATGGCGCGGGCGCTGGCCTTGGTGTCGCTTTCCACCATCTGGCGGCGGATGCGGGTGCGCCAGTTGCTGATGATGACGGTGAAGGCGATGTAGCCCGCCACCGCCACGAAGGTGACCAGGGCGAACCAGATGTTGAACAGCCGCCACAGGATGCCGGTGACCAGCAGGATTTCCAGCACCGTGGGCAGGATGTTGAACAGGGCCGTGGACAGCAGCGTCTCGATGGCCTTGGTGCCCCGCTCGATGGAGCGCGACAGGCCGCCCGTCTGCCGTTCCAGGTGGAAGCGCAGGGACAGGCCGTGCAGGTGGCGGAAGACGGTCAGCGCGGCCTTGCGCATGGCGCGCTGGGCCACCCGCTCGAACACGCTGTCGCGCAGCTCCCCGAAGGCGAGGGACAGCACGCGCGCCAGGCCATAGGACAGGATGGCCAAAACCGGCACAACGGCGGCGTTGGCCTTGATGCCATCGCCCAGCTGATCCACCGCGTGCTTGTAGAAGACCGGGATGGTGACGCTGGCCGCCTTGGCGCCCAGTAGCAGCAGCATCGAGATGATGACCCGCCCCCGGGTGCCCCAGTCGCCCCGGGGCCAGACGTAGGGCATCAGCATGGCCAGGGCCTTGCCCTCGCCCATCTGGGGGCGGGTGGGCCGGTGATCCGGGGCGGCGGGTTGAGGCGCGGTGGGCTGAGAGGCGGTGGTGGCTGTCTGGGTCATGGGCAACAGATGGGGTGGCGGCGGGGCGGGGACAGGGACGGGGAATGGGGACCGGCCATGTCTGCCGCCGGACGCTCGCCGGCACAGCGATGGCCGTCACCCATTATCGGTGGTCGCGCAGAAGCCCCCGGATGGCTTCGGCCAGCAGGCGATAGGCGCGGTCGTCGCCCCTGTCGGCGGCGGCCGCCGCCTTGTCCGCCTGGGCCCGGAAGCGGGCATAGCCCTGGTCGCGGCGGCCGGCGGCCAGCACGTCGTCAAGGCTGGCGGGCGCCTCCGCCGGGGGCGGGGCCGATGGCGACGCGGCGCCTTTCGGCCGGGACGCCGGCGGCTTGGACCGTTTGAACAGCGACATGGGGGCGGCGCGCCCTTCGGCCAGGGAAGCGGGGAAAGCGGTAACGCCCATCATGCCCTGATCACGGCGGCATCGCCAGCGCCGGGCCGGGCGGCACCTGCCGGTCGGGTGGGAAAACCACCGTGACGCGGGTGCCGCCGCCAGGCGGGCATTCCACCGCCAGCGTGCCGCCGTGCAGGTCCATCAGGCGGCGGACGATGAACAGGCCCAGGCCGCTGCCGCCGTGGCGCCGGGCGCAAGGACGGTTCGGCCTGCAGGAAGGGCTGGGTGCCCA
>NZ_BACU01000288.1 GCF_000333275.1 Azospirillum sp. B4 | reverse complement strand
CCGATGATTGCCCCCGCCGGCAAAGGTCACGGTGGTGGAGGTCGAGGAACTGGTGGAACCGGGCAGCTTCGACCCCGACCACATCCACACCCCCGGCATCTTCGTCCAGCGCATCATCAAGGGTGCGAAGTTCGAAAAGCGCATCGAGCAGCGCACCACCCGTCCGCGCGCGTGAAGGAGCTGACCTATGGCATGGACCCGTGAGGACATCGCCGCCCGCGCCGCCAAGGAGCTGCGCGACGGTTTCTACGTCAACCTGGGCATCGGCATCCCGACGCTGGTGGCCAACTACATCCCCGATGGCGTGCACGTGACGCTGCAGAGCGAGAACGGCATGCTGGGCATGGGCCCCTTCCCCTATGAGGGGGAGGAGGATCCGGACCTGATCAACGCCGGCAAGCAGACCATCACCGAGCTGCCCCACAGCAGCTTCTTCAGCTCCGCCGACAGCTTCGCCATGATCCGGGGCGGCCACATCGACCTGTCCGTGCTGGGCGCCATGCAGGTGGCGGCCAACGGCGACCTCGCCAACTGGATGATCCCGGGCAAGATGGTCAAGGGCATGGGCGGCGCCATGGACCTGGTGGCGGGCGTCAAGAAGGTGGTGGTGGTGATGGAACACTGCGCCGTCGACAAGAAGACCGGCGCGCTGGAGCCCAAGATCCTGAAGTCCTGCACCCTGCCGCTGACCGGCACCAAGGTGGTGGACTTGATCATCACCGACCTGGGTGTCTTCTCCGTCGACAAGGAAGGCGGCACCGGCCTGACCCTGACCGAGATCGCCCCCGGCGTGACGGTGGACGAGCTCAGGCAGAAGACCGAGGCCGAGTTCAAGGTCGGCCCCGGGCTCTGACCTCTGTTCCAGGCTTCACAAGACAGCGGGCCGCCCCTTCCCAGGAGGCGGCCCGTTTCTTTTTCGTGGCCCGTGCGGCGCCTGACGGCGAATAAAGCTCAACTCCCCGCCCGGCCGGTGGTGTCGCGGCGCAGGCGGGTCAGGGTGCCATCGGCCTGCAAGGCGGTGATGGCGGCGTCCAGCGCCTCCATGGACAAGGGCGAGCGGGCGGCGTTGGCGCAGTGCTCCTCATGGTCGCCGACCGGCTGGGGCAGGGTGGCCAGGGTGTCGGCCCAGCCCTGGTCCGTCGCCTGGCGGTAGTCCACCTCCAGGTCCGTGGTCAGGATGGCGTCCACCCGGCGGTTGCGCAGCTTCAGGAAATTGCTTTCGGCCGAGGGCGCGTCTTCCCGCTGCCAGGTGCCGTCGACGAAGGCGGCCTCGACCTCCGGCGGGTAGTGGAAGCCCAGCACGGCGCCCACCGGCCGCCCGGCCAGGTCGCTCAAGGACCGCAGCCGCCCGGCATCGGCCCGACGGATGACCAGCACGCTGCGGCTGGTGAAAACGGGGATGGAAAAGCGCTGCGCCGGCAGCCGCGGCAGCCAGTCCGGACTGTAGCCGCAGGCCAGGTCGACCATGCCCTCGGCCAGGTCACTTTCCAGCCGGTTGCGGGGAAGCAGGCGATAAAGCGGCCTGTATCCGGTGCGGCGGGCGATCTCGTCGCCGATGGCCTTGATCAGGCCGCCCGCCACCTGGCCGTCGCGCAAGGTCACCAGGGGCGGCTGGTCGGTTTCAAGGATGGCGAACACCAGGGTGCGACCGCCGCCGGGCGGCATCTCCGCCCATGCCCCCCGCATTGGGAAAAGCACCATGGCGGCCACCAGGACCGCCAGGCACGGAACCCCGCCGAGGTTGGGTCGCGTCACGGGCGCCGGATCTCCTTATCCCAAGCTCAAATGAGGGGAGCCTCAGGCGCGGGCGCGCCAGCCGGGGGATTCGGCGTCCAGCAGGCGTTCCAGCTGCTGCACCCGCTGTTCCAACCGGTCGGCGCGGGCCAGCAGGTCGCCGGCGGCGGTGTCCGACAGGCCCTGGGCCTGCAGTTCGCGCGCGCGGATCATGTAACGGGTCACCAGGGCGACGATGGGGATCAGCAGGGCGGTGATGGGAATGAGAAGGGGGGACATGGAGCTTCGTCCTATCAGCGCTGGGCCAACTGGCTCAGCTTGCGGTTGAGGTCGAATTCGGGGCTGGTGACGTGCCGCTCCATCTGGGTAACACGGCGTTCCAGATCGTCGAAGCAGCGGAAGCGCTGGTCCTGCTGGCCGCGGCGCGCCTGGGCGATGGCCTCGATGTCCTGCAGCCTCTGCACCGCCCGCAAGACGATGGCCACGATGGGAATAGACAGCGCCAGGAGGGGGACGAGTATCGGCGACATGGGGGAGGCCACCTGCTAAGGGTCGTTTAATGGGTAAACTTGGAGCGTTGACGGGACCGGACCGACCCCATCANGCCACGCAATCTTAGATTATTTTGTGCCTGGTGACAGGCCCCTGGCAACATTGGGGTGGGCTGCCGCAATAAACGGCCCAGAGGGTCGCCCGGGAAGGGTCGCCCTGGGGAAGGGGCCCTGGGGGCGCCCGCTTCCCCGCCACGCACCCGGAGACTTACTTCTCCAGGTCCTTGAACTGCCGCCGCAGGTCGAATTCCCGCGAGGCGACGGCGGTTTCCATGGCGCCGATCTCACGATCCAGGTCGCGGAACTTGGCGCGCAGGCCGGCCAGCGTCTGGTCGGGACGGGTGGTGACCGACCGCCAGAACACGGCTTCCTCGGTGCTGGCGTACAGGCCCTGGGGTTGCGGCTTCAGCACGATGGCCAGCACGATGTAGGCGATGATCGTGGCCGGGAAGAAGAACACCAGGCCCAGCACCATGCCCAGCCGTACCAGCCAGGCGTCGACGCTGAAGTATTCGGCCACACCGGCGCAGACACCGGCTACCTTGCCGGCCTGCGGGTTGCGGTACAGGCGGTGGGGGTTGGGGCTGTTGAAGGTGCCCCCCGCCCCGTAACCGCCACCCCGGCCGCCGGCGTTCGGGTTGTTCCAGCGGCTGCCGCCGCCGTACCCGCCCTGGCCACCACCCTGTCCCCCGGGGGGCCGCCGCCCGGGGAAGGGCGGCGGGTTGGAACCTCTACCAGTCATTGCCTTGCCCTCCAGCCCGGGGCCTCCGCATCCAGTATCTTCTCAAGCTGCTGGATGCGGCCGTCCATTTCAGTGGCGCTGTGCCACAGATCCGACAGCATACGCTCGTCATCCACCGACAGGGTCTTGGCGACCCGCCACTTGGTCACATAGTGGGCGATGATCCACACCGGCGCCACGATGACCATGAAGATGATGGGTACGGCGACAAGTGCGTCCAGGTCCATGGACAGATTACCCCTGGTTCTTGGTCGCCAGCTTGGCCTTCAGGGCCTGAAGCTCGGATTCGACCTTGTCGTTGCTCTCCAACTCGGCGATCTCGTCCGCCAGGCTGCGCTTGCGTCCCATGTCCAGGACTTCCGCCTTGCCTTCCAGGACGTCCAGGTTCCGCTCGATCTGCTCGAAACGGGAGAAGGCGTCCGTGATGCGGTCGTCGTGGAGCTGGGTCTTGACCTTCAGACGCGCCGTGGCGGTCTTCTGGCGGGCGATGATGGTGCGTTCCCGCGTCTTGGCGTCCTGCAGCTTCGCCTGCAGTTGGCCGATGTCATCGTTGGTCTTCGCCAGCACCTCGTCCAGGCGGGCCAGGTCGGTGGACAGGCTGTCGGCGGATTCGGCGATCTTGGCGCGGGCCATCAGGGCGCCCTTGGCCAGGTCCTCGCGGTCCTTGGACAGGGCCAGCTCGGCCTTGCGCTGCCATTCGTCGGCTTCACGGCGCAGGTCGACCAGGCGGCGCTCGATCTCCTTCTTCTCCGCCACGGTCTTCACCGCGGAGGAGCGAACCTCGACCAGCGTGTCTTCCATCTCCTGGATGACCAGACGGATGATCTTCTCCGGGTCCTCGGCGCGATCCAGGATGGCGTTCAGGTTGGAATTGATGATGTCGCTGAGGCGCGAAAAGATGCCCATGAGTCAGGTCTCCTTCAGGCAAGGGCGATGAAAAGGTTGCTCAACACGGTGGCGACCGCAAGGATGATCCAAGCTTCGGGCGGCACGGCGCGAAAATCGTCCGCCAACATGGCCAGATGGCCCTGGGTGCGGCTGGCGAAAAAGCCGGCGTCGCCGGACTTGTCATGGATCGTGTGGTCGGTCATCGCTGCATTCCCCTTCGATGAGTTCCTTGCATTCGATCGTGTGTCCCTACATCAGCAAGGGGCGTGCCAGTTCGGGGTGTTTCCATTAACTCATTGATATCAA
The DNA here is from genome assembly GCF_000333275.1 of Azospirillum sp. B4. Lineage (GTDB taxonomy): Bacteria > Pseudomonadota > Alphaproteobacteria > Azospirillales > Azospirillaceae > Nitrospirillum. Next base: position 15,383 of record NZ_BACU01000288.1, on the reverse strand, counting down.
AAGAAACACCTGTTGATCGACGGTGGGGGTGATAGGGCTATGTATTCAAATTGACGATTATGTGGCGAATTTCGCCAATCGGTGCCATCATCCGCGAAACAGCCCCTTTTTCCTGAGGCGAGCGAATCACCGATGGCGTCCTCCGCTACCCCGCCGTCCCTGGTCGGCCAGGCCGCGTCCTTCCTGCAGCTGATGGAGCACGTGTCGCGGGCGGCGCCGCTGAACCGTCCCACGCTGGTCATCGGTGAGCGCGGCACGGGCAAGGAGCTGGTGGCCGCCCGCCTTCATTACCTCTCGTCCCGCTGGGACAAACCCTTCATCAAGCTGAACTGCGCCGCCTTGTCCGAAACGCTGCTGGAGACGGAGCTGTTCGGGCATGAGCAGGGCGCCTTCACCGGTGCGGCCAAGCGCCATGTCGGCCGCTTCGAACTGGCGGACGGCGGCACCCTGTTCCTGGATGAGATCGCCACCAGTTCGGCCTCGGTGCAGGAAAAGATCCTGCGCGTCATCGAGTATGGGGAGTTCGAGCGCGTGGGTGGTACCCAGACGGTGTCCGTGGACGTGCGCGTGGTGGGCGCCACCAACGCCGACCTGCCGCGCATGGCCATGGCCGGGAAGTTCCGCGCCGACCTGCTGGACCGCCTGTCCTTCGACGTGGTGACCATCCCGCCCCTGCGCGCCCGCACCGACGACATCCCCATGCTGGTCGACCATTTCGGCATCGCCATGGCGCGCGAACTGGGGCGACCCTTCTTCCCCGGCTTCGCGCCCAAGGCCATGGCCGAGCTGCTGTCCTACCCCTGGCCCGGCAACATCCGCGAGCTGAAGAACGTGGTGGAACGGGCGATCTACCGCGCCCAGGGGGCGGAGCGGCCCATCGACGAGGTCATCTTCGACCCCTTCGAGTCGCCCTTCCGTCCCGTGGCCATGCCGGGGGACCGCCGCGCCGGCCCGGCGCCGGCGGAAGAGACGGTTGAGGCGGCACCCGCTGCCCCGGCCGCGCCCGGCCCCACGACGGGGGCATCGAGTGGTCCTTGCAACTTCCTGGAACAGGTGGCGGATTTCGAGAAGGCGCTGCTGCGCGCGGCCCTGGAACGCAACCAGTTCCACCAGAAGCGCGCCGCCGCCGACCTGGGCCTGAACTACCACCAGTTCCGGGGATATCTGCGCAAGTACGAACTGCTGGACCGCCGCAGCGTCGCAGAGTGAGGATGCGGCGAAACGCCGCCCTGAAATCGCCCCTTTTGCACCGTAACGCTGCACCAGGGCCGATGGGGCCGCAGGGAGAACGATGGGGTCTGGGTTGCCCAGCCGGCGCTTTCCGGTGGCTGCCCCATCCCCTAGATAGGGCCTGTCACCGCCTGTTTTCCCTGATGATCGGCCCCTTCGCAGGGCGCCCCAGTCGAGCTGCCCGCCTTGAGCCCTGACGATTCCGATACCTCCTTGCGCGCCTTCCGCCCCGTGGGCAGCCAGCCGGCCCCGCGCCGCAAGCCGTCGCCGCCCAAGGCAGCACCCCGCCCGCGGGAGGAGGCCCGGCCGCAGGACGATGACGCGGGGGCCGGCGGCCAGCCGCCCCGCCGCCGTCCGCCGCCGCCCAAGCGGCGCGCGCCCAAGGGCCGTCCCGGCCGCCGCCTGCCCTGGTGGGGGCGGGCGCTGATCGTCCTGGGCATCTGGGGCGTGATGGTCTTCGCAGGCGTCGTCGCCTACTTCGCCTACGACCTGCCGGAAATCAGCCAGGTGGCCCAGTTCCAGCGCCGCCCGGCGGTGACCGTGCTGGCGGCGGACGGCAGCAAGCTGGCCCGTTTCGGCGACATGCGGGGCGAGACGCTGGAGGTGTCGGAGATCTCCCCCGACCTGGTCCACGCCGTCCTGGCGGTGGAGGATCGGCGTTTCTATAGTCATTTCGGTGTCGATCCAATCGGCATCGCCCGTGCGGCGTGGACCGATTACCGCACCGGGCACATGCGCCAGGGCGCCTCCACCATCACCCAGCAGCTGGCCCGCAACCTGTTCCTGTCGCCGGCCAAGACCATGCGCCGCAAGGTGCAGGAGGCCATGCTGGCCCTGATGCTGGAGCACCGCTACACCAAGGACCAGATCCTGGGCGCCTACCTGAACCGGGTGTACCTGGGTTCCGGCACCTACGGCGTGGACGCCGCGGCGCGCACTTATTTCGACAAGCCCGCGACCGACGTGAATTTGCGCGAAGCGGCGATCATCGCCGGCCTGCTGAAGGCGCCGTCGAAATACTCCCCCAGCGCCAACAACGAACGCGCCGAGCAGCGCATGGCCGTGGTGCTGGCCACCATGGTGGATGCCGGCTACATCACGGTGGACCAGGCCAAGGCCGTGGTGAACCAGCCGGCCCAGCCGCGCGCCAACCCCTCGGTGGAAGGCGACGGCCGCTACTTCGCCGCGTGGGTGGCCGACCAGGTCAACGCCTTCATCGGTCCCAACCACGGTGACCTGGTGGTCCACACCACCTATGACGCCCGGATGCAACGGGCCGCCACGGCCCACGTGGCGGAGATCCTGAACGGCCCCGGCGTCGCCGCCAACGTGCACCAGGCCGCTGTCGTCATCATGGCGCCGGACGGCGCGGTGAAGGCCATGGTGGGCGGCCGCGATTATGACGAAAGCCAGTTCAACCGCGCGACCCAGGCCCTGCGCCAGCCGGGCTCCTCCTTCAAGCCCTTCGTCTATCTGGCGGCGCTGGAAGCCGGCCGCACGCCCGACGACCTGGTCCTGGACGCCCCCTACAAGCGCGGGAAGTGGGAGCCGAAGAACTACGAGCCCGGATACATGGGCGAGATACCGCTGCGCACGGCGCTGGCCCATTCGGTGAACACCGCCACCATCCGCTTGCTGGAAAGCGTCGGCATCGACCGCGCCATCGCCGCCGCCCGCCGCCTGGGCATCACCTCCCCCTTGCGCCGCGACCTGTCGCTGGCGCTGGGCACCAGCGAGGTGACGCCCCTGGAACTGACGGGCGCCTACACCGCCATCGCCAACGGCGGCCGCGCCGTCTTCCCCTACGGCATCACCGAAATCCGCGACGCCGAGGACAGCGTGCTGTACCAGCGCAAGGGCAGTGGTGCTGGCTACGCCATCTCGGCGGCGGAGGACGCCAACCTGGTCCGCATGATGATGGGCGTGGTCCAGGTCGGCACCGGCAAGTCGGCCCAACTGCCCGATCGCCCCATCGCCGGCAAGACCGGCACCACCCAGGATTATCGCGATGCCTGGTTCATGGGCTTCACCGCCGACTACGTCACCGGCGTGTGGCTGGGCAATGACGACGGCGACGAGATGAAGCGCATCACCGGCGGCACCCTGCCGGCCAAACTGTGGAAGGCCATCATGACCGACCTGGAGCAGGGCCTGCCGGTGCGCGACCTCATCCCGCTGCAGCCGGCCGTCCAGCAGGACCAGGCCCCCGATGGCCCGGCCGTGCCGCCCCTGCCCACGGTGGAGACGGCGCCCCTGGACGGTGCCGCCACCGCCGCCGGCACGCCCGCGATCGATACCACCGGCCAGCGCAAGCCGGAGGCGGCGCAGAAGGAAGAGGACCAGGACGACGACAAGGACGCCCCGGCGGACACCGCCAGCCCAGGCAAGGCGGACCCGATTGGCGATCTGCTGAACAAGCTGAAGAAAGAGGAGTGAGGTGAGGGGATAGCCCCTTACCCCACCGGCTGATACAGGATCACGTCCTCGAACGCGGCCAGGGCCGGTTCCATATCCGTGGCGATGGGGTTGTGGTGGGCTAGAACGCGGGCGGCGAAGCGGTTGGCCACCAGCATCTTGCGGCTGTCGCCCAGCTTCAGGTCGGCCACCGCCTCCTCGCACAGCAGGGCCGTGGCCAGGGTGTCGGACAGCAGGTCCAGCAGGCGCCGGCCGTGGCGGGGCGCCTGGTCGGGGTTGCGGCGCAGGTGGGACAGCGCCGCCCGGCACTCCTCCAGGGCGCCTTCCAGCAGATCGGCGGTGTCGCCCGCCTGCGGCGGCAGGTCGGACAGGGCGGCTCCCACGCGGCCCAGGAAAATCTGGTCGCCCGGCCGCTTGCCCGCCACCAGGCGCAGCAGTTCCAGCGCCTGGATGTTGGCCGGTCCCTCCCACACGGCGGTCACCAGGCAGTCGCGGTAGAGCCGCGCGGTGGGGAATTCCTCGGTGTAGCCGTTGCCGCCCACCATCTCCACGGCCGTACGACAGGCCTTCACCGCCTGGTCGGCGGTGCGATACTTGGCCAGCGCCGTCACCAGGCGCAGCCAGTCGCCACCCTGTTCCGGATCGCTGTCACCGGTGTTGAGCGCGTCGAAGGCGAACACCGATTCGAAGGACAGCGCCACCGCCGCCTCCAGCTCCATCTGCATGTCCAGCAACTGGTCCTGCACCATGGGGTAGTGGACGACCGGGTGGCCGAAGGCGGCGCGGTGGACCGACCAGCCCAGCGACTCGACGAAGGCGCGGCGCAGCAGGCCGGCGGAGGCGACGGCGTTGTGGATGCGGCTGTACTCCAGGGCCGCCATCATGACCTTCAGCCCCTCGCCCGGGCCGGCCACCTCATAGGCGGTGGCGCCCAGTAGATCCAGTTCCGCCGTGGCCAGGCCGCGCGTGCCCACCTTTTCCTTCAGGCGGCGGATGCCGTAGGCGTTGGGCTGGCCGCCGTCCAGGTGGCTGGGCACGAGATAGCAGCCCAATCCCTTGCCGCCGGCCGGCGCCCCGTCCGGCCGGGCGGTGGCCAGCGCCAGGCCGGAGCCGGCGTTGCTGGTGAACCACTTCAGGCCGTGCAGGGCCCAGGCCTCATCCGTCTTCACGGCGCGGGTGGTGGTGGCGCCCACGTCTGACCCGCCGTGCAACTCCGTCGCCCAGGTGCCGCCGGACAGGGCTTGGCCGTCCATGCGCGTCAGCTGGGGCAGGAAGCGGTCGCGCACCGCGTCCGGCGCCACGGTGTTCAGCACATGGGCCACGGCGCCGGTCATGGTGACGGGGCAGTGGATGGACACGTCCGCCTGGCTCAGCAGATAGCCCATGGTGAAGCAGGCCAGGTGCCGGCCCGTGGCGCCCTTCTGATAGGGCAGGCCGACGGCGCCCCGGGCGTAGGCCTCGGCATGGCAGGCGAGGTAGCGCGGGTTGAAGACGATGTGCCCCGGCTGGGGTCCGTTGGGGCCGTAGGGCTGGGGCACGTGCCGCGGGTTGGCGTGACGGTCGGTGTATTCCGCCTGTTCGTCCAGCGGCCCGCCGGCCCAGGCGCCGAAGTCGGCCAGCCGGTCCTCATGGCGCTCCAGCTCCTCCGACGCGCGGCGGTCCAGCAGGCGCTGTAGGTTGATGTCGGCGATGTACAGGTTGGTGCCCCGGGCGGTGCGGGGAACCTCATCCGGCTCGATCATGGCGCTTCATCTCCCTCGTTGCCGGGGAGTGTGCGCTTTACGGACTGTTAGGCTCAATATTTTAAGATGCCAGCTTGAGATGTACGTGTAAGTCGCTGGTTGCCTTGGAAAACTGCGAGTCACGTCAATGGCTTAGCTATGGCGTCTAAGTTATTGATTTGTATGCGTTAATATATTGACGGCCGGCGACTGATTACATATTGTAATGCTGTCGGTGGCAGGCCGGCAGGTTGATGGCGGCTGCTATACGGAGGTATGTTATGTTTCTAGCTTTTGCAACCGACGATAAATTGGTAGAACGCATGAAGGAAGCTGCTAGTCGGCCTGTTTCTAAGGGCCAGTTGGAGAAGCAGCGCGTTTCTTTTGTCTATGGTAATTTACCTGTCGATAGCACCATAACACGCGAGCAGGTCGCTGAGCGCTTGAAGATGAATGAGGGCGCTGAGTGATCGTATAGAATTCTTCGGATGATACTATACGAACTATTTGGCACAGAGCAGCACCCCGCTTATCAAGATCTGTCTATTGATAATCTCAATAGGCAGTATGATTTTTTGCGGTCTGCAATTAACGCTGCTGTAGCTATACAGAGGCCAATGCTGTCAGATGCGCTTATAAAAGCGCTGAATGCTCACGCAATTTCATGCCTTCACGTCAAGGCTGGCGAATATAGACCCTGTGCTGTTCAGGTTGGCCAAATTATGCCCCCTGATCATTATCGGGTTCCGGAGCTAATGGCAGATTTCATAAATTTCATAAATTTCCATTGGCTGAACTCGAATGTATTTGCGTTGGCCGCTTATACTCTTTGGCGCTTTAACGTCATACACCCATTCATAAATGGTAATGGAAGAACTGCTAGAGCTCTCTGCTACTATGTGATTTGCGCAAAAAGTGGAGGTCTTCTTCCTGGGGACACTGCGGTCCCCGAGCTAATACGTCGCAATAGGGCGGAATATGTTACCCTATTGAGAGTCGCTGATCTTGGGTTCCAATCCGGCGACCCTAACTATCTCTTTCAGCTACAAGAATTCTTGAAGCGCCTAACGGAAGAGCAGCTTCAGACAGCTGAAGAGCCGGAGGCGGTAGTAGATGTCCCCCCCGACCCTCCATTGTTGGCCTTGCCCGCGCCTTCGTGAATGAAAGACTGAGGTCTTCAGCCGCCGCCGGCCAGGCCCGGGAACAGATTGCGCAGGCCGGTGGCGATGGTCTCCACCGCGACGGAGGCCAGCAGCAGGCCGAACAGGCGGCTCATGATGTTCAGGCCGATCTGGCCCAGGCGGTTGCCGATGGGGCCGGCCAGGCGCAAAGACCCCCACAGCAGCAGGCAGACGAAGACGATACAGCCGATGATCAGGCCGCCGTGGATGGGGCCGTGGCCCTTCTGCATCTGGATGATGACGGTGGTGATGGCGCCGGGACCGGCCAGCAGGGGAAGGCCCAGCGGCACCACGCCGATGGCGCTGCGTCCCTCCGCCTCGCTGGCCTCGCCCTCCGTCTGCTTCATGGCGGAAACGTTGGCGTTCAGCATGGACAGCGCGATCAGCAGCAGCACCAGGCCGCCGCCGACGCGGAAGCTGTCCAGGCTGGTGCCCAGCAGGCGCAGCACCAGGTCGCCCACCAGGGTGGAGACGATCAGGACGCTGGCCACCGTCATCACCGCCTGGCGGGCGATGATGTTGCGTTCCCGCTGGCTGCGGCCCTCGGTCAGCCCGAGGAAGATGGGGATGGCGGCGAAGGGGGTCAGAATGGCAAACAGCGCGATGATGAACTTGCTGTATTCCTGCCACGACGCCACGAACGACGAAAAATCCAAGGCCACCCCCGCTGACGACACCGCGCCCAACCGCGATGGCGGGCAGGGTAGACGGGGCGGCGGCTGGGCTCAATGGTTTGTAGGGCTTACCGGCCGGTTGGCATCAATCGCGCCGCCCGCCGTTCCCCCCAGCGGGTCCCCAGCCAAAGGCCGAGGCTGACGACAGCGGCGCCCAGGACCAGCCCGGCTATGACGACACCGGTGTGCGACAAAGGAAGTTTTGCCAACCACCGGGGCATGGACTGGTCCCCAAGCTGCCTTAGACCGACGGCCAGCAGGGCCAACGCCATGGATAGCAGGGCCAGGGCGGTCGCGCGGCTGTTGGAAATCATCCTGATCCGCTGATAGGCGGCGGTGCCCTTGACCGCCGCCATTTGCTCCTGCGGCGTCCCGGTCTGTCCGCTATACAGCGCCCGGACGTCATCCAGGAAAAACAGATAGTTGATGACCCGGCGCAGCATGCGGTTGCCTCCGTCGTCTAAAAGCGGTCACCAACGGTACGGCGGCCACGCCGCGGTGCGCAACCCATCAGCGGAAGAAGGCCGCCACGATCTCCAGCGCCGCGTCCACGGCCGCCGCATCCACGTCCAGGTGGGTGACCCAGCGCTGCATGCCGTAGGTGCTGGTGACGGCGACGCCGTGGGCCTTCAGGTGGGCATTGAAGGCGTCGGCCACATCGGGCGCCACGGCCACGAACAGGATGTTGGTGTCGGGTGGGGTGACGGTCAGGGCGGGGAAGGCCGAGAAACCCTCCGCCAGGCGGCGGGCGTTGGCATGGTCGTCGGCCAGGCGGCCGACGTTGTGCTCCAGCGCGTACAGGCCGGCGGCGGCCAGGATGCCCACCTGGCGCAACCCACCGCCCAGCATCTTGCGGATGCGCCGGGCGCGCGTGATCAGGTCGGCATCGCCCACCAGCACGCTGCCCACCGGCGCGCCCAGGCCCTTGGACAGGCAGACGGACACGGTGTCGAAACCCGCCGCCACCTCCGCCGCCACCACGCCCAGCGCCGTGGCGGCATTGAACACGCGGGCCCCGTCCAGGTGGGTGGCCAGGCCGTGGCGCCGGGCCAGGCCGATGGCGTCCCGCATATAGGACAGGGGCAGGGCCCGTCCGCCCAGCGTGTTCTCCAGCGCCAGCAGGCGGGTGCGGGCGAAATGTGGGTCGTCCGGCTTGATGGCCGCCTGGATGTCGGCCAGCGCCAGGGTGCCGTCGGCCTGGTGGGCGATGGGCTGGGGCTGGATGCTGCCCAGCACGGCGGCCCCGCCCGCCTCCCAGCGGTAGCAATGGGCCATCTGGCCCACGATGTACTCGTCGCCCCGGCCGCAATGGGCCATCAGCGCCGCCAGGTTCGATTGCGTGCCCGATGGCAGATAGAGGCCGGCCGCCTTGCCCAGCATTCCTGCCGCCCGCTCCTCCAGCCGCTTGACCGTCGGATCGTCACCGAACACGTCGTCACCGACCTCCGCGTTCGCCATGGCCTGGCGCATGGCCGGGCCGGGCCGGGTGACGGTGTCGCTGCGGAAGTCGTGGCGGATCATGGAGCGGGGTTCCTTTTAGGCGATTCGGCCAATTGCGCCGCGATCTTTACCATAAAAGGATACGGAGCGGTCCCGGCAGGCGCCGAGTCAAAACAGGCGCTGCAGGAGCAGGTCCATGCGCTGATGCAGAATGCGCAGTATCTCAGTCAAGCCGGCTTGGTGGCGATAAATGATCAGATGCTTTTCGACCGCCAGAACGCGACAACCCTCGGCCAACTCGTCCCGCTTCCGGCTGCCGGGGGTGAGGGGATTGTCGCCCAGTTTGCGAAAGGCCTTCGTCAGCTGCGCGGTATAGGTCAGAGCCTGGGCATCGCCCCACTGATTAGCGGTATATGCCGCGATGGACTCGAGGTCGGCTTCCGCCAATTCGGTGAGGCGGAAGGGCATGGATCAGCTGGGTCGGGATTGGCGTGCCCGGGCAATGCCACGGGCAATGATCTCTTCCACGCTGCGGGTAGAGAAAAGACCTGCATCCGCTTGGCGGACGCCTTCCTGCACGGCGGCGCGCAACGCTTCCATTTCCAGCTGCTCCAGCCGGGCGGCCAAAGCCGCGTCCAAGACGGTATCAATGTCCTGGCCGGTTAGCGCCTGCAGGCGGGCCAACCGTTCGGCGGTGCTGTCCTGGATGTCGATGCGCTGGGTCATGGCGAAGTATATGCGGGCGGGAACGGCTTTTGTCCATTCCCGCCCGGGGTAGGCTGCTTACTTGATGCCGTCGCCCAGCGCCTGGTCGATCAGGGCCTTGGTCTCGGCGACACCGTAGAGGGCGATGAAGCTGCCCATGCGGGGGCCGGTGCTCTGGCCCAGCAGCACCTCATAGAGGGTCAGGAACCAGGCGCGCAGCTCGGGGAAGGGATGGCGCTTGCCAATCTCATACACCTCGTTCTGCAATGCCTCGGCGTTGGTCAGGTCATCGGCCGGCCACTTTTCCAGGGATGCCCGCAGGTCCACCAGGGCCGCCCGCTCCACATCGGTGGGGGCGCGGTAGACCTTGGTGGGCTTCACGCGGTCCTGGTAGTAGGCGACGGCGTAGCCCACCAGCCGGTCCAGGAAGGGGCTGTTGGCCGGCGTGGCGGCCGGGGCGTAGCGGCTGATGAAGCCCCACATCACGTCCGCGTTCTCGGCGTTGGCCGCACCCGCCAGGTTCAAGAGGATGCCGAAGGACAGGTTGGTCTTCAGCTGGTCCGCAGCGGTGGCCCACGCCGGCACCTGGCCGTTGTGGATGTGCCAGGCCGGGTTCTCCAGCGCCTTGGCCGGGTCCTCGCCCTTCAGCTTGTCGACGAAGGTCAGGTAGTCGTCGACGGCACGCGGGATAACGTCGAAGAACAGCTTCTTGGCCGCCCGCGGCTTCTGGAACATGTAGAGGGCCAGGCTTTCCGGCGGGGCATAGCGCAGCCACTCCTCCATCGTCAGGCCGTTGCCCTTGGACTTGCTGATCTTCTGGCCCTTGTCGTCCAGGAACAGCTCGTAATTGAAGCCTTCGGGCGGCTGGCTGCCCAGGATGCGGCAGATCTTGCTGGCCAGCTCGACGGAGGGGATCAGGTCCTTGCCGGCCATCTCATAGTCGACGCCCAGCGCGAACCAGCGCATGCCCCAGTCGGGCTTCCACTGCAGCTTCACATGGCCGCCGGTGACGGGGGTCTCGACCTTGGTGCCGTCCTCGTCATTGAACACCACGGTGCCGGCGTCCGGGTTGATCTCCAGCATCGGCACCTGCAGCACGCGGCCGGTGCTGGGGCTGATGGGCAGGAAGGGGCTATAGGTCGCGCGCCGCTCCTCGCCCAGGGTCGGCAGCATCACGCCCATGATCTCATCATAGTGGCGCAGGACGGCCAGCAGGGCATGATCGAACCGGCCGGAGGTGTACCAGTCGGTGCTGCTCTGGAACTCGTACTCGAAGCCGTAGCTGTCCAGGAAGGCGCGCAGGCGGGCGTTGTTGTGGTGGCCGAAGCTCTCATGCGTGCCGAAGGGGTCCGGCACCCTGGTCAGGGGCTTACCCAGGTGTTCGGCCACCATCTCCCGGTTGGGGATGTTGTCCGGCACCTTGCGCAGGCCGTCCATGTCGTCGGAGAAGGCGAACAGGCGGGTGGGCACGCCCGGCGCCAGGCGCTGGAAGGCCTGGCGCACCATGGTGGTGCGGGCGACCTCGCCGAAGGTGCCGATGTGCGGCAGGCCCGAGGGGCCGTAGCCGGTCTCGAACAGGACATAGCCTTTGGGCGGGGCCTTGTCGCCGTAGCGCGCGACCAGTTTGCGCGCCTCCTCAAACGGCCAAGCCTTCGCCTCGCGTGCCAGTTCCTGTTCCGTCGCCATCGCGGTCACTCACGTCAATTCGGATGTGGAAAACGCCCGGCTCCGCACCAGTGCCGAGTCGGGCTCGGCACCGTAGGCGCTGCCGGGAACACGGTCAATCCAGGGCCTGGGCGGCCCCGCCCTGCGCCATCGCCGCTCCTCCGCCACTTTCTTGCTCCTGGGGGTCCAGAACCCAGCGCTGGCGCGTCTCGGCCAGGGTGCCGGTGGCGATGCCCTCGCGCACGTCGCGCAACAGGCGGTTCATGGTGGCGACGTTGTGGATGGACAGTAGCTGCATGGCCAGCAGTTCCCCCGCCTTCAGCAGGTGGTGGATGTAGGCGCGGCTGAAATTGCGGCAGGCGTAGCAGTCGCAGGCCGGATCGATGGGGTTGGGATCCTCGCGGAAGCGGGAGTTGCGCATGTTCAGCCGCTCCCCCTTCGCCTTGGGCGCCAGGGCCCAGCCGTGGCGGGCGATGCGGGTGGGGCTGACGCAGTCGAAGGTATCGATGCCCTGGACCACGCCGGCGAAGATGTCGCGGATGCCGCCGATGCCCAGCAGGTGGACCGGCCGGTCGGGATGGGTGTGGGGCATGGTCATGGCCACCACCTCATCCATCTGCGCCGTGTTGGCGCCCAGGCTGCCGCCCACGGCGGTGCCGAAGAAGGGGCGGTCCTTGGTGTATGTCGCGCTTTCCTTGCGCAGATCCTCATACACCCCGCCCTGGATGATGCCGTAGAGCGCCTGGGGCAGGCCGTTGTAGCTCATGCCCCCGCCCTTGGCGAATTCCTTCAAGCTGCGGTCGCCCCAGCGATGGCTCAGCGCCATGGACTTGGCGGTATAGGCGCGGTCGACGTGGAAAGGCGTGCACTCGTCGAATTGCACGATCAGGTCGGCGCCCAGCTTGCGCTGGATGTCGATGGACAGTTCGGGGGACAGGAACAGCTTCTCGCCGTTCATGTAGCTGCGGAAGGTGGCGCCCTTCTCGGTGATCTTCAGCAGGGTGGTGTCGCGCGTCTGGGTGCGGCGGCCCTTGATCTCATCCGCCACCGAGCCGTGGCCCATGGAGAAGATCTGGAAGCCACCCGAGTCGGTCAGCATGGGGCCGTCCCAGCCCATGAAGCGGTGCAGGCCGCCCATCTTGGCGACGATGTCGGCGCCCGGCTGGATCATCAGGTGATAGGTGTTGGACAGGATGATGTCCGTCTTCTCCGCCCGCATCTGCGCCGGCGTCACCCCTTTGATCGAGGCCTTGGTGCCGCAGAAGATGAAGTTGGGGGTGGAGAGGGTGCCGTGCGGCGTGGTCAGCCGGCCCAGGCGCGCCCGGCTGTCAGGGGCCTTGTGCGTGATCTCGAACGAGAACCCGGGATATGACGTGGGCAGGTCGGACATGGGGGCAAGGCACTCTGAAGCGGAAGAGGATGGGAAAGGAGGCGGTCAGGCGGCGGCCCTGGCGGCGAGATGTGGTTTCAGCGCGCGGCGCGACAAATACATGAAGGGCGTGTCCAGCAGGCTGGCCGCCACCCGCATCAGATAGGTGCCCAGGATGTAGGTGAACACCAGGGCATGCCAGTCCACCGGGTTCTCGGCGAACACCCGCCAGGCCAGGATGCTGAAGACGGTGTTGTCGATCAGCGCCGACACCATGGTGGAACCGTTGTTGCGCAGCCACAGGTGCCGCTGCCCCGTGGCCCCCCGGATCTTCTGATAGATCCAGACGTCGCACAGCTGGCTGGCCAGGTAGGAGGCCATGCCCGACAGGAACAGGGCGGGTGCCGGCAGGAACAGCGCCGCCAGGTGGTCCTGGGTCGGCAGCGCCCAGGCCATGTCCTCACCCGCCTGCTCGGCGCTCATGGGGCGGAAGCCCAGGGTGATCAGCATCATCAGCGTGAACAGCAGGTACCCCGCGAAGCTGAGATAGATGCCGCGGCGCGCCGCCTCCCGTCCGTAATGCTCGGTCAGGATGTCGGTGGCGAGATATGTGGAGCTGAACAGGATCGTGCCCATGGCCACGGGGTGTTCATAGAAGGGGAACTGAACCGCCTTCAACACCTCGACGTTGGCGCCGATGATGGCAACGATGATGTAGATGTAGAGGCCGGACTGTCCGAACAGCCGGGCGAGCGCCAAAATGGCGCTGAAGCAGAACAGCATCTGACCGCCCAGCAAAACCGCTGGCGGGACACCGTTCAGGAATTCAACGAGAGCGGCGGGCGAGAGCGTCATGGTTGTGAGGCCCCAGCCCGCGGGCAAGGCGATCGTCACGCGGGAATGCCGGCAGGCCGCAGGCGGGCCGCTCACAAGGGCATTCCATTCAAGGATCGGGGCGGCACCCGGCGGGGCCGCCCCATTCCCGGAAGGCGTGCGATGCTTAGGCGGCGGCCTTGTTGGCCAGGACCTTGGCGATGCGGCGCTTCACGCGGCGCGCATCCAGCGACAGCTCGCTGTCCTTCATGTCCAGCAGGGCGCTGTCCAGGCCGCCCTTGTGCTCGATCGTGCGGATGCCCTTGGTGGACAGGCGCAGACGGACCATGGTGCCCAGCGCGTCGCTCAGCAGCGAGGTCTCCTGGAGGTTGGGCAGGAAACGCCGACGGGTCTTGTTGTTGGCATGGCTAACATTGTTGCCGAACTGCAGACCTTTGCCGGTCACATCGCACTTGCGGGCCATTGGAGCACCTTCACGGAATAACAAGAATGACGACCCCGGCGCACACCGCTCCGGAGGGAAGCGGCGATATAACCGAAGGGGCGGTGGAGAGTCAAGGGCGCCCCTGGAAAAACCAGGGACCAGTCGTCAGCATCCCTGCCATGGCCCCATGGAGAATCGGGCGCAGAACAGGGCTGTGACCACCCGGGCGCTACTGATGGCCATTCGGGGCACGCGAGTCAATGCCGGCCCGGCTTTCTTGAAGACGCCGCGAGGCTATTCGGCGCTATCAATCCCCCGCCCGGGACATCTCCAGATCCACGCGGTGGGCCTTGCCCTTGTGGATGAACTCCCCCACGAAGCTCAGCCTGTCCTTGCTGCGGGCATAGGTGATGTGTTCGCCGGCATTGGCGCCTTGGCCGTCGAACACCACGTCGCCGGGGCCGCACCGGCTGGCGACGAAGGTGACGGGGACGGTCTTGTCCTCCCAGGCGCGGCTCAGGGTGCCGTCGAAATGGCGCAGGCGCAGGGTCACGTGGCCGCCGTGCAGCGCCAGGCTCAGCGCCTCGACGAAACGGGGGGCGCCGTCCTTGCCCGCCTCCCACGCGCTGCCGGCCAGGGCGCCACCGGGCAGGATCACCCAGCGTTCCTCCCCCGGCGAATCGATGGCGGTGTTGCGCCAGGTCCCTTGCAGCCAGTGCAGGGCCTCCAGCGTGCAGTCAGCCGCCCGGGCCGGTGCAGCGGCGAGCAACGGCATCAGGGCCATGGTCGCCATCCAGCGCGTCCCCATCCTCATCCCTCTCGGCGGAATTGCGCCAGCAGGTGGCGCGCGGCCATGGCCGGGGTCTGGGCGCCGGCCGTCACCGCCGACTCGGCGGCCCCCAGCTGGGCGCGTACGGCCGGATCGCCGGTGAAGGCGGCCAGCAGGCTTTCACGGATCTCATTCCACATCCAGGCGCGCGCCTGGTCGGCCCGGCGGCGCGTCAGGCCGCCGCTGGCGACCTGCGCGTCGCGGAAGCGGGTGATGGTGTCCCACACCCCGTCCACCCCCTGGGTGGTGAGGGCGGAGCAGCTGAGGACGGGCACGGTCCAGTCCGGCACCGCGGGCCGCAGCAGGGCCAGGGCATGGCGGTATTCGGCCACGGCGTGGCGGGCCTGGGCCACCAGGTCGCCGTCGGCCTTGTTCACCACCACCAGGTCGGCCAGTTCCACGATGCCCTTCTTCAGACCCTGCAGCTCGTCGCCGCCGGCCGGCAGCAGCAGCAGCAGGAACAGGTCGACCATGTCGGCCACCGCCGTCTCCGACTGGCCCACGCCCACCGTCTCCACCACGATGACATCGAAGCCCGCGGCCTCGCACAGCAGCATGGCCTCGCGCGTGCGCCGGGCCACGCCGCCCAGGGTGCTGCCGGCGGGCGAGGGGCGGATGAAGGCGGCCGGGTCGCGCGACAGCTGCTCCATCCGCGTCTTGTCGCCCAGGATGGAGCCGCCGGTGCGCTGGCTGGACGGGTCGATGGCCAGCACCGCCACCTTGTGCCCGCGGCCGATGACATGCAGGCCGAAGGTCTCGATGAAGGTGGACTTTCCGACCCCCGGCACCCCCGTGATGCCCACCCGCACCGACCGCCCCGTGTGGGGCAGCAGGCGGGCCAGCAGGGCGTCGGCCTGGGCGCGATGGTCGGGCCGCGTCGATTCGACCAGGGTGAT
>NZ_BACU01000289.1 GCF_000333275.1 Azospirillum sp. B4 | reverse complement strand
TGCTGGACGTGGAGCACCACCACTTCGAGGAAATCCTGGACAGCCACAAGCGCGACCGGGGCCTGAGCTACGACACCGACCTGGAAGCCAGCGACTGGCAGGCGGTGATCGAGGGCTACAAGGAAGTGGTGCAGGAGGCCCTGGGCCGCCCCTTCCCGCAGGACGTGCAGGAACAGCTGTGGGGCGCCATCGGCGCCGTCTTCGGCAGCTGGATGAACCAGCGCGCCATCACCTATCGCAAGCTGCACGACATCCCGGCCAGCTGGGGCACGGCGGTGAACGTCCAGGCCATGGTGTTCGGCAACATGGGCGGCGACTGCGCCACCGGCGTGGCCTTCACCCGCAACCCGTCGACGGGTGAGAACGTCTTCTACGGCGAATACCTCATCAACGCCCAGGGCGAGGACGTTGTGGCGGGCATCCGCACGCCGCAGCAGCTGACCATCGCTGGCCGCCAGGCCAACGCGTCGGACCTGCCCTCCATGGAGGAGAGCATGCCGGAAGTGTTCCAGCAGCTGGACGCCGTGCGCCTGAAGCTGGAGCGGCACTACCGCGACATGCAGGACATCGAGTTCACGGTGCAGCAGAAGAAGCTGTACATGCTGCAGACCCGCAACGGCAAGCGCACCACCGCCGCCGCCCTGAAGGTGGCCGTGGACATGGCGCGGGAAGGTCTGATCGACGAGGCCGAGGCCGTGCGCCGCATCGAGCCCAAGTCGCTGGACCAGCTGCTGCACCCCACCCTGGACCCCAAGGCCGAGCGCAAGATCATCGCCAAGGGCCTGCCGGCCAGCCCCGGTGCGGCCTGCGGCAAGGTGGTGTTCTCGGCCGATGAGGCGGAGCGCCTGTCCCAGATGGGCGACGCCGTCATCCTCTGCCGCATCGAGACGTCGCCGGAGGACATCCACGGCATGCACGCCGCCGCCGGCATCCTGACCACCCGCGGCGGGATGACCAGCCACGCCGCCGTGGTGGCGCGCGGCATGGGGCGGTCCTGCGTGTCGGGCGCGGGCGAACTGCGCATCGACTACAAGACCGGCGTCATGACCGTGCGGGGCGAGAAGATCGTCGCCGGTGACGTCATCACCATCGACGGTTCCACTGGCGAGGTCATGCTGGGCCATGTGCCCACCATCCAGCCGGAGCTGTCGGGCGACTTCGCCACCCTCATGGGCTGGGCCGACCGCTTCCGCCGCATGAAGGTGCGCACCAACGCGGAAACCCCGCTGGACGCCCGCACGGCGGTGAAGTTCGGGGCGGAGGGCATCGGCCTGTGCCGCACCGAGCACATGTTCTTCGATACCGAGCGCATCATCGCCGTGCGCGAGATGATCGTGGCGGAGACGGAGGCCGGCCGCCGCGCCGCCCTGGCCAAGATCGCCCCCATGCAGCGCCAGGATTTCGTGGAGCTGTTCCGCATCATGGCCGGCCTGCCGGTCACCATCCGCCTGCTGGACCCGCCGCTGCACGAGTTCCTGCCCAACAGCGAGGAGGAGATGGACGAGGTGGCCAAGGCCGCCGGCACGGACATCCAGCGGGTGCGCCACCGCGCCCTGCAACTGCACGAGGCCAACCCCATGCTGGGCCATCGCGGCTGCCGCCTGGGCATCTCCTACCCTGAAATCTATGAGATGCAGGCCCGCGCCATCTTCGAGGCGGCGGTCGAGGTGGGCAAGGATGGTCAGACCGTCACGCCCGAGATCATGATCCCCCTGGTCGGCACCAAGAAGGAACTGGACATCCTGAAGGCCGTCATCGACCGGGTGGCGGGTGAGGTGAAGCAGTCCTCCGGCGTGCAGATCGATTACCTGGTCGGCACCATGATCGAGCTGCCGCGCGCGGCCCTGCGGGCGGCGGAGATCGCCCAGTCGGCCGAGTTCTTCAGCTTCGGCACCAACGACCTGACGCAGACCACCTTCGGCATCAGCCGCGACGACGCCGCCAGCTTCCTGCCCGATTACCAGCGGGCCGGCATCTTCGAACACGACCCCTTCGTCACCCTGGACACCGAAGGCGTGGGTGAACTGGTCTCCATCGCCGCCGAACGGGGCCGCAAGACCCGTCCGGAGATCAAACTGGGCATCTGCGGCGAGCACGGCGGCGACCCGGCCTCCGTCTACTTCTGTGAGAAGGTGGGCCTCAGCTACGTCTCCTGCTCCCCCTACCGCGTGCCCATCGCCCGGCTGGCGGCGGCGCAGGCGGCCCTGATGGGTGAGAAGCCCGCCAGCGAAGCGTGATAAGGTAGCTTCAGGGGATGGCCCCGATCCTTATGGGTCGGGGCCATTTTTATAATATTTCCCCGCAGCCCGCAGACTTGGGATGGCCTGCTTCGCCCTAACTGCGCGCGGCGGCGCGCTGGAAATGCTGGTGCGCGATGGCGTCCAGGCGGCCTTCGCGATACAGCGCTTCGGCCGCCGCCCGCAGGCTGGACGTTTCCGGGGCGGCTTCCAGGCCGGGGGCGCAGGCCAGCCAGGCATCCATTTCCGAAACGGCGACGCGGTCGCCCAACTCCCCGGTCAGGTCATTCTCCCGCGCCACGACATCGATGACCGAGGATATGCCCAGGACCGCGTCCACCCGCCCGTGGGCCAGCATGCGCAGGCCGTTCAGCATGGACGGCACCGTCTGGGCGGCCAGGGCGTATTGCTGAATGACGGAAGCCAGGGCCTGGGTTCCGGTGTTGGTCACCGCCACCGGGCCCATCTGGCGCAGGTCGTCGGGCTTGGTCAGGGGAACCCCCCGCCGGGCCACCGCCACCAGCCGCACCTGCATGGTCAGGGCCAGGGGCACGATGCCTTGGTAAGGGTCCCGGATGGGCAGGCCGACCATGCCGTAGGTCTTGGGCTCGCCATCCTTGAGCCCATCAAGGGATTGGGGGCGCGCCAGTTCGGCATACAGGCGCACCACCGGCAACATTTCGATGATGGCGGGGATGCCGGCCCGATCCAGGATGGCGCGCGCCTGGTCCACCACCAGGCCCTTCGCCTGGCCCTGCGCATCCCGCTCGCCCAACACCGGCAACTCCGGCACCAGCATGCGGATGGCTTTCGGTGCCGATGGCGCCTCCCCGGCGGTGGCCACGGCCGACCGGCTGGCGGCCAGCGCCAGCATCAAGGACAGGACGGTGCGGCGGGGCAGGGTCATTGAGGGGCACGCCCAGGGCGGAAGGGATACACGCTTAAATGGGTGATCCCACTCCCTGGACTACCCTAGTTCAGCACGCAGCTGCCCCAACGGCAACGCAGTCGTCTCCTTGACGGTCGACACAGACATCATGGAATTGATTTCGCGCACCCCCGGTAATTGCGACAGCCTTTTGAAGAACAGGGCCTCATAGGCCTCCACGTCCTTGGCGACGATGCGCAGCAGGAAGTCCACCTGCCCCATGAGCACAAAGCATTCCAACACCTCTGGAATGTCGGCGATGGCGCGGCGGAAGGCGTCCAGGCTGTCGCCGGCGTGGGCCTCCAGCTTCACATGCGCGAACACCAGGAAGTTCAGCCCCAACTCCCGCCGGTCCAGCAGGGCCACGCGCTGGCGGATCAGGCCCGCCTCTTCCAGCCGTTGGATGCGGCGCCAGCAGGGCGATTGCGACAAGCCCACCTTGTCCCCCACCTCGGCGGCCGAGGCGGCGCCGTTCTGCTGCAGCACGTCCAGGATTTTCCAATCCAACCCATCCAGCTTGTGCCGCATGGTTCATCTCCATATCGCCATATTAAAACATGATCCATGTCGATAATGGCGATTTTCCATGGTCTTCGCAAAGACTATGCGCGCCCTGATCGCTATTGTTGCTGTCATCGGAACACGATTTGTTGAAGAGCCGCCGCCATGCCCCCGCTTGACTCCTCCCCCGCCGAGTACGCCGTGCTGCATCCCACCCTGACGCTGGTGCGCAGCGGTGACGGCTTCGTCGCCCTGGCCGTAAACCGCGCCGGCCCCGTGGACGTCACCCTGGACTGGAGCCGCCTGGAACCGGTCAGCGAGGCGGACAGCCTGGATGCCGCCATCGACTACGCCCTGTCGGTGGCCCGCCATCGGGGGGAGGCCGACCGTCGCGCCGGCCGGCCCTGGGCCACGGCCCATGCCGTTGTCGTGGGCCATGAGGGGGCGGCGGCGGAGGCGGCGGTGCGCCGTGCCGTGGCCGTGGCCGCCGTGCCGGTGGCCGGCCTGCCAGAGACCCGGGGCCTGCCGGAGACCCGGGTATGACCGCCGACGCCTTCGCCGCAGCCAGCCCCGTGATGCTGTCGGTGGCGGCCGACGCCAGCCCCGGCCTGCTGTCCCGCCTGATGGGCACGCTGGCCCGCCTGGACATCGTGCCCCTGCACGTCTACGCCCGCCGCCGCGCCGACCTGCCGGGCGAGGACATGCTGGAGGTGGACATCCAGCTGCCGGACACGGCATCCGCCAACAGCGAACGCGTGGCCGCCCTGTTCCGCACCGTGGTGGGCGTGCATCAGGTCGCGGGCTCGGTCTGAAGACCAGGCACAATAAAACCTGGACCCCAACCGGGGCCGCCGGCGTTTGAGGAACAAATCACAAAGGCTGCACGGCGGCTGGTGCGTCCGTCCCAGCCCGCCAGCTGCGCCAGCCCAGGATGGCCAGCACGATGAAGCCGGCGTAGAGGCCGGCCGTCAGGTGCAGGTCCTTGACCACGTACATGCCCGTGTAGACCACGTCCACCGCGATCCACAGCCACCAGTTCTCGATATGCTTGCGTGCCGTCCAGTACTGGGCCACCAGGCTGAACCCAGCCAGGGTGGCGTCAAGGTAGGGCAGGGAAGCATCGGTCCAGCGGGCCATGCCCCATCCCAGGGCGGCGCTGGCCGCCGCGCCGGCCGCCAGGCCCAGCAGGGCGGCCTTGGCCGTCAACGGTCTCACCAGTATCTGGCCATCGTCCCGCACCCCCCGCCACCAGCAGATCCAGCCATAGACCAGGAAGGCGCCGAACACCGCCTGCAGGGCCATGTCGGAATAGAGCTTGGCCTCCAGGAAGACGACGCCGTACAGCGCCACCGAAGCCAGTCCCAGGGGCCAGCACCACAAGGACCGGCGGGTGGTGGCCCAGACGGCCAGCGCGCTGATGACGACGGCGACGATTTCCAGAAGGGACATGAGGGGGCCGCCGTTGTTACAGAAGGGGCTTACAGGGGAAGGTCGCGGATGAAGGCCAGCAGTTCCTGGCCGTCGGCGCCGTGGAACCATTCGGCATGGCCCAGGAAATAGCCCTCATAGGCCAGGCCGGCGTTTTCCGCCGACCGGGTGATGCCGTGGAAGTAGTCGGTTTCCGCCAGCGCGAACTCGGCATGCACCAGGGGCAGCAGGGCGGCCAGCGCCTGGCGCCGGCGCGCGTCCAGCGGGCTGACGGCATGGTAGCCCGCCATCAGCGCCGCCACTTGGTCGTGATGCACGGCCGGGGCGCGGCCCTCGGTCAGGGCCAGCCATTCCACGGTGTTGCGCTCGATGGCGGTGGCCAGGTCGTACAGGGCCGTGGTGCGGTCGGCCAGGCCGAAGTCCAGCACCGCCGCCACCGTCGCTGTGGGGCCGGTCCCCGTCCAGGTGAGGTTGGAGGCGTGCAGGTCGTTGTGGGTCCACAAGGGCGCCAGGTCGGGCAGATGGGGCCGCAAGGCGTCGTGGAAGGACAACAGCAGGCGTATCGTGTCCCGCCGCCACGGGCGGGTGGACAGATAGTCGGCCAGCGCCGGCCGGGCGGCGACATGGTCCGCCATCGCCGATAACGGGTCATCACCGGCGAACAGGGTGAAGCCGGACACCAGCGCCTGGCCGGCGCGGTGGGGCCGGTCGAACCCGGCCGCCGCCCGGTGCAGGCGGGCCAGGGCCGTGCCCGCCGCGTGCGCATGGACGCTGTCCTGGAAGGGGGTCCAGGACAGCGCGTCGCGATACAGATCCAGGCCCGGCGCCAGGCCGTGCACCTCATAGGTCCAGTCGCCATCGCCCAGGGGCAGGGTCAGGGCGCGGGCGCCATCGGCGGCGGCCAGCACATCACAGACCGGGGCGCCCCGCTGGCGCAGATGGTCCATGAAGGCGTGTTCCGCCGCCAGCTGGGCGGATGTCCGCACCCGCACATGGTGGCGCTTCACGAACACGGCCGGGCGGGCACCGCCCGCCGTCGCCACGACCGACGCGGCGGAAAAGGGGCGCGGGCTGTGGCTCAGGATGCCGCGCACCGAGCCCACGCCCGGGTAATGACGCAATAGGCTCGCCACCTCGGCCACCGTCAGCGGCGGCCAGTCGGGCAGCACCGCGCCCACCCCCATTCCATGCGCGTGGGTGTGCGGGCCATTGGAAAGGATGCGGGCGGGGGAGGCGCTCATGAAGCGGGGCAAGGACCTTATAGGGAGTACTGAAGCGTGAAGCGCGCGGTGCGCGGCGCCCCCAGATGCAGATAGGCGTCGCCGGCGCTCTCGCCAACATCTTTCCAGTAGCGCCGATCCAGCAGGTTGTCGACCGACAGCCGCAGGGTCAGCTTGTTGTCCAGCGCGCTGGGGGCGTAGCGCAGGCCGGCGTTGAACAGGGAGTAGGCGGGGGCATAGGCCACCGCGTTCCGCGCCGCCGCCCGTTCGCCCACATACTGCCAGCCGGCCAGCAGGGCCAGTCCGTCCAGGTGCGGCAGGGTGTAATCGGCGTAGAGGGCGGTGCGCACGTGCGGCACGTTGATGGCCTGGTGGCCGTCATAGCTGGGCGTGCCGGTGCCATAGGCCACGGCGTGCATGAAGGTGGCGCTGGCGGTCAGGCGCAGGGCCTCGGTCACCTGGCCGGCGGCGTTCAGTTCCAGCCCGTCGTGCCGTTCCGTCCCCTGGCGCAAATAGGTGAAGCCGTACGCGCTGTCATCCGGCTTGGCGTATTCATAGGCCTTGCTCAGGCGGAAGACGCTGGCGCCCAGCAGCAGGCCGTTCCAGTCGTACTTGGCCCCCACTTCATCCTGCCAGGACAGCGATGGGGACAGGATTTCGCTGGCGTTGGTGGCCCAGGCCGGCGCCTGGCCGCCCAGGGACAGGCCACGGGAGTGGCTGGCGTACAGCGTCACGGCCGCCAGCGGCTTGTAGACCAGGGCCAGCTGCGGCAGGGGCAGCGTCTCCGCGGTGTTGCGGGTGGTGGTGTGGTCGATGTCGTAGGCGCGTTCGCGCAGGAACACGCCGCGCACGCCGGCGTCCAGCTCCAGGCCCGTCACCAAGGCGCCCAGGTCGATCCGGTCCATGGCCGTCATGGCGTACTGGCGGCTGTCCAGCCGTTCGTAGTTGGCGCCGGGATTGTTGGGGGAGGGGGCGAAGGCCAGGGGCGTGGGGTTGTAGATGTTGTCGCTGCCGACGTAATCGTAAACGTAATCGGTCTGCGTCACCGTGCGGCGGAAGGCGCTGACCCCCAGGGTCAGGCTGTGGCCGATGGCCCCGGTGGCGACCTTGCCGCGCAGCAGGGCTTGCGCCTGGTCATCCTCCCGCGCGTCGTTGGGGCTGCGGTAATCGTAGACGTCGAAGTCGCCGTTGGCGGCGAAATAGTAACCGGGCGAGGTGCCGTCGGCGCAGCTGGCGATGGCGTAGCAGCCATAGGCGAAGGCGACGTTGTCGTCGATGACCGTGCGGCTGTGGCCGATGGACACCGTCAGGCGCCAGTCGTCGCTGAACCGGTGCTCATACTGGCCGGACAGGTTCAGGGCGTTGATGGTGACCGGCTTGGTCCAGGACTGCGCCGCCAGCATGCGCGACGGCGACACCGTGTCCAGCGCCGGCAGCGCCGTGCCGCCCAGCAGCTGGTAGCCGGAGACCGAGTGCTGCACCCGGCGCTGGTATTCCAGGTCTAGGTTGAAGGTATCATTCTCCGTCGCCCGCCAATCGCCGGCGATGGATCCGAAATTGCGGTAGCCGTCGGCGTGGTCGACGTAGCTGGCGATGTCCTCATGCGCGGCGTTCAGGCGCAGGCCGTACTGCTTGCGCTCCCCGAACAGGGCGCCCACGTCGATCGCGCTGTATAGGCCGCCCCGGTTGTCCGTGCCCAGGGTCAGGCTGCGCACCTCGGCCGGCCGCTTGGTGACATAGTCGACCAGGCCGCCCGGGGCCACCACCCCGGCATCCACACCGGCCAGGCCCTTCAGGAACTCCACCCGTTCCTTGTTTTCCAGCGCCACCGGCTGCTCGCCGGCGATGGTCAGACCGTTGATCTGCAGGCCGGTGGCCAGATCCAGGGGGAAGCCCCGGATGGCGATGTCCTCGTAATAGCCTTCGGGCGCGTAGTTCTCCCCGATCGAGGCGTCGTTGCGGATCAGGTCGCTCAAGCGCCGGGCCTGCTGGTCGTCCATCAGGTCGCGGGTGACGACGCTGACCGACGCCGGGGTGTCCAGCACCGTGCCGGCGGCGCCGAACTGGGTGTCGGTGGCGCGGAAGCCCTGGTCGCGCACGCCGGTGATGATGACGGTGGCCGGCTGGTCGGCCGGTTCGGCCTGCGCGGCCCCGCCCATCACCAGGGCGATCGCCGCCACGGATTGCATCAGGCGGTGGGGACGGCGGAGGGAAATCATCACGGGAGTGTCATCCTGAAAGGGGCGGCCTGTCCTGCCCGCCGCTGGAAGGGCGGGGTGGGACAAGCCACGCACAGAATTGGGATTGGCGGTTTTTTGGCGGATTCCCGCCGCCGGGTCAAACCTCTGCCTGTTCAGGGCGGGGTTGCGCCGTCGCGGACTTATCCAATGAGAATGAGATTGATTCTTAATTTCATGAGTCATATAGCTGCTTCAGGAACCAACCTGATGGGGAAAACAAGAATGCAGCGAACGCTGTTGAAGGCGACCGTTCCGTTTTGGCTGTTGGCGGCGCTGGGGGGCGCCACCTTGACCCACACCGCGCTGGCCGCGACACCCGAGGCGGCGCCCGATGCCGCGCCGGCGGACGCGGACGCCGGCGGCCCGCTGGAGACGGTGACCGTCACGGCCACCCGCACGGCCAAGGACGTCAGCGACGTGCCGGCCACCGTCAGCGTCATCACCAGTCAGCAGATCGACGAACAGCTGGTGACGGACATCAAGGATTTGGTGCGTTATGAGCCCGGCGTCTCGGTGCGCCGCAGCCCGGCGCGTTTCACCCTGGCCGGCTCATCCACGGGCCGCGACGGCGACAGCGGCTTCAACATCCGTGGCCTGGAAGGCAACCGCGTCCTGATGCTGACCGATGGCATCCGCGTGCCCGACGCCTACAGCTTCGGCGCCCAGAACATGGGCCGTGGCGACTATGTCGACCTGGGCCTGCTGAAGTCGGTGGAAATCCTGCGCGGGCCGGCGTCGGCCCTTTACGGCAGCGACGGCGTCGCCGGCGCCGTCAGCTTCATCACCAAGGATCCGGACGACCTGCTGACGGCGGGCAAGGACTGGGCCATCCAGGGCACGGTGGGCTACACCTCCGTTGACGGGGCATGGTCCAAGGGCACGCTGGCCGCCGGCCGCGTGGGCAAGCTGGAAGCCCTGGTGGCCTACACCCGGCGCGATGGCAACGAGACGGCGACCGCGGGCTCCAACAACAGCGCCAACACCGACCGCACCACCGCCAACCCGCAGGACGTCTATTCCAACGCGGTCCTGGCCAAGGTGGTGTACGAGCCGACGGACGCGCACCGCCTGCGCCTGACCTTCGACCATGACGACAACCACACCAACACCACGGTGCTGAGCGCCATCGCCAAGCCGCCGCTGGCCTCCACCAGCGTGCTGGGCCTCATCGCCCGCGACCGCCAGGACCGCAACCGCGTCAGTTTCGATCATCGCTATGATGTGGGCGCGGACGTTCTGGATAGCCTGCGCTGGACGGCCTACTACCAGGAAACCCATGCCGTCCAATATGGCGCGGAGGATCGCAACACCGCCGTCGATCGCACGCGCGACAGCACCTTCGACACGCGCGTCTACGGTTTCGACATCCAGGCGCAGAGCAAGACCCTGGGGCACGACCTGACGCATACGTTCGTGTACGGCGGCGACTATTCCCTGACCCATCAGGAATCGTTACGCGCTGGCACCGTGCCGTCGGCCGGCGACACCTTCCCATCCCGGGCCTACCCCACCACCGATTACACGCTGGCGGGAGTCTTCGTGCAGGATGAGATCAACGCCTTCGACAGGCGGTTGACCCTCTATCCCGCCGTCCGCTTCGACTATTACGACCTGTCGCCCAAGAAGGACGATCCGCTGTTCACGGCGCTGACGCCCATTTCCAAGAACGACAGCCATGTCTCGCCCAAGCTGGGCATCATGTACCACCTGCTGCCGGACGTGGGCGTGTTCATGAACCTGGCGGAAGGCTTCAAGGCGCCGGCCCCGTCGCAGGTGAACAACGGCTTCGCCAACCCCACCCAGAACTACAAGTCCGTCTCCAACCCCAACCTGAAGGCGGAAACCAGCCAGACCATCGAAGGCGGCTTCAAGTTCAACGGCGCCTGGGGTGAACGGGCCGGGGGCAATGGCGTGGAGAACCCGCTGCTGGGCGGCGGCCGCTGGGACGCCAGCGTCACCGGCTATGCCGGCCGCTACCGCGACTTCATCGACCAGGTGCAGGTCGGCGGCAATTTCACCGCCGCCAACCCGGCGATCTACCAGTATGTGAACCTGTCGAAGGTGAACCTGCAGGGGGCGGAGGCCAAGGGCCAGTTCACCCTGAACTCCGGAATCGGGGCGCAGGCCGCCTTTTCCTACACCCATGGCGAGAGCACGTCCGGCGGCGTGAAAACCCCGCTGGACAGCGTCGATCCGTGGAAGCTGGTGCTGGGCGTGACCTACCGCGACCCCGCCGGCCGCTTCGGCGGGCAACTGACCATGACCCATTCCGGCGCCAAGGACAGGTCGGACGTCAGCAGCGCCACCTACTTCATCCCCAAGGCCTTCACCATCCTGGACGCCACCGCCTACTGGAACGTGACGGATAACGCCTCGATCCGTGCCGGCGTCTTCAACCTGACGGATGAGAAGTACTGGTGGTGGGGCGATGTGCGCGGCCAGTCGTCCACCTCCACGGTGCTGGACGCCTACACCCAGGCGGGACGCAACTTCGGCGCGTCGCTGACCCTGAAGCTCTGACCCGAACCCGCACGATCCGAGAGGCCAACCGATGACCACGCATGACGCATTGAAGAGCGGACGCCGCGCCTTCCTGACCCGGGGCCTGGCCGGCGCCGCCCTGGTGGGCGTCGCCACCCACCTGCCGCCAGGGGCTGCCGGCGCCGCCGAAACCATCACCGCGCGCACGGCTGCCGCCGCCCCGGACCAGGCCGCCCCGGACCAGGACCGCAGGGCCATCCTGGGCATGGCCGGCACCTTCAAGGTGACCTTCGATTTCCGCGAGACCACGCCCTTCCTCGCCGACTACAAGCCCATCGCGCCCAAGACCAGCGGTGGTGAGGAGGTGGTGCGGGTGGTGGAGGACACCGGTTCCGTCATCCGCCTGCAGCACCTGCTGGTGGTGGACGGCGACGACGGCCTGCCCGTGGTGGTGAAGCACTGGCGCCAGGACTGGGTCTACCAGCCCGCCGGCGTGCTGGCCTACCAGGGCACCGGTCATTGGTCGCTGACGCCCATCGATTCCGCCGCCGCCAGGGGCGCGTGGTCACAGACGGTGTGGCAGACGGACGACTCGCCGCGCTATGGCGGGGTGGGGCGCTGGCGGCATGACGCCGGCGTCTCGCGCTGGACCAGCGAGGAGACGTGGCGCCCCTTGGCCCGGCGTGATGCCACGAGGCATCCCCCCTACGATCGCTACAACGGCATCAACCGCCACGCCCTGACCCCCGCCGGCTGGGTGCATGAGCAGGACAACGCCAAGATCGGAAGCCGTGAGGGCAATCTGGTCACCTTCGTCCATGAGACGGTGATCAACACCTACAACCGCTTCGCCGACTTCCCCGTCGCCGCGGCGGACGACTACTGGGCCAAGACCACCGTCTACTGGGCGGCCGTGCGCGGCGCCTGGGACCAGGCCATCGCCCAGCACCAGGGCGTGAGCGTGACGGAGGAAGCCAACAACGGCTCCGTCACCGGCAAGGCCCTGATGGGCCTGGCCGACAGTATCGCCAAAGGCGGCAAGAGCGTGCCCGACGCCATCGCCGAAGCCCGCCGCGTCATCGCCGATGCGACGCGGGCGACGGCGAAGTCCGGCGCCTGACGCCGCCGGACCGGCGCCCCATACCCGCCCGTACCGGGGCGCCGGTTTTTTTCGTCCCTCAGTCGCCGGATGCGGCCTCAGGCCAGCCACAGCACGATCAGCGCCACGGCTGCCGGCAAGGCCTGGATCGTCAGGATGCGGCGGCTGACGGACCAGGCGCCGTAGGCGCCGGCGACGACGACACAGGCCAGGAAGAAGGTCTTGATGTGCAGGGCCGCCAGCGGGTCGGGATAGGCCAGGCCCCACAGCAGGCCCGCCGCCAGGAAACCGTTGTACAGGCCCTGGTTGGCGGCCAGCACCGCCGATTGCGCAGCCTTTTCCGGCGACTGGCGGAAGGTGCGCAGGCCCAGCGGCTTGGTCCACAGGAACATCTCCAGCACCAGGAACCAGGCGTGCAGCAGGGCCACGACGGCCACCAGGATATTCGCGATAACGGCCATGGAAAGGACGCCCCCCAAAAGTTGTTATGGGCCCACTATGCCGGGTGCCGGGGCGTTGGCAAACAGCCAAAGGAAAAGGCCGCCCAGTCGCCCGGGCGGCCCCCTTGATCACGTCTGGGTCAGGCGCTTACCACTTGTAGGCCAGGCGGAAATAGTACATGCCGCCGTCGTAGCCGAAGGGCGAGGTGTCCGGGTATTGGTCACCGTAGGCCAGGCGGGCGGTGCTGCGGTTCTTCTGCGGATACTTGTCGAACAGGTTCTGGGCGCCGACGGTGGCGGTGAGGGCCTCCGTCACCTTGTAGGCGACCTCCGCGTCGAAGATCCAGGCGGGGTCATAGTTCTGGCCCGCGCTGGAGTTGTCCTGCCAGGCGCCGTAATAGCTGCCGCGATACAGGAAGCTGAAGGCGCCGATGTCGTAGTTGGCGCTCAGGTTCACGCGATAGTGCGGCAGACCGTTCTGGATGTCCTTCTTGCGGTTGTCGTCGATGACGGTGGGGTCGTACTTGGTGACGTCGGTGTGGTTGATGTTGGCCGCCGCCGTCAGGCGCAGGTCGCCGTCATAGACCTCGAACGTTTTGTTGGCGACGATGTCCACGCCCTGGCTGCGGGTGTCGAAGGCGTTGGCGAAGTAATTGACGTTGCCCAGGGTGTTGGCGCCCACCACGCCCAGCGCCGCCAGCTTGATCTGGTCGGCGGCGGAGACGGTGAAGTCGCTGGTGATGCCGATGCGGTCTTCCACCTTGATGTTGTAGTAGTCGACGGTCAGGCTGACCTTGGCCGGCAGGTCGAACACCAGGCCGCCAGCGATGTTGAACGAGGTTTCCGGCTTCAGCGTCTTGGCGCCGTAGAACTTGGCCACCGGACTGTCGACGGGGAAGGTGCCCAGCACGATGGGTTCCGGGCTGCCGGCCTTGAAGGTCGTCTGCGTGCTGCTGATGTGCGACTGCCCGGGCGTGGGGGCGCGGAAGCCGGTGTTGACGGACGAGCGGACGGCCAGCCAGTCGGTCAGCTGATAGCGGCCGAAGACCTTCCAGTTGGTGGTGTCACCAAAATCGTCGAAGTCCTCATACCGCAGGGCCACGCCGGCGCTCAGGTTCTTGATGATGTCGGCTTCGGCGTCCAGGTAGAAGGCGTAGTTGCCGCGCGGGTACTGGCCGGCGTCGCTGGCGGTGAAGCCGGGATAGCCGTTGGACCCGATGGGCATGCCCGCGGTGTAGTACTGGCCGGCCTGGTAGGAGGCCGTGTCGCCCGACTTGATGGTGTAGGTCTCACGCCGGTATTCGCCACCACCCGCCAGGGTCAGGGGGCTGGCCAGCCAGCTGACCGCCATGGGGTAGGTCAGGTCCAGGTTCAGGTTGGTTTCCTCCTGGATCTGGGTGCCGACATAGAACTGGTGCGGGCTGCTCGGCCCCAGGGACGGGTTGACGGTATTGCGGATGCTGTACCGCAGCTCATCCTTACCGTAGCTGGCGCTGGCATCGATGATCAGGCCGTTCTTCAGCGTCGTCTTGTAGCCGCCGGTGATGCTGCTATCCAGGATGTCGCCGTAGAACCAGGGCGTGAAGCCGTTGGGGAAGACGCTGTTCCATTTGAAGGTGCTGCCGTCCGCCAAGGTGAACGGGGTGATCAGCCACGACACCGTGGTGGGGTTGCGGTAGTTGAAGCTTTCCTTGGCATAGCTGTGGCCGAAGTTGCCGAACAGGTAGATCTTGGAGTTGTCGCCCAGGTCGATGCCGCTGTTGATGAACAGCCGCTCCGCCTCCACCGCAGGATCGCCGAAGCGCTGGGCCGGGTTGGGGATGGTCAGGCCCTGGGCGGCCAGCTTGGCGGCGTCGGGGCGCTGGGTGCCGCGCGACGTCGGGTCGTTCTTCACATATTCGGCGCTGATGTTGACGAAGCCGCGATCACCCAGCGGAAGACCGGAATTGGCCTGGATGTGGGCGCTGCCGCCGTCGCCGGCATAGGTCTGGCCCCACTGGGTGACCACCGTGCCCTCGTCGGCGCTGTCCTTCAGGGTGAAGTTCATGACGCCGGCGATGGCGTCGGAACCGTACTGGGCGGCCGCACCGTCGCGCAGCACTTCCAGCTGCTTGATGGCGATGGACGGAATCTGGGCCAGGTCGGGGCCTTGCGCGCCCTGGGTCAGGCCGTTGGCGCCGATCTGCACCAGGGCCGAGCGGTGGAAGCGCTTGCCGTTGATCAGCACCAGCGTCTCATCCGGCGGCAGGCCGCGCAGCGTCGGCGGGCGCACGAAGGTGGAACCGTCGGAGATGGAGAAGCGCGCGACGTTGAACGACGGCACCAGTTGGCGCAGCAGGTCGTTGGTGTCGCCGCCAGCCTGGTGGGCCAGATCCTCCGGTGTGAAGACGTCGATGGGCGACGGCGAGTCCGCGACGGAGCGGTCCACGCGGCGGCTACCCGTCACCACGATTTCCGACAGCGCGTCGGTGTCGGCCGCCGGCGCAGGCGCCGGTGCCGCGTTGGCCGTGTCCACAGCCATCCAGCCGGCCGAGCAAAGCAGGGCCACGGTGATGGCTTTACGCGCAGTTATGGCGTTCGTTTTGATTGCATGCGTCATGTTGGCCCCCTGATCTTTAGGATTTTGTTTAGATCACGGCAGCTTGATGGCGCGATTCCCCGCGTTATTTTCTGTCAGTAGACGACTCTTTGTTCCCGTTCGTCTCTTTTAAAATTCTCAACAACTTGGCAATGAAAGTCAAAACGCCATTTGATGGCGATTTGGTTCGGTTCGTTTCTCCTTTCCTCCGTGACCTTTAAACCACACCTTCCCCGACCGGGCTTCCCGACCACCGCGGGGAAGGAATGGTTCCAGGCCAAAACATTTCGCAACCCGCCGGGTCCCCCTCAATGGGTGACGGTCGGCGCTTTGTCCTGCGGTTTGGCGTTCGTCTTCACCTGTATGACGAAGGCCGTGTCGACGGCCGGGGCGGCATTGCCCCAGGCCTGCCGGATATAGCTGATGATGTCCGCCAGCTGGTCCTCGGCCAGCAGGGCGGCGAAGGTGGGCATGCCGCCCCGCCCCTGCAGCACGGTACGCACCACCGGCTCCGGATCGCCGCGGACGAAGGGATCGCCCGCCAGCGCGGGGAAGGCGCCCTTCACGCCCAGCCCCGTCTTCTGATGACAGGCGGCGCACTTGTGATTGAACAGGTCCTGGCCCTTGGCCACGTCCTGGGCCGCCGCCATGGGGGCCAGGGCCGGCACGCCCACGGTCAGGCTGGTGAGGAGGATGGTGAAAAGAAGGGTCTGGCGCATCATCCCCCTCCTCACGCCGCCACACGCTGGTGGATCTGGGCGATCTGGTGCCAGGCGGACTCGATGGCCCCCGCCTGCCAACCGCCGATGTAGCTGATGTGCTCCCCCGCCAGGTAGATGCGGCGGTCGGGCTTGTTCAGCACCGGATAGGCGGTCTTTCGCGCCTCGGCACTCCAGTTGCCCCAGCCGCCCAGGTTGTACTGGATGAGATGCCAGGAGGCGGAGAAGGCGGACTCGAAGTTTTCCTTGTACTGCGGGAAGATGCGCTGGCCCGCGTCCAGGGCGATGGCCGCCCGCTCGGCCGGCGTGTTGCCGCTCATGTCGGTGGCGTCGGCGCCGAACATGTAATAGCCCAGCAGCACCCCCTTGGCCGACTGCCAGCCCGACGACGGCAGGCTGATCAGGTTGATGCCGGGCGCGTCGGTGTAGACATGGCCGCCATAGATGGCGTCGTCCTCCTCCCAGAAGCGCCGCTTCATCTGCAGGCCTATCTTGCACACCGGGTCATAGGCCAGCAGGGCCATGGCCTGCTTGTAGGTGTCGGAGAAGTCGGCGTCGATGGTGCGCAGGACGCTGACGGGAATGGTGCACAGGCAGTAGTCGGCGCTGATGGTGCTGCGCTTGCCCGTCTTGGTGTCCAGATAATCGACCGTGACGCCGCTGTCGGACTGGCGGATGCGTTCCACCTCCGCATGGTATTTGATCAGATGGCCGACGTGCTTCTCAAAGCCTTTGGCGATGCGGTCCATGCCGCCAACGGGCTGGAACATGGTGTGCTGCTGGTCGAAGGTCCCGACCGACTGCACCATGCGCCACAACCGGGATTGCACCAGGTCGGGAAAGGCGTAGGGCGTGCTGGGCTCCCCCGGGCCGGGGTCGTCGATGCCGGCGCCGGGACGGACCTTGTAGCCGCGGCCTTCCGTGCCCCGGTAGCTGAGGTCCTTTTCCAGATAGCCTTCGCCGCGCAGGTACTCGACGAACAGCTCGACATCGTCCTTGGCCAGGCCGGTGTCCAGCTTGCCCGAGGTGGCGGCCTTCGCCACCAGTTCGCTGGTGTAGCCGCGCATGTCGGCCCGCACCTCAAACTGGCGCACGCGCTTGCCGGCCAGGGGGCCCTTCACCGTGTCGAACCGGGCGTAGCTGGCGTCGTTCTCATTCACCATCACCTCCAGCGGAATGCCGAAGGTCTTGGTGTAGTGCAGGGTGGAGCGGTGGCAGAACGGGATGCGCCAGGGGCCGTGGTTGATATACAGGCCCGGATCGAACCTGCACTCCTGCTCCTCGCCGCCCAATTCCGTTAGCTTGAAGCCCTTGCGCGCCGTTTGGCAGCGGCCGCCGGCGAAGGCGCGGGCCTCCAGGATGGTGACCTGGTAGCCCAGCTTGGACATCTCATAGGCGGCCGTCATGCCGGCGACACCGGCGCCCAGGATCAGCAGCTTGTGGCCGGCCCCGCTGCCGCGCAGCGCCGGGGGTTTGTCGGTGACCGAGGCGATG
Source organism: Azospirillum sp. B4 (assembly GCF_000333275.1). Lineage (GTDB taxonomy): Bacteria > Pseudomonadota > Alphaproteobacteria > Azospirillales > Azospirillaceae > Nitrospirillum. The sequence goes on along the minus strand of NZ_BACU01000289.1, from coordinate 110,539 downwards.
CCCGCCCCCCAGGCGTTCAGCGCGGTCATCACCATGGCGCTGCCGCCCAGCAGCGCCGCCTTTTCCAGGAAATGGCGCCGGGTCACCCCGGCGCCGGGCAGGTCCGTCATGGCAGGCATATGCAACCTTCCTCGTCAGCGTCGGCCGATCATCACTGGGGATCGCCCGCCGGCAGATACCGGCAGGCGCCGCGGGAGTGCCGGGAAGCGGCTCAGGGCACGCGGGCGGCGATCACCTCGATCTCGACCAACAGGCCGGGGGCGGCCAGGCCCGCCACCTGCACCGTTGACCGGGCGGGCTTGTTGGGCTGGTCCGCGGTACCGAAGAACTGGGTGTAGCCGGACATCATGCCGGCGAAATCCATCTTGCCATCGTGGGCCGGGTCGCCGACCAGATAGACGTGCATCATGACCACGTCGCCCATCGTCAGCTTCTGCGCGGCCAGGGCATCCTTGATCTTGTTCAGCACGCTGACGGTCTGCGTGGCGGTGTCGCCAAAGGCCTGGGTGCTGCCCTTGGGCGCGTTGGGGTCGGCCACGGCGGGCGTCATGCCGCTAAGGTAGACGACATCCGCCCCCGCCGGCACGGCAACGGCGGAGGAGATGGGGAAGCTACCCGCGTCGGTGCGGGTGATGGCCTGCTTGGCCTTGGCCGGCCCGCTGGAGGAGACGACGCCGGCGCCAGTGATGATGGCGGCCAGGACGGCGGTCAGGGCCAGGGCGCCCAGGAAGCGCGCCATGCGGCGTTCGGCGCTGGGTTTGGGCTGCGAGGACGTTGTCATAAGGCAAGGCTCTCCTGTTCCGTTATTTTTGTGGTCCTGTACCCCCGCGCGTTGGCGGCGGAATGCGGCCGTTTCGATCCACCCGGCCCCGGTCGGATGTGGGGTTGGGTATGGAGCGGCGGCTGGTCGTCTCCGGCCCGCCGGGTCTCGCCCGGCGGGCGGAGTGGGGTAGTCAGCGGCGGTCTATCTCATCCTGCGAAGGTGTGCGTCGCACAAATCCCCAGGTCCGCCTGATTGGTTGTGCGCTGCCGGGTCAGCGCGCGCTTCGGTTCCCGGGGCAGGCCCTCATGCTGGATGTGGGGTGGGGTTAATGGAATATGGGATCTGAAAATGGCAATGGCCGGCCAGATGAACAGCCATACTGAAAATATAATGGCCGGGTTCGGCAATATAATGAGTGGGAATCATCCCATTGTGCCGGATGGACGACGGTTTCAGAGTCCACAGCGGTCGGCATATATTTTTGACAATGAAGGTGACGGCCCGTTTCGTCATTCGTCTCTGTCAATGTGAAGGATTGGGATGGAGCTGTCGTACGTCTCTTTTTCGAACCCAACTGCCAAAACTGCGATGCCCACCCCCCGAATTCAGGAAAGTGAGACCGTTTTCACACAGTGAGAGTTATCAGCAATAACCGGGCCAGTTCGTTCGCGGCTGCGATATAAGCATTTTGGCCGGGGTGCCGCGGCGATCATCGCACAGCGTTTGGGCAATCATGGATTGTTACAGGCATGTTGCCGCAAAGCTGTGCAGCGAGTGCCCGCCCGCAGCGGGTGTCAATTGTGGGAATGGGCACTGGACAGGCGGGCGGCTTGCTGTAAGCAGGAACGTCCGTTCCATTCCCGCCGCTGTTCCCATGCGCCTGCTGAAACCTTTGACCCATGGCCCCATCGCCCGTCTATGGGGCGCTTTGTCGCTGTCGGCGGTGGGCGACCAGCTACACCAGATGGCCCTGGTCTGGCTGGCCGTGGGGCTGGTGGGCGCCGACACCGGTTATGTCGCGGCGGCGGACACGGTGGCGCTGATGACCGTGGCCCTGCTGGCGGGCGCCTGGGTGGAGCGTTGGGACCATGGCAGCGTCATGATGGCGGCCGACCTGGCGCGGGCCGGCCTGGCGGTGGTGCCGGTGATCGCGGCGCTGAGCGGCCACCTGACGCTTTGGACCCTGGTGGTGCCGTCGGTCGCCCTGTCGGCCCTGTCCGGCCTGTTCGATCCCGCCCTGCAGGCCTCGCTGCCCCGGCTGGCGGCGGATCGCAGCCTGCTGGCCGCCACCAATGCCCTGTTCGACAGCACCCTGCGCCTGGCCCGGCTGGTGGGCCCCACCCTGGCGGGCGCGCTGGCCACGCTGATGCCGCCCGTGGCCCTGATGGGGGTGAACGGTCTCAGCTTCCTGGCCTCGGCCTGCGCGGTTTTCAGTGTGCGGCCCCGCCTGGCGGATCCGTCGCCGGCGGCCGCGCGGGCGGCGCCCCTGGAAACCATTCCGGCGCGTCTGCTGGCCGGGTGGCGCCTGGTGCGGCGGGAACCGCCCTTCTCCTACTTGCTGTGGCGCGCCGGCCTGACTGGCGGGCTGTGGACCCTGACCATCTGGCTGTCCCTGCCGCTGCTGGTGCGCCAGCAGGGTGTGACGGGCTTCGGCCTCAGCGGCCTGTCTGCCCTGGCCCTGCTGTTTTCCGCCTACGGGGCGGGTAACCTGGTCAGCAACCTGGTGGTGGGCAGCCTGCCGCCGGACGGCGTCCTCGCCCGGCGCCCCCTGGCGCTGGTGGTGGCGGGCGACGTGCTGGTGGGCGGCGGCTTCGTCCTGCTGGCGCTGGCCACGCGGGTGCCCGCCCCCTGGACCCTGGGCGCGATGGCGATGGCGTCGGCCATCACGGCCACGGGTGGACCCCTGGCGCAGATCCCCGTGACCACCCTGCGCCAGATCCGGTTCAGCGGTGGTGAGATCGCGGCCGTGTTCCGCCTGTTCATGGTGCTGGACTGCGTCGGCACCCTGGCGGCCATGACGGCGGCTCCCACCTTGCTGTCCCTGGTGCCCACCGCCCTGGTCATGGGCCTGACGGGCGCCATCCTGCTGGCCATGGCGCTGGGGATCGGGCGCCGGCATGCCCACGCCACTTGACCGGAGAGTTTCCCCGTGCGGCGGGACCGGCGCTGAATTATCCTCTGTTTCCAAGCAATAACACTTCGCGGCAACGGCGCCCGCGCCTGGGGACGGATGGCATTATGGCGGATGAGGACATGCTGCGCCGCTGGATGGCGGTTCTGGTCGACTACGCGGTCGATTGGGACCGCACCTTCGAAAGCCGGCCGGACTATTTCACCCAGGAATACTGGTACCTGTTCGCCGGCTGCCTGACCCAGCACTGGAACGGCACGCCCCTGACGGTCAGCGCCGCCTGCCAGGTGATGAAGTCCGGCTCCAACCGCACGCGGGAGGACAGGATCAAGCGCGCCGTGATGGACGGCTATCTGGAAAAGCGCAGGGGCGGCGACGATGGCCGCACCCTCTATGTCGTCCCCACCCCGCGGCTGGAGGCCCTGATGCGCGGCCACCTGTCGCGCACGCTGGACAACGCCCGCAAGGCCCTGGCCTAAGAACGGCCCTCCCCAAAATAGCGGCAAGGTTTGCGGGGATTTTTACCGGCAGGTCTTCTCTAGTATCGCCGGGCCGGCTTTGGTTGGCTGGGACGTGCCAAGGGGGCGCCGCTTCAGAAGCGCCCCCGGGAAAACGCCCAGGGAGACATCATGCGCACCACCCCATTCGCCCGCCGGCGGTCCCGCCGGGCCGCCCTTCGCTTGCCCCTGGCCTCCGCCATCCTGCTGGCGCTGACGGCGCCCGCCCTGGCCCAGGAGGGGCAGACCCAGGCGGAAGACAGGCTGGATGAGGTGGTGGTGACCGCCCGCCGGGTCAGCGAGAAGCTGTCCCAGACCCCGGTGGCCGTCTCGGCCTTCAGCGCCGACGCCTTGCAGGCCCTGGACGCCCGCACCATCGGCGACCTGCAGAGCGCGGTGCCCAACCTGACCCTGCATGAGGGCGATGCCGCCAATGCCGTCGTTTACATCCGCGGCGTCGGGCAGGTGGACAGCCTGGCCTTCGCCGACCCGGGCGTCGGCATCTATCTGGATGACGTCTATCTGGGCCGGGCCCAGGGCGCCTTCCTGGACGTGGTGGACGTGGACCGGATCGAGGTGTTGCGCGGGCCGCAGGGCACGCTGTACGGCCGCAACACCATCGGCGGCGCCGTGAAGTACGTCTCCAAGCTGCCGGCCTTCACGCCGGAGGCCAGCCTGTCGCTTGGCGCCGGCAACTACAGCGCGCTGGACGCCACCGCGTCGCTGAACCTGCCCCTGGTGGCCGACCGCCTGGCGGCGCGGGCCAGCCTCGCCTATCTCTCCCGCGACGGCTTCTCCACCAACACGGTCAATGGCCGCGATGACGGCGACAAGAAGACGGTGGCGGGTCGCCTGGCCCTGCTGGCCACCCCGACCGAGCGCTTCTCCCTGCTGTTGACCGCCGACAGCAGCAACGACCGGCCCCGCACCTCACGCACGCCGGCCCGCGCCGATGCCGTCTTCGGCACGCCGGCCAACGCCGACCCCTTCGCCATCCAGGCCGATTTTAACGACCTGTCCAAGCTGACCGTGCGCGGCCTGGCCGCCACGGCCACCTGGCAGGCGACGGATGCCGTGACGCTGAAGTCCATCACCGCCTACCGCCGCATGGGCTACGACGCCCACCTGGACCTGGACGCCACGCGGTACGCCTACTTCGGTGTCTATGACGCGGAGGAGCAGAACCAGTTCAGCCAGGAACTGCAGGCCAGTTACGCCGGCGACCGCCTCTCCGGCACCGCCGGCGTCTATTTCTTCCGCGAGCATGACGACACCATCAGCGGCCTGTACGGACCGGCCATCGGCCTGGTCACCGGTTCGGACAACGACCAGTACAACCGCAGTTTCGCCGGCTATGGCCAGGGCAGTTACCGCGTCACCGACGCGCTCAGCCTCACGGCCGGCCTGCGCTACACCTATGAGACCAAGCACTTCGCCCGCACCCAGGAGTATTTCGGCGCGGGCCAGACCCTGCCGGTGCCCCTGGGCCAGGGCCTGCTGGCCACCGACATCGACACGCGCGGCGACTGGGCCTCCCTCTCGCCCAAGGCCGGCATCGATTACCGCCTCAGCGACACGATGTTCGCGTATGCCAGCGCCAGCCGGGGGTTCAAGAGCGGCGGCTTCGACGGCCGCTCCAGCGATGCCGCCGGCGCCCGGCCTTACGCGCCGGAAACGCTGTGGGCGTATGAGGTGGGGCTGAAGACCACGCTGGACGATGGCCGGGTGAACCTGAACCTGGCCGCCTTCTGGAACGACTACACCAATCTTCAGCTGTCCAGTTTCGTGGCCGACGCCAAGGGCAATTTCTCCGCCCTGTTCACCAACGCCGGCGCGGCCACCATCCGGGGGCTGGAGATGGAAGTGCGGGCCCTGTTGGCGCGCGGCCTGACGGTCAGCGCCACCCTGGGCTACCTGGACGCCGGCTACGACCGCTACATCGGTCCCGGTGGCGTGGACATCAGCCAACAGCGGCACCTGGTCAACGCGCCCAAGTGGGACGGCCGGCTGGGCGCCGACTACACGGTACCCTTGGGCGGTTTCGGCACCTTGCGGCTGGACGGCGGCGCCTCCTTCCGGTCCAAGACCTACCCCACCGTCAGCAGCAGTGAGCTGCTGGCCCAGCCCTTCTACGTGACGGCGGACGCCCAGGCGACCCTGACCACGGCGGATGAGCACTGGTCGCTGGCCGCCAGCGTCAAGAACCTGACGGACCGCCGCTACATCGACCACGGCTTCGACCTCAGCGACAGCCTGGGCTATCAGCTGGCCTATTACGGCGACCCGCGCACCTGGCGCCTCACCCTGCGATACAGCTACTGAGGGGGGCGGGAGCGATGAGCGATCCTTTGGACACGCCGGATGCGGACACGGCCGCCCTGTTGGCCGGGTTCGCCGCAGCGGCGGCCGACCAACCCACCATCGCCCAGGTCACGGTGGACGACACCCGGCGCGGCATCCATGAGCTGTTCCTGGCCCTGGGCGGGCTGCCGCCGGCGGTGGGGCCGATGCAGGACCTGGCGGTGCCCGGCGGCGACCCGGGTGGCGACGGCGGCGCACGGCCGGCCCGGCTGTACCGGCCGGCGGACGGCGCGCCGCCCTGGCCCGCCGTCCTGTTCCTGCACGGTGGCGGGTGGAGCCTGGGCGACGTCGATTGCTATGACAGCGTCTGCCGCTGGCTGTGCCGCGACGGCGGTTTGGCGGTGCTGTCGCTGGACTACCGCCTGGCGCCGGAACACCCCTATCCCGCCGGCCTGGACGATGCCGCCGCCGCCTACGCCTGGATGGTGGCGCGGGCTGACGCCCTGGGCCTGGATCCCCGGCGCATCGCCGTCGCGGGGGACAGCGCCGGCGGCACCCTGGCGGCGGCCCTGTGCCTGCGCCGGCGGCGCCTGGGCCTTTCCCTGCCCGCCGCCCAGGCCCTGCTCTATCCCGTGCTGGCCCTGGACCGGGAGGGGGAGCTGCCGTCCCGCCGCGCCTATGGCGGCGGCGCCTATTTCCTGACGGAGGAGGCCATCGCCTGGGCCAAGGCCAACTACCTGGGCGGCCGCGACCAGCTGGCGGCGGAACCCGAGGTCTCGCCCCTGTGGGCGCCCGATCTGTCGGGCCTGCCACCGGCCCTGGTGGTTACGGCGGGGCTGGACCCTTTGCGGGATGAGGGCGCGCTGTACGCCCGGCGGCTGGCGGGAGCCGGGGGTGTCGCCCGGCATCACCATGTGCCGGGCACCATCCACGCCTTCCTGTCCTTCCCCACCGCCCTGGAGGCGGGGCGGAAGGGACTGACCGACGTGGCCCAGGCCCTGCGCGCGTTGCTGGCTTGAGTCCCCCTTGGCGAAGGACGGGATGTCGGTTACGATTTTCCCGTCCGCGTGACTGGCGAAGGGTCCCACCCGCCTGGGTGGGACGAGATGGGGCACCATCGGGAAGCGCGGGCGCACCTTCCGTGCCGCGCGCCTGGGCCATCCACCCGTATTAACGGAAGGGACTGCCCATGCTTGTCAGCCTGATTCCCATCCTTGCCGCTTTGCTGCTGGGGGCCATGAGCCCTGGGCCAAGCTTCGTCCTGGTCACCCGCACCGCCGTCACCCAATCCCGCCGCAACGGCCTGGCCGCCGCCGTGGGCATGGGGGTGGGCGGCACCTTCTTCGGCACCTTGGCCCTGCTGGGCCTGACCGCGCTGCTGACCCAGGTGGCGTGGCTGAACATGGCGCTGCGCCTGGCGGGTGGCGTCTATCTCCTCTATCTGGCGGTGCGCATGTGGCAGGGGGCGCGCACGCCCCTCACCATGACCAACGGCGTCCCTGACGGTGGCCGGGCGCCATCACTGGGCCGCGCCTTCGCGGTGGCGCTGGCGACGCAGCTCAGCAATCCCAAGACCGCCATCGCCTACGCCAGCATTTTCGCCGCCCTGTTACCGAAAGAACCGCCGCCCCACCTGCTGCTGTTCCTGCCGCCGGTAATCTTTGTGATCGAGGCCGGCTGGTACACGGTGGTGGCGTTGGCCTTCTCGCTGGAGACGCCGCGCCGGGCCTACCTGGGGGCCAAGGCCGGCATCGACCGGGTCACCGGTGCCGTCATGGGCGCCCTGGGCCTGCGGCTGATGGCCGACGCCGTCCGTGACGCGGCCTTGGTGCGCTGAAGCCCAAGCGGCCGGATGCCGCGCCCGGGGTCTAAGGGGAAAGGAAAAATATGCCAGATATCAACATGCTGCTGGCGTTCGGCGTCGTGGCCTTGGGCATGGTGCTGACGCCGGGGCCCAACATGGTCTACCTGCTGTCCCGCACCATCTGCCAGGGCCGGGTCGCCGGCTTCGTTTCCCTGGGCGGGGTGGCGCTGGGATTTGTCGTCTACATGCTGTGCGCCGCCTTCGGCATCACGGCGCTGATCTTCGCGGTGCCTTATGCCTACGACGCGCTGCGCTTCGGCGGGGCGGCCTATCTGCTGTACCTGGCCTGGCAGGCGCTGAAGCCCGGGGGGCGGTCGCCCTTCCAGGTGCGGGCGCTGCCGGCCGACAGTCCGCGCCGGCTGTTCGGCATGGGCTTTCTGACCAACCTGCTGAACCCGAAGATCGCCATGCTGTACCTGTCGCTGCTGCCGCAGTTCATCGTGCCGGGCCGGGGCAGCGTGCTGACCCAAAGCCTGGCGCTGGGCGGCGCCCAGATCGCCATCAGCCTGACGGTCAACGCCCTGGTGGTGCTGATGGCGGGCACGCTGGCCACCTTCCTGGGCACGCGGCCCAGCTGGCTTAAGGTGCAGCGCTGGGTCATGGGCACGGTGCTGGCCGGCCTGGCGCTGCGCATGGCGACCGAGGCGCGGCGGTAACGGTATGACCGGCCGCCCGTGGCCCCGGGATTCCAATCCCGAGGCCAAGGGCGCCGGCGACCGCACAAGATCACGCCAGGTAGTCGTGCAGCACCCGGCCGAAGGGCAGGGTGAAATCCACCACCTGATGGCGGCCACCGACGATGCGGCGCACGGGCAGGTCGGCCACGCGGCAGTTGACGTGCGGCGTCAGGTGCAGGCGCGCCGGGCCATCCCAGGCGCCGTGCACGTGGACATCGGCGAGGTTGTACCCCACCAGCTGCGCCACCTTCGGGCCACCGTCCACGTCCGGGATGAATTTCAGGTTGACGTTCAGCTTCGCGATGCCCTTGGCCACCTCATCCAGCCGGTCGGCCAGGCTGAAGTGCTTGTAGGTCATGGTGCCCATGGCCACCCGCTCCTCCCCATAATGCAGGGTGCCGGTCAGGGTGTCCTTCTGCACCTTCAGGCGGGGGATGCCGTATTTCTTGGGGAAGCCCCAGATCTCACGGCCGGCGGTGATGGGCGGCTCGTCATCCAGGTACATCTGGACCGAGAAGTTGCAGGGCTCGCCGTTCAGCTGGGCGACGATGCCGGTGCCGCTTTCCTCGTAATCGCCGAAGCCGGAGCTGTCCGGCATCTTCATCCATTCATAGAAGCACAGGTTGCCTGGCGCCGGCTCCAGCGGTTCCGGCAGGGCCTGCCGGATGGCGTCCGGGTCGCTCTCATAGGTGATGATCAGGTATTCGCGGCGGGTGAAGCGGTACGGCCCGCGCGGATAGCTGGGGCTGAACAGCGGCATGGAGGCGGCGGAAAGGATCTCGTCACGATTCATGTCGGCACTACTCCCAGGGGGATGGAGTGGCGCCGGGGCCGGTCAGCGCACCGGCACCCGGACGACGGGAACGCCAGGATGGCGGATGCATCCCGGGGAAATCATTCCCTGTCCGAGTAAACTTTGTTGCGCCGCACCCAAACCAAGCGGGGCTGGGGGCGGCGGATGGCCGCACCCGGCGCCCTTGGGAACTTAATACCCCACGGTGAAGCGGCGATTGGCGTGGACGGGGCTTTCCACCTCATCCACCAGCGCCACCGCGAAGTCCTCATAGCTGATATGGCTCTTGCCGGCGGCGTCGACCAGCAACTGGTCGTCCGCCAGTCGGAAGGTGCCGGTGCGCTCCCCCGCGTAAAAGAAGGCTGATGGCGACAGGAAGGTCCATTCCACGCCCGGCCCCTGGCGCAGGGCGTTCAGCACCTGGCGCCCGGCCTCTGCCTCGGCCTTGTAGGCGGCGGGGAAGTCCGGCGTGTCGATCAGGGCCACACCCGGCGCCACCTCCAGCGATCCGGCGCCGCCCACCACCAGCAGGCGTTTCGCCCCGGCGACCTTGATGGCGGACAGCAGGGAGGCCAGATCCAGGCCCTGGAAGCGCGTGCTGCTGATGACGGCGTCATGGCCGGCCAGCAGGGGGGCCAGCGTGCCCGCGTCGCCGGTGTCGCCGGCCTTGGCGGTCACGCCGTCCTGCGGGGGCAACTTGCGGACGTCGCGGGCGATGGCGGTGACGGCATGGCCACGGCGGCGCAACTCAGCCAGGATGCGGCTGCCAACATTGCCGGTGGCGCCGATAAGGGCGATGTTCATGGGGGATCTCCGGTCAGGGCGCTGGCGCATCGCGACGCAGCGGACTAGGTTACGGTCAGTAACCAGATGCCATTTTGGCCGCCGTCTTTGAAGAAGGCATGTTTCCGTGCCCTGGTTATCGCGGCATTACCGCCCGCCATCCCTGTGAAATGAGGGCGGGTCTGACGCTTGAGGAGACCAGCATGGATGGACGGACCCCGGCGGCATCCACCCTGGCGGAGCCCGCCGTGGCGGAACCCATCGTGGCGGAAGAGGTGGTGGCGGCCGGCTATCGCCCGGATGCGGAGGACGGCGTCTGCCCGGTGCGGGACGTGCTGGACCGGTTGGGCGACGCGTGGAGTGTCCTGGTCATTCGCCACCTGGACCGGGGGCCCGCCCGCTTCAACGCCCTGCGCCGGGCCATAGACGGCATCTCCCAGCGCATGCTGGCCCAGACCCTACGCAAGCTGGAGCGGGACGGCCTGGCCCGCCGCACGGTCTTCCCCACCACGCCGCCGCAGGTGGAATACGCCCTGACCGACCTGGGGCACAGCTTCTCCGCCCACTTGGCGCAACTGGCCCAATGGGCGGCCCTGCACCAGCCCGCCATCCGCGCCAGCCGGCGCCGGTATGACGCGGCGCAAGATGGGAACGGGGCGCTATGACGCTGCGACGTTCTGCCGCATGGTTGGGTGGCCATTAACCACATTCATGCAATGATTAACACTTTCGCCATCAATATGCTGCCGCCACGGCTTATCTCATAAGTGGTGACACACTATGCATATTCGGTTAACGCTTGCGGCGGGTCTTGCGCTCGTCGGCCTGTCCGCCTGCTCCTCGATTGTCGAGGGTACGTCCCAGGAAATCACGGTCAACACCAATCCCGCCGGCGCCAACTGCGCGTTGGAGCGTGAGGGCACGGTCATCGCCCGCATCGCCCAGACCCCGGCGGCCACGACGGTGAAGAAGACGAAGCACGACATTACCGTCCGCTGCGTCAAGGATGGCTATCAGGAAGCGACCTTCCTGGACCATTCCGGTGCCGCCGGCGCCACCGTCGGCAATATTCTGCTGGGCGGTGGCATCGGCTGGGCCATCGATAGCGCCAGCGGCGCCGACAACAAGTACGACAGTCCGGTAAACGTCACCCTGGTGCCCGTGGGCGCTCCCGCGGCGGCTCCGGCCCCTGCGGCTGCAATGCCCAAGTAAGCGGCCTATATTCAGGAAAAAGGGCGACAACCGGTGGTCGGCTGTCGCCCTTTCCTTTTCCAAACCGGCGGGATCAGCCGCCGGTCGCGGCGCGCAGTTGGTCGGCGATGGCGGCCAGGCGGTCGCCCAGTTCCTTCGTGGCGGCGCTGCTGGCCTGTTCGGTGGCACGGCTGGTTTCGACCAGGGCCTTCAGGTGGTCGGTCAGATCCAGCAGGCCGCGGATGGTGCGGTCGGCCGCCTCCATGCGGATGCGCAGGCCATCGGCCAGGGATTCCACCGTGGCCAGGTTGGGGTCGATGCGGGGTGTCAGCGCCTCGCTCAGGCTGCCGGTCAGGGCGCGCAAGGACTCGGTCGCCTCGTCCTGGCGGGCCAGCGCCCGGTTAAGGGCGTTGGTGGCGCCGCTGGCGTCGGTCGCCAGGGTGGCGGCCTCGCGCTGCAGGTCGCGCACCGCCTCCTCCACCCGAGTGCCGGCGTCGCCCAGGCCGGCGGCCAGCATGTCGGACAGGCGGCTGGCGGTGTCACCGATGCTGCCGGCGCGGTCACCCAGGGCGTGGGCGGTGGCCTCCAGCCGGGCGATGGCCTCGTCGGCCGCCGCCTTCTGGTCGGGGTCGGCGCTGCGGCGCTCCAACTCGGCCCGCATGGCCTCCGATATCTTGCCCAGGCTGTCCAGGGTGCGGGTCATCTCACCCGCGCGGAGGGCCACGCCGGCGGCGGCGCCGGCCAGGTCGCGCTGCACGTTGGCCAGGCTTTCGGCCACCGGCTCCAGGCGGGTGCTGTTGGCTTCCGCCGCCGTTTCGATCAGGCGGTTGGCCCGGTTCAGTCCATCCAGCGCGCCCGACAGGTCGCGCGTCATCCCCTCCGCCGTGCCGCGCAGCAGGTCGGCGGAGTTCTCCACCCGGCCGGTCACCCGCTCCAGCCGGTCGCCGGCGTGGGCCAGGGCGGCCTGCAGGTTGCGGTCGCTGTTGCCCACGGCCTCCGTCGCCTGGGCCAGGCTGGCCGTCGCCTCTGTGGAACTGGTGGCCAGCATCTCGCCCGAGGCCCGCAACAGCTTGACCGAGGCCAGCAGCTTGGCCTGCAGGTCGCCCATGGCGGCGTTCATGCGTTCGTTGGCCGTTTGGGCCTCGCCCGTGGCGCGGCGCAGATCGCCCTCCGTCTCCGACAGGCCGCGCACGACGCGACCCACGTCCTCGCCGGCGGTCAGCACGGTGCTGGCCACCATCTCGGCGTTGCGGCGCAAGGCCTCCACCAGGTTGTCCAGGCCACCGCCGCCGCCCCGGTCGTCGAAGGCGTGCACCTGCAGGGCCGCGCGGCCCAGCAGCTCCGTCGCCTCCTTGATCTCGCGGTTGCTGTCGCCGGCGGCCTTGGCGACGATGCCGCACAGTTCGCCCACCCGCTGCACGCTCTCGGTCAGTTCCCGCTGCGTGCCGCTCAGCAGGTCGGTCAGGTCGCGCTGCGTTTCGGACAGCAGTCCGGTCAGCTCGCGCCGGGTGTCGCTGACCAGGACCGACACCGCGCCGCCGTTGCCGGCCAGGGTGTCGCCGGCGCTGCGCAGGCGGGTGGTCAGCTGCTCGAACAGGTCGCCGGCGTTGCCGTCGAACTTCAGGCGCACGCGCCCCTCTTCAGTGACGACGGAGACGTCGGGCAGGTCGGCCACCTGGCGGCGGAAGGCCTCGATGGCGCGGGCCATGTCGCCCAGCTCATCCGGTCGGTCGGTGCCGGCGATGGGGGCACGCCAGTCGCCGCGGCCCACGCCGGCCACGCTGTCGCGCAACTGGGCCAGGGGTAGCAGCAGGCGCAGGCGGATCAGCCATAGGCAGGCGCCGACGACGGCCAGCATGGCGCCCACGGCGGCGATGCCCAGCCAGAAGCCCTGGCGGGCCGGGCCGGCCAGGACGTCGGAGGTGGTCTGCACCTCCTGCCGGCGCAATTGCGCGATGCGGTCGGCCACGGCGGCGTGCAGTGTCATCAGGGACAGGCCGGCGGCGCCGGACAGGGCCTGCGGCCTGTCGCCGGCGGCATTCACCGTCGCGCGGTAACGGTCGATCAGGCGGTGCAGGTCGCGGGCCAGGTCCGATTCGGCGGTGGTCAGACGGTTGCCTTCGAAGGCGCGGACGTTGCGGTCCGCCGTTTCCAGCGCCTGGGCGATGTCGGCCCTGGCCTGGGCGCTGCCGGTCTCCGCATAGACCGCCAGGGCGTTGAGCAGGCCGCCGTTGCCCAGCGCGCCCCGGGCCTCGTCCAGGGCGCGGGACTTGGCGGCGGCCACGGCCGGCGTCTCGTCCAGCGAGCGGTCGACGCGGCTGAACAGGGCCAGGTTATAGGTGGCGGCTGCCACCAGGGCCACGGCGGCGGCCACGGCCAGGGCGGCGATCCAGCCGCTGGCGCGGCGCAGGCTGCCGGCACCGCTCCCCCCAAGGGGGGTTCCCCGGCTGGCGCCCTGCATTGAACTGACCCCTGACTTCATACCCCCACCCACCTGTCGGCCATACGCGCCAACCCCCGACCGGGGCCTATGCCCAATGGCGCCCATGGTGTGGGAAGGCGCGGGGGCTTCGTCAATTACTTTCGGCTCGCCATTTCGCGACCATGTGCGGTGTGCATGAACGGGTTCGGGGGCCCCGGGGCGTATCAGAGCCGGGGGGGGCGCATCAGGTGGGCGTACCAGGCACGTATCACCTGCTTCAAATCGCTGTGACCGGCGTGGGGCTTGCCGCCATGACGGCCGGGGCGTAGGAAGGTTGGATCGGGCGAGAGTGGTGCGCCTGGATCCTGGGTGTGGGGGCCCGGTTGTCTCTGCGTCCTCATTGGACGCGCGGGTTTCGTATCGAGGGCCTGTATGCGTATCGTCCAGATTATCTTGTCCAAGGGATTCCGGGGGGCTGAGCGCCATGTGGCGGAACTGGCCACGGCTCAGGCGCGCCATCACGAGGTGCTGCTGATCGTTCGCGCCGATTGCGCCGACGCCAGCGGCAGCTCCATCCGCGATCAGCTGCCCCCATCGGGCGAACTGCCGGGGCTGCGGGTGGTGACGGTGGGGCCGGGGCTGATGGCGCCCGGCATCTGGGGCCATGTCCGCCGCTTCCGTCCCGACGTCATCCATGGCCACGGCAGCCGGGCCGGGCGGACGGTGGGACGGTTGCGCCCCCTGCTGCCTGGGCGCCCGGCGGTGCTGGCCACCATGCATCTGGATTACCGTCGGCGCTGGTACCAGAACCACGATGCCGTGGTCGCCACGACCGATTGGCAGGCGCAAGAGGCCAAGCTGGGCGGTTTCGAAGGGCGCATCGTCCGGGTGAACCCTTGGCTGCAGCCCCACCCGGCGCCCGATGCCGGCCGCGTCAAGGCCTTGCGCGGGGAAATGGGGGCGGAGGCGCCGGATGACGTGCTGCTGCTGGGCGTGGGGCCGCTGGTCCGGGAAAAGGGCTTCGATCTGCTGGTCAGCGCCGTGCGCGGGCTGGACCGTCCGAACCTGAAGCTTGCCATCGTCGGCGACGGGGCGGAGATGTCGGCGCTGAAGGCGCAGGCGGCGGACTGCGCCGCCATCCGCTTCCTGGGGTTCCGCGGCGACGTGAAGGATTTCTACCACGCCGCCGACCTGTTCTGTTCGCCCTCGCGCTTCGAGCCGTTCGGCCTGGTGTTCCTGGAGGCGCTGGACGCCGGCGTGCCGGTGGTGGCCTCGGCCTCCGAAGGGGCCCGCACGATTCTGCGGCCGGATGAGGTGGGGCGCCACGGCCAAGGGCTGGCCCTGGCGCCGTTGGCGGCGGCGGGCGACGCGGATGCCCTGGCGGAATCGCTGGTCGTGGCGCTGGACGCCTTGGCGCAGGCGCCCGCCGCCGGTGATCGGTTGCGCCATCGCCCGGCCCTGTCCGCCTACAGCCAGACCGCCGGGTTGGACGCGCTGGAACGGTTGTATGCCGAATTGCTGGCCGTCGCGGACACGGCCGCCGCGGTGGTGGCGCCTAAGGCTGGGGCGCCGGCGCCAGGCCACTGACCGTCAACGGCACGCCGCCGCTGCTGAGGTCCACGTCCGGCTTCTCCACATCCTCGACGCGCAGGATGGCCAGGCCCTGTGCGCCGGCGGCGCTGCGCATCTCCCCCACCTCGCGCTCACCCCAGACAACGGGGGTGCCGGGCGGGGGCAGGGCGGCGCCATCGGCGGCCACCACCCGCATCAGGCGCTTGCGGATCAGCGCGCGGTAATGGGTGCGGGCCGTCAGTTCCTGGCCCATGTAACAGCCCTTGTCGAAGGCCACGGCGGATAGGGTGTCCATGCCGTTTTCCAGGGGGATGGATTTTTCCGGCACCAGGTCGCGGCTGCCGTCCGGCACGCCCAGGGTCAGGCGGCGGCGGGCGTAGGCCTCGGTGCCATCGGCCAGCCCCACCGCGGCCGCGGCCGGCACCAGCATGCGCAGGCCCAGGCCGGCGTGGCGGGGGTCGGCGTATGCCAGGGCAGGGCCTTCGGGCGTCGGCACGGTCCAGGCGGTGCCGGGGGCGGCATGGATGTCCGCGTCCAGGACCACGGCGACGGCCCATTGGCTGCTGACGTCGGCCAGGGCCACATTGGACCGCAGCTTGTACAGGGACAGGCGCCGCAGCAGGTCGGCGGCGCGGGCGGCTTCCGTCTCGATCAGCAGGGTCTCGCCGCCGTCCTCCGCCACCCGCGCCGCCACGAACAGCTCGTGCAGGAATTTGCCCTGGGGCGTCAGGAACAGGGCGTAGATCGCCTGGGTGGGGCTGACGCGGCGGACGTCGTTGGTGATCAGGCCCTGCAGGAAGGTGCGGGCATCGGGTCCGGTCAATGCCAGGACGCCCCGGTCGATCAGCCGGCCGGCTCTGGAGGCGGGGGTGGGGGGCCAGGGGAAAGCGGCACCGGTGGTCATGGCACTGAACCTGAATAGTTTGCCCATGGAACAATTGCCCCTGGGTCCATGTGCTTTCAACAGGTAAGGGCTCGTGGGCCCCGCCGCAAGGGTCCGCCGTCACACGCGCATTGGCAAGCGTCTGATGGCGCTTGTATAAGGGGCCGTCGCCAGGATTTCGCCATGGGTCGGGGGCCGGTCTTTTGCGGGTATTGTTCATCACCTCCACCCGTCTGGGCGACGCGGTGTTGACGACCGGCCTGCTGGGCCACCTGGTGGACCAGTTTCCAGACGCGCGCTTCACCATCGCCTGCGGTCCGATCGCCGCCCCTCTGTTCCAGGCCGTTCCCCGGCTGGACCGCACCATCGCCATGCCCAAGCGGCGCCTGGCCGGCCACTGGGTGGACCTGTGGCGGCAGGTGGTGGGCCACCATTGGGACCTGGTGGTGGACCTGCGCGACAGCGCCGTGTCCTGGCTGGTGCTGGCCCGCCGCCGCGCCACCTTTCGCGGCGGTGACGACCGCCAGCCCAAGGTCGTGTCCCTCGGCCGGGTCCTGGGGCTGGATCCACCCCCCGCCCCCCGCCTGTTTCTGAACCACGCCCTGCGGGCCCAGGCGCGCGCCATGGTCGGGGCGGATGACCAGGCGCCCATCCTGGCGCTGGGGCCGGCGGCTAACTGGACGGGCAAGGAATGGCCGGCCGACCGCTTCGCCGCCCTGGCACGCCACCTGGTGGTGGGGCCCCTGGCCGGCGGGCTCGCGCCCGCCCGGGTCATGGTCCTGGCGTCGGAGGCGGAGCGGCCGCGCTGCGCCCCGGTGCTGGAGGCGCTTGCGGCTGACCTGGGCGCACACCGGCTGATCGACCTGGTTGGCCGCACCGACCCCCTGCTGGCGGGGGCCTGCCTGGAACATGCTCGGCTGTTCGTCGGCAACGACAGCGGCCTCATGCATGTGGCGGCAGCAGCCGGGACGCCCACCCTGGGGCTGTTCGGCCCCACGCCGGTCCATCTCTACGCCCCTTGGGGGCCCAGGGCCCTGGCGGTGATGGCACCGGAGGAGCCGCAGGCGGCGCTGTCGCCGGAAGCCCGCATGGCCGCCCTGACACTGGACCGGGTGGAGCGGGCGGCGGCCGACCTGCTGGCCCGGGTGGGACCTTGCCAAATGGGCGGGGGCCAGATGGGCGGGGGCCAGGTGGAAGGGCGCCAGAGGGGCGGGCAGCTGTGACCGTTTGTCGTGCCACCCCGCCAGGCCATTAAAAAGCGCTAGGATGGGCACTGTTCGCGGGTAAAAGGAAAAGCCGGGGTGGACGTCGCTCCGGAACGCGGCCGGTTGGGGCAACCAGGGCCGTCGGCAGAAACGCTGGAGTGAGATGTCGTCGACTGAGACCAAGCGTGGACCACGGACCCGTACCCCGGTCCCGCCACCGCCTCCCGTTCCAGGGGCCGCCGGTCGTGTCCGGATGCCCAAGGTTCCGTCACCGTTCAGCCTGTCCTGGATGGCGCTGTCGCTGCTGATGGTGTCGCTGCTGGGCTTCGTCTGCGCGTTGCTGCCGCTGGGAACGGCGCCGACGCTGATCATCCTGTCGGTCGTGGGCGGTATCCTCTACGGGGTGCGGGCGCGGCGGTTGCCTGTCCTGCTGACGTCCAGGGAGACGTTGCGCGGCCCCCTGTTGCCACTGGTGCTGTGTCTGCTGCTTGGCGCGGTCTCCGTGCTGTGGACGCCCGTGCGCAAGGAGGGGGCGGCTCAGCTGTTGACCTTCCTCTACACCGTCGTGCCCTTCCTGTTCTGGATCGGCACGGTACGCGAGGTGGACGAGCGCCGGCGCTGGTTGCTGATCCGCTGGACCGCCCTGGGCATGGTGGTGGGGCTTGCCATCTTCGCCATCGAGATTCTGGGCCACCAGCCCATCTACCGCCTGGAAAAGGCGCTGGAGGGCACGAAGCTGGACAACGACCGGGCCATGAATCGCCCCGCCGTGCTGTTCGCCACCCTGGCCTGGCCGGTGGGCCTGGCTCTGGCTCGCCTGGCCTGGGTGACGGGCAGGGGGGCCTTCGCCCGCCTGCCGCTGCCATCGGCCATGCCGGTCTTCCCGGCGGGCAAGTCCATGCCCTGGGCCTGGGTCCTGCCGCTGGCCTTTTTCCTGATCTCGTTGGGGGGCAGCAGCGCGTCGGCCCGGGTGGGCTTGGCCGCGGGGCTGGTGTTCTATGGCCTGGCGCGGCTGTCGGCGCCGCTGGCGCGGACGGTGCTGATCGTCGCATTGGTGGCCGGCCCGACGCTGTGCGTGCCCATTTCGCTGGGACTGCACCGGGCGGGCCTGACGGAAGAAACCCGCATGCCGTGGAGCTTCCGGCATCGGGTCGAGATCTGGGACGTGGCCGCCCGCCGCATCCTGGAAAAACCCCTGTTCGGCTGGGGGTTGGACAGCTCCCGCAACATCCCCGATGAGGGACAGGTATCGAAGTTCCACCCCGAATCCCCCATCATCCCCCTGCACCCGCACAACATCTTCCTGCAGGTTTTGCTTGAGTTGGGCGTGGTGGGCGGCGTGCTGTACACCTGGATGGCGGTCAGCCTGGCCTGGATGACGCGCCGCCTGCCGGCCTACGCCCAGGCGTCGGCCCTGGCGGCCATGGCCGCCACCATCGCGGTGGGCTGCTTCTCCTACGGCGCGTGGCAGACCTGGTGGCTGTGCGGCCTGATGCTGGCCATCGGCCTGCTGGAGCTGAACCTTCCGGCGGGCTGGTGGGCGCGGCCGGTCGCCACGGTCCAGCCGGCGCCCGTTCGTCCGATGTCTGGCCGCGCGCCGTCGACGGGGCGCCGTCCGGCCGCGCGGCGGCGGTGACGGCTTGCCCCCGCCCGCCCGGCGGGGGTAAATGGCAGCCCGATATCCGTTCCCTGAGGACACGCCCATGCCGCCCGTGAAGAAGAACCCGCTGAAGCTGAACCCGTTGCAGTTGAAGACCCTGACCCTGTTGCAGGTCCTGGCGGGGATCGAGGGTGTGGGCCAGCCGGTGGTGGAAGGCGGCGTCCTGATTGATCGCTTCCCCCATCCGCACGGCAACCATTTCCATCTGGGGCCCTACACCGTGATGTCGGCCGACGCCACCGGCCTGTCCAACCAAGCCGCCTGGGTGGCGTTGGAACGCAAGGGCCTGATCAAGTCGCAGTTTCCCAACGCTGCCATCGTGACCGAGGACGGCCTGGCCTACGATACCGGTATCCGTGGTGAGATCCTCCACGGCTCCGATCACTGAAAGCCGCCCTTTTAAAGAAAAGGGGCAGGACGGTCCGGCCGTCACGCCCCTTTTTCGTCTCACAATCGGAAACGCTCAACTGATCGCGAATAGACGGTTCCTGGCCGCGGCATATTCGGCCTTGAGCTGGGCGATCAGTTCGGCGGTGGGCAGCACCTCGCCGATGGCGCCCACACCCTGACCGGCGCCCCAGATATCCTTCCAGGCCTTCGCGCCGGAGGCGGCCGCGCCGAAGTTCATCTTGCTGCGGTCCACCTGGGGCAGGTTGTCCGGATCCATGCCGGCGGCCACGATGCTGGATTTCAGGTAGTTGCCCGCCACGCCCGTGAAGAAGGGGGTGTAGACGATGTCGGACGCGCTGGCGTCCACGATGGCCTGCTTGTAGCCGGCGGCGGCGTTGGCCTCTGTCGTGGCGATGAAGCGGGTGCCCATGTATGCCAGGTCGGCGCCCATGGCCTGGGCCGCCAGGATGGCGTCGCCGGTGGCGATGGCGCCCGACAGGATGATGGGGCCGTCATAGAAGCGGCGGACCTCCCCCACCAGGGCGAAGGGGCTGAGCGCTCCGGCATGCCCGCCCGCTCCAGACGCCACCAGGATCAGCCCGTCCACCCCGGCCTCCAGCGCCTTTTCGGCATGGCGCAGGCTGATGACGTCGTGGAACACCAGACCGCCATAGCTGTGGACATGGGGGACGATGTCGCCAGGCGCCCGCAGCGAAGTGATGATGATGGGCACCTTGTGCCGCACACACACTTCCATGTCATGTTCCAGCCGGTCATTGGACTGGTGGATGATCTGGTTCACGGCATAGGGCGCGATCTTGGCGTCCGGGCTGGTGGCGCGGGCGTCGGCCAGCGTCGTCTCGATCCGTGTCAGCCATTCCTCCAGCGCTTCCTTCGGCCGGGCGTTCAAGGCGGGGAAGGAGCCGACGATGCCGCCCAGGCACTGGGCGATGACCAGATCGGGGTTGGACACGATGAACATGGGCGAGGCGATGACCGGCAGCGCCAGGTTCTGGGCAAGGACGGGCGGCAAGCTCATGGAACGGCGTCTCCCCTGTATTTTTTCGGACGGCCGTTGGCGGCCGATACCGCCTCAATGCCATGGGGTCCGAGGGCCGTCAATGCGGGGGAGAAGGGCTGTTTCCGGCGCGGAACCGACGGCGGTGGCGAAAGTCCAGGCGCAGTCCACTGCCGGTCGTCCGGCCGGCGCGCCAAAAATTTTCCACCAAAATTTCCGACAAGAAAACGGCGGGGACCGGGATCAGCCGGTCCCCGCCAGTAGCCTCAGGCGGGAGGGGAAACATTGGGGGAAGAGGCTTGAGGGAGAAGTAACGGATCAGGGGTAGTTGCGCGGCACCGGCGCCGGGGGTGGCGCCATGGTGCTGGAACCGGGCGGGGCGACGCTGCCGATCAGGTTGTTGTCCGCATCGTAAACGGCGCCGCCGCCGGTGGGATAGAACACCACCTGGCCGGCGGTACGGCCGCGGTCGTCGATCATGCGATAGCTATGGCTCAGGTCCACCCGCTCGGACCGGGGGGAGCCGCAGGCGGCTAGGGTGGTCAGGGCGGCAAGGGCCAGCAGGCCGCGGGCCAGGAAACGGTGGCGATTACTTTCCATGATTTTCTCCGGTCGGCATGGGTCTGGCGAGTGTGCCCAAGTCTTATTCTCGGATCAGGAAATGGGATGGCAAATGTCCAATCACAGGTGGAACGCTAGCATGGACCATAACACCTGTCATGAAGCAGTCCGACGTAGGCGGAAAGGCGGGTGAATTCTGCCGCTCTGCTTTGGTCAGGCGGAATGGGGTGTCTGAGTATTCTGGCACCACCGTCCGATCTACGCGGTTCGGTTTAGGGAAATCTTCTCCATAAGGGCTAGAAAAGGCGGGGGGACAACAGGTCCTCCAGCCCGATGCGGCGCAGCAGTTCCGCCCGCACGCGATCGGCCACGCCGTTCACCACTTCCGCCCCGTCCTGCGACGGGTCGACGTGGGTGCGGAAGGGTCGCTTGCCATGGGGCAGGGCCACCACCCGCACGATGGCCTCCGCCACGCTGGCGGCGTCGGCGTCCGGTGGTTCCAATGCCGCCAAGCCCTCCAGCGCCCGGGTGGGCACACCGGCGTAAGGCCCCTCGTCGTACTCCGCAGCACGGGCCGTGTCGGCCGGTGATCCCGAATGGGCGAAGTGGTTGGTGCCCTTGGTGAACGCACCCGGGACGATGATGGTGGTCTCGATGCCCCACCGGGTCAGTTCGCTGGCGTAGCTGACGGCCAGGCTGTCCATGGCGGCCTTGGCGGCGAAATAGGGCGCCAGATACGGTGGCGTGCCACCCCGGGTGCTGCTGCTGGACACCCACACCAGCAGGCCTTTGCCCTGGCGGCGCAGGTGGGGCAGGGCCGCCCGGTTCACCCGCTGGGTGCTCAGCACGTTGATGTCGAACAGTTGGGCGTACTGTTCCGGCGTGAAGGCTTCCGCCGGGCCGAAAGACATGTGGCCGGCGTTGTGGACGATGGCATCCAGGCGCCCTTGCTCTTCCACCACACGGGCTATGGCGGTCGCCACCGAGGCGTCCGACTGCACGTCCATGTCGGCCGTGCGCAAATCGACACCGTGTTCCGCTGCGTAGACTACGGCCTGCTCCACCTGGGGGGCGTTGCGGCCCTGGGTGTCGCGCATGGTGGCGTAGACGGTGTGGCCGGCCTGGGCCAGGGCGCGGGCGGTTAGGGCGCCGAAACCGCTGGAGGCGCCGGTGATGACGATGACCTGTTTCATGATCATTCCCCTTCCATCCGCCGTGCTCAGAGGATGCCGCCGTTGGCGCGCAGCACCTGGCCGTTGATCCAGGCACCGTCCGGCCCCGCCAGGAAGGCGACGGCGGCGGCGATGTCCTCGGGCTGGCCCAGCCGCTCCAGGGGCGCCTGCTTGGCCAGGCGGTCCACCACGTCCTGCGGTTTGCCGTTCAGGAACAGCTCCGTGGCGGTGGGTCCGGGGGCAATGGCGTTGACGGTGATGGAGCGGCCGCGCATCTCCCGCGCCATGATCACGGTCAGAGCCTCCACCGCCGCCTTGGTGGCGGCGTACACGCCGTACGTGGGCGGGTACAGCCCCACCACGCTGGAGGAGAAGTTGATGACCCGGCCGCCGTCACGCAAGCGCCGGGCCGCCTCGCGAAGCGTGTTGAAGGTGCCCTTCAGGTTCACGTCCATCAGCTTGCCGAAGGCGTCGTCGCCCATGTCGGCGATGGCGCCCAAGGTCATGATGCCGGCGTTGTTGACCAGGATGTCGACGCCGCCGAACGCGGCCTCCACCCGGTCGAACATGGTCTTCACCGCCTGCGGGTCGGCCACGTCGGCCTGCGCGGTCAGGGCGCGGCCGCCAGCGGCCTCGATCCTGGCGGCCACGGCCTCCGCGGCGGCGGCGCTGCCGGCGTAGTTGACGATGACGGTGTGGCCGTCGCGGCCCAGCCGCTGGGCGACGGCCGCGCCAATGCCGCGGGCGGCACCGGTGACCAGGGCGATCTTCTTGGTGTTCGTGTTCATGGCTTGATCCTTTCCATCGGGCCTACCCTCCCGTGTCGTGGAGGCCGCCGCATTCGATAAAGGAAAGGTGCGCCCTGGTTGTTCCTGGATAAATCGTCTAGATTTGCCAGCATTATACAAAATATATCAACAATGGCTGTGCCTCATGGACCGCTTCGACGCCATGCGCGTCTTCACCCGTATCGTGGAACGGCGCAGTTTCACCGCGGCGGCGGAGGATCTGGGCATGCCACGCGCCACCGTGACCCACACGCTGCAGCAGTTGGAGGGGCGGCTGGGGACGCGGCTGCTGAACCGCACCACCCGGCACGTCAGTCCGACCCTGGATGGCGAGGCCTATTACCAGCGCTGCCTGCGCCTGCTGGCGGATGTGGAGGAGGCGGAGGGCGCCTTCCGCGCCACGGATCCCAAGGGCCTGCTGCGGGTGGACGTCCATGGCAAGCTGGCGCGGCATTTCCTGTTCCCGGCGCTGCCCGCTTTCCTTGCCCGGCACCCCGGCTTGGAGTTGCACATCAGCGAAGGCGACCGCCTGGTCGACCTGGTTCGTGAGGGGGTGGATTGTGTGCTGCGGGCAGGGGAACCGCGCGACAGCAGCCTGATCGCCCGCCGGGTGGCGCTGCTGCCCCAGGTGACGGTGGCCAGCCCCGCCTATTTGGACCGGCATGGCGTGCCGGCCACCCCGGACGACCTTGACGGGCATCAGGCGGTGAACTTCATCTCATCCACCACCGGCCGGCCCTTCCCCTTCGAATTCACGGTGGGGGAGGAGGTGCAGCGCCATACCTTGCCGGGGACGGTCAGCGTGACCGGCGCCGACAGCTTCGCCGAGGCGGCCCGCCTGGGCCTGGGCCTCATCCAGACCCCGCGGTACCACCTGGCTTCCGATTTGGCGACGGGCGCCTTGGTGGAGGTGCTGCCCCAATATGCGCCGCCCCCCATGCCCGTGTCCGTCCTCTACCCCCATAACCGCCAGCTATCGCCCCGCGTGCGGGTATTCGTGGATTGGGTCGCCGGCCTCTTTCGTTAACGCCTTGGCGTTAGTGCCTCAGGCCTCGCTGCCCCCGCCCGAGTGTGGGCGGGTTTGGCGCAGATAGGCCTGCACGGTGCGGGTCAGCGCCTCGTTTTGGTCCAGGGGCGGGTGCCAGTCGAAGGCCGCGCGGAAGGCGGCGTCATCCACCTCCAGCGACCCGGTCAGGCGATCGACGATGCCGGCCAGGCGGGGCAGGGCGGCGGCGGCGCGCCACAGGGCGGGGGGCAGGGATGGCAGCCAGGGGTGCCGGCCGGCGGCGGCGGCCAGGGTCGCCACCAAGGCGCTGGTGGACAGGGCCGGCTGGTCGGCCACCAGGAAGGTGCCGGTGACTTCCCAGCGCTCCACCGCCCGCGTGATGGCGTCGGCCAGGGTTTCCACGCTGATCAGGCTGCGCCGGTTGGGAATGCCGCCCAGGGGCAGGACGGGCCAGCGGGTGGCCAGGCGCAGCAGGGCCGCCATGTTGGCCTTCACGCCGGGGCCGTGCACCAGCGGTGGCCGCAGGATGGCCAGCGACAAAGGGCCGTCCGGCGGGCACAGGGTGGCCAGCGCCTCCTCCGCCGCGCGTTTGGACTGGCCGTACGCATCCTCCGGCAGCGCCGGATCCTGTTCCGTCAGGGGGCGGCCCGGACTGTGGTCGCCCATGGCCTTGACGCTGCTGACATAGACCAGGCGGCGCAGGCCGGCTGCCTGTGCCGCCTGGGCCAGGCGCACGGTGGCGGTGACGTTCAGGGCTTCCAGCGCGGTGGGGCTGACGTTGCGCTGGTGGGCCAGGCCGGCCAGGTGGACCAGGGCGTGGGCCCCTTGCAGCACGGGGGCCCAGTTCACGGGGCCGGTCAGATCGCCCACCGGGGCGGCGTCCACGCCGGCCGGCAGGCCGGCGCCGGCCGATCGCACCACCGCGACGACCTCATTCCCGCCCACCAGCAGCCGGGGCAGCAGCGCCCGGCCGACGAACCCGGTGGCCCCGGTCACCACGATCCTGGCCATGTGCGCTTCCCTTGGTCACCTCTGAACATCGCCTCAATGACATGGGCCAATCGACAGGGCAACGGGGGAAGCCGCCAGGCTTCACTGATAGTCCCGGATGATGCGCTCCAGCGTGCCATCAGCCCGCAACCCCTCCAGCGCGGCGCGCAGACGGGTGACCAGCGCGGGGTTGGTGCCCAGGTTGCAGGCGATACCGACGGGCGCCACGGCGAAGGTCAGCACGGGTTCCACCGTCACGCCCGCCTGACGGGCCAGCCAGCGGCCGCTGATGGCGCCAGCGGCGGCCAGATCGGCGCGGCCGGCGGCCAGCATGGGCATCTGGTTGGCCGGCGCCACCTCCGTCACCTCCAGCCCCTGGTCGCGCAGCGTGGTGGCCAGCATGGTGCCGGCCGGCACCAGGACCGAGAAGGGGGCACCCCGGGCCTGGGCCTGGGCAGCCAGGGTCTTGACGTCCTCCAGGCTGCCCAGGGTGTGGGTGCCCTCGGGGTGGGCGTGGTCGTAGTGCAGCCAGTCGGGCCGGGCGAACAGGGCGGCCCCGCCTTGGGCGATGGGGGCCACCCATTGGAACAGGGCCTGGCGCTCCATCGTCTGGTTCACGGCGGCCAGGCAGGTGCCTGGTATCTCCTGCACCGTGTGGTATGCCCGCCGGAAGGGCAGCACCTGCACCTGATAGGCTATGCCCGCCGCGGCCATCAACGGGGGCAGCAGGTCGCCGACGATGCCTGTCAGGCGGCCGGTGACCGGATCGGTGAAGTTCAGCGGCGGGTTCTCCTCGGTGATCACGGTCAGGGCCACCGTCGCCTCGCCCGCCTGGGCGGGCACCGGACAGTCGAAGGCCCAGGCCCAAGCCACCAGCGCCATGGCGATCAGGCGCTGCAATGGGACGGCGGATTTTGCGAAGGGACCGGACATCGGCTTCCTGGCGGCGAAAGAAGGCGCGCGCCGGGAGGTGAGCCGCTTCTCGGGCGGGTTGGCAGGGCATCCGGCGGGAAGGGTCAGTCTCCGCCTGGACTGCCTACCAAGTTCTTAACGGCCGCCGATTGCTGGTAAACGGCCTGGTCAATGCAGGTTGGCCGGAGTGGCGATCTTGTGCTGCACGTTGCCGCAGGCGTTGGCCAGCGCCGCCGCGCGCCGCAACAGTAATCCGCGCCTCTCCGGCGGGTGGCGACCCAGGATGCACTCCACCGCCAGGGCGTCATCGGCGGACAGGTCGGTGGTGGCGTTCAGCAGCAGGCCGGCCAGGACACGACAGTCGGCGTCGTGGCCCGCGGTCCCGCTGCGGAACAAATGGCGCAGGCGGGCGGCCGCGCCATCCGGATCCTGGCTTAACAGGGGTATTGGCTCCCGGCCGGTGGGTAGTTCGCCATCGACGGGAACACCGTTGGGTCCCACCTCGACGGGGGGGAAGGGGGTATCCGGTGGCGTCATCGGGCCGTTCCTTGGAGGCAGGGCGGTCAGGGACTTGGCGGCGGATGGTCCATCGCGCGGCCCATGGCCCCACCGTCTCCAGGGGCCCGCATCGCGCGACCCGTCAACCCTAGCACCTGCCCCCGGCACCGGGGATTCGTCCAAACGGAGAGGGTCGTTCGGGATAGGCTGACGGCCCCTCCCGCTACGCCCCCTCCCGCCTGGTTCTAGACCGCCGACGGGTTCTCCACCGGTGTTTCCGCCGGCACGGCCGCCGGCGCGGTGCGCGTTGGCATGGCGATGGCGCGCAGCGACGTCGATGTCAGGCCCACGGCGACGATGCCCCACAGCGCCAGCCCGCTGCCCAGGAACATCACCTGCGGCGGTAGGTAGCGCATCAGCCAACCGCACAGCGCGGAGGACAGGGGCGCCAGGCTCATGACGATGAACATGAACAGGCTCATGCCCCGGCCCAGCATGGCCGGCGGGATGCGCCGCTGAATCCAGGTGAAGACGCCGATCTGGATGAAACCCGCCAGGCAGCCGGCCATGGCCATCAGCAGGGCCGCCTGCCAGGTGTGGGTGGCCAGGCCCATGGGCATGAACACCAGCGCCAGCAGGCTGTCGATCAGCAGGATGGTGGCGCCCAGGGTGCGCAGGCGCAGCTTGGGGCGGGCGCCCGACACCACCATGCCCACCATGGTGCCGACGCCATGCAGGCCCATCAGTATGCCGAAGCCGTCGGCGCCGTCGGCCAGGCGGTCGCGGGCGAAGACAGGCAGCACCGCCTGCAGGGGCCCGCCGATGAAGAAGGTGGTGGCGGAGAAGTAGAGGCACAGCGCCCGTAGCTCCGGGTCATGCCAGAAGTGGCGGATGCCATCGCCGATGGACCGGAAGACGGCGCCCAGGCTTTCCTCCCGCTTGCCCGCGCCGGTGGCGGCCGGCACGCTCAGCATCCTCACCTGGTACAGGGTCAGGGCGGAGATGACGAAGCTGAGGCAGTCCACGAGGAAGGCGGCGCCCAGGCCCGTAAGGTCGCTGGGAACGGCCACACCGTCGGCGGTCACCGCCTTGCCGCTGCCGCCGACCAGGGCGATCAGGCCGCCGGCCATCAGTGGCCCCAGCAGCAGCGTGGCCTGACGCATGCCCATCATCATGCCGTTGGCGGCCTGCAGCTGGTCGCCCGGCACCACGCGGGGCAGGATGGTGGTGCCGGCCGGGATGCTGAAGGCGCTGGCCAGGCCGATGCCGAAGGCCACGACGCACAGCACCGGCACGGTCAGGGTGCCGGTCAGCACGCCGGCCGCCAGCCCACCCAGCAGCACGGCGTTCACGTATTTTGTCAGCAACAGCACGCTGCGGGCCGGGTACCGGTCCACCAGCGCGCCGCCCACCAGCAGGAACACGGCGCGGGGCAGGCTGATCAGGCCCAGCACCAGGCCCATGGCCAGCGTGTCGTTGGTGACGGCCAGCACCAGCCAGGGCATGGCCAGCATGCTGAACTGGTCACCCAGCATGGAGATGACGCCGCCGCTGATCAGCCACAGGAAGTTGCGGTTGCGCATCAGGGGATTGGGCGGGCGCTTGGCGCGCGGGGCCTTGGTCGACATGCGGGTGCCTCAGGACAGCGGGTGTTTGGCGTCGGGTTTCGGTTTCTTGGCCAGTCGCGGCTTGGACCGGGGGGCTTTCGCTGGCGGCGGTAGTTGCTGATATTCCGGGGGCAGCGTGCCGCCGGGGAACAGGCCCATCAGGCGCGCCCGTTCGTAATCGGGCGGGCGGATGTCCCCGGCCTCGATGGTTTCCACCAGTCGGGCCAGCCAGGCGTTCTCCGTCTCCATGTGCGCCAGGCCATTTTCCAGGATGGCGCGCATGCCGGTGGAATGGATGGGCGCCAGATGGTCGGCCAGGGCCTTCAGGGGGGCGTGATAGGCCAACTGCTCCGCCAAGCGGTGGCGCAGGGCATCGGCCACCACCGCCGGATCGGCGTGGTGCAGGAACATGAGCGCGGGATAGAGCGGGTGATAGCGGGGGGAGAGGTCCGCCAGCCGTTCCGCCATCAGGGCGTGGAAGCGGGCCTTGCCGGCGGGCGTCAGGCCATAGGTGGTGCGCTCACCGCCCCTGGCCACCGTCTCCACCCCCTTGGCCTCGATCAGCCCGTCCCGTGCCAGGCTGCGCACGGCGTAATAGAGTGTGCCCACGTCCACGTCGATGTAGTGGTCGACATGGGCCGCCGTCAGCCGCCGCTTGATTTCATAGGGGTGCAGGTCGCCGCCGTGCAGCACGCCCAGGATGAGGAGTTCCGCTTTCATGGTTTAATTAAACTAATATAGTTGAATTAAACTATCAATCAACTTTTGCGATGCCCCTTGCGGGCGGCGGCCGGTCGCGATTCAATGCGGTCCATGAACCGTCTCACCCTCCGCCTCGATTTCGGTGACCAGGGCGCCGTTGGGCCCGGCAAGATCCGGCTGTTGGAAGCCATCGCCGAACACCGCTCCATTTCCGCCGCCGGCCGGGCGATGGGCATGTCGTACCGTCGCGCCTGGCAATTGGTGGACGCGCTGAACCAGACCTTCGCCCTGCCTTCGGTCACCACCCAGGTGGGCGGCGGCGGCGGCGGCGGGGCGGCGCTGACGGAATTCGGCCAGGAACTGGTTTCGGCCTACCGGGAGATGGAGAGGGCGGCGGCCGACGCCACGGCCGAAACACGGGCCAGCCTGGCGCGCCGTCTGCGGACGCCGGGTTAGCCGCCCTGGTCCAGGGCAACCGCCTTGACGATGGCCCACAGCGGCTGGCCGGGGGCGATGGCCAGGGTGGCGGCGCTGGTGCGGGTGACCCGGGCCAGCACGGGGGCGCCCACGCAGTCCAGCCGCACCACGCTGCTGCCGTCCGCATCCTCCCGCACGTCGGTCACCACGCCGGGCAGCACGTTCAGGGCCGACAGCCCTTGCGGCGGCCGGTCGGACAGCAGGACGTCACGGGCGGGGATGCGCAGGCGGGTGCGCGCCCCGGCCGTCAGGTGGGCGGGCAGGTGCGGCACCAGGATGGGGCCGGCCGGCGTGTCCAGCCGGATCAGCCCGTCGCCGGTCCGTCCCCCCACCACCGCGTCCAGCAGCGACCCGGCTTCCGTCCCGCCCGTCAGGTCCATCAGGTCGGGGCGGGACCAGAGGGTGGAAGGGGCGCCCACGGCGCGCACGCGGCCCTGGTCCATCATCACCACCGTGGTGGCCAGGCGCGCCACCTCCGCCACCGCGTGGGTGACGTATAGGATGGGCAGGCCGACCGTGTCGCGCAGCCGTTCCAGATAGGGCAGGATCTCGGCCTTGCGCCCTTCGTCCAGGGCCGCCAGCGGCTCATCCATCAGCAGGATGCGCGGGGCGGCCAGCAGGGCACGGCCCAGTGCGACGCGCGCCTTCTCGCCCCCGGACAGTCCCGCCGGCCGTCGGGCCAGCAAGGGGGCGATGCCCAGAAGATCCGCCACCGATTCCAGGGTGGGCGCGTCATCCGTCAGATGGCGGCGGGCGAACCAGCGGCCATACAGCAGGTTCTGGCGCACCGTCAGGTGGGGCAGCAGCCGCGCCTCCTGGAACACATAGCCGACGCGGCGGCGGTGGGGCGGCAGCCACAGGCCGGCATCCGTATCCACCAGGAGCACGCCGCCCACGGCGATGCGTCCCCGGCTGGGCCGCTTCAGCCCCGCCACCAGATCGATCAGGGTGCTCTTGCCCGATCCCGATTGGCCGAACAGGACGGTCAAGCCGGCGCCGGCCGTGACCTGGGCCTCCAGCGTGAAGGCGCCCTGGCGCAGGGCGACGTCCAGGTCCAGTGACGCGGCGGCGGTCATCACGGCAGCCCGCTGATGCGCCGGCTGACGCCCCGGGCCAAGGCCTCGGACAACAGCAGGGCCGCCAGCGACAGGGCCACCGACACCGCCACCAGGCGCAAGGCGCCGGCATCGCCGCCGGGCGACTGGGTATAGGCGTAGATGGCGCCCGACAGGGTCTGGGTGCGGCCCGGGATGTTGGAGACGAAGGTGATGGTGGCGCCGAACTCCCCCAGGGCCTTGGCGAAGGCCAGGACCGAGCCCGCCAGCACCCCGGGCAGCATCAGGGGCAGGGTCACGGTGGCGAACACCCACAGCGGCGGGGCGCCCAGGGTGCCGGCCGCCTGCTCCAGCCGGCGGTCCACCGCCTCGATCGACAGGCGGATGGCCCGCACCATCAGGGGGAAGCCCATGACGCCCGCGGCCAGCGCCGCCCCGGTCCAGTTGAAGGCGAAGACAATGCCCAGGCTGGACAGCGGCTTGCCCACCCAGCCCTGCCGGCCCATCAGCAGCAGCAGGCCGTATCCTGTCACCACCGGCGGCAGGATCAGGGGCAGGTGGACGATGCCGTTCAGCAAGTCCCGCCCCCAGAACCGGCCCCGGGCCAGCGCCAGGGCCACGGCGATGCCGGGGGGCAGGGCCGCCAGGGTGGCGCAGATGGCCACCTTCAGGCTGAGATGGATGGCCGCCACCTCATCCGGGCCGAAACCAAGGTCGATCATGGGGCCTGTGTGTCAGGGAATCACTTCGCCGACAGTACGGTGAAACCCTGGGCCTCGAACAGGGGGCGCGCCTTGGGGCCGGCCAGGAAATCCAGAAAGGCCTGGGCCTGGGCGCTGGTGCTCTCCTTCGTCAGCGCGATGGGGTACAGGATGGGGGCGTGGCTGTCGGCGGGGAAGGTGGCGACGATGCGCACGCCCGGTTCCGCCACCGCGTCGGTCTTGTAGACGATGCCCAGCGGCGCCTCGCCCAGCGCCACCAGGGCCAGGGCGGCGCGCACATTCTCCGCCGGGGCCAGGCGGTCCTGCACCTTGTCCCAGGCGCCCAGCTTGGTCAGGGCGGCCTTGGCGTACTTGCCGGCGGGCACCGCGGCCGGATCGCCCACAGCCAGGCGGCCGCCCTTCTGCGCCACGTCCAGCGCCTGGTCCAGGGCGAAGCCTTGCTTGATCTCGATGGTGGTTTTGCTGTCGGCGGCGGCCACCAGCACCAGGTCATTGCCCAGCAGGTCGCGCCGGGTGGCGGGCTGGATCAGGCCCTTGCCGGCCAGATAATCCATCCAGTCCTCATCCGCCGAGATGAAGATGTCGGCCGGCGCGCCCGCCTCGATCTGTTTGGCGAGGGCGGAGCTGGCGGCATAGGTGGCGGTCGCCTTGGTGCCGCCGCCGGTGGCATAGGCGGTGTTGGCGGCGTCCAGCGCGTTCTTCAGGCTGGCCGCGGCGAAGACCAGAGACCCTTCCTGGGCCCCTCCCTGCGCCCGGGCGGGCGGCGCGCCCAGGCCCGCCGCCATCACCATGGCGGTCGCCACGGCCAGTCGTCCCACAGCCCGGGCCATCGCCCGGCGGTTTCCCATCTTCAGCATGCCCGTCGTCCCCCTCGGCCTTCGGCTTAACGCTATATCTCGGTAAATATAGCGCGTGCCGGCGACGGCCGCCACGCGTATCCGTCGCCATCGATCACGCTTTCCTGGCAAAGGTGCGAATTGCCGCGTTACGCAACGGCGGACGGGGCAAAGGCTGTCACGCCATTTGCGGTCGGAGGCCCTGTCCTCTTGCCGCTGGTGGCCCTGGCCGGCGCCGCCCCACCCTGGGGCCTGTCTTCAGGCGGGGGATGGTCCCTGCCTGCCATCCGCACACCTGGGGGATGTCGCCATGACCAGCGTTTCGTCGACCACCGGCACCAACATGACCGTGTCGCTCACCTCTTTGCTCCAGTCCGGTGGCACCACATCCAGCAGCGCGTCCTCCTCCTCGGCGGCCTCCACCTCCTCCACCGACAGCAGCGGGTCGGCCAGTGGCACCAGCGGCAGTTCCTCCACCAAGACGGTGACCAGCACCGTCACCGTCAGCGCGCCCGATGGGTCGACGACCACCACCGTCACCTATTCCGACGGGTCCACCACCGTGACCACCACACCGGCAACCCAGTCGGCCAGCGGCAGCGGTTCGGGCCAGGGCTCCGCCGGCACCGACAGCGATGCCAGCAACGGCAGCAGCCAGGCGTCGCAGATCAGTTCCGTCAACATGCTGGTGTAATCAAATTATCTTGTGCACAAGATAATCCGTCCTGTAGCTTCGGGGAACGTCGGGAACCCCGGGGCGCAGGGCCGCCGGGCCGTCCCGCCATGAGGGGGACGGCCATGGCCACGGTTTACGACTACACGGTGCGCGACGCGGCGGGATCGCCGGTGGACATGGCCAGCTATCGCGGCAAGGTCGTCCTGGTGGTCAACGTGGCCAGCAAATGCGGCTTCACCCCGCAGTACACGGGGCTGGAGGCGCTGTACCGCAAGTACAAGGACAAGGGCCTGGTCATCCTGGGCTTCCCCTGCAACCAGTTCGGTCAGCAGGAACCGGGCGACGCCCAGGAAATCCAGAATTTCTGCTCCCTCACCTATGACGTGACCTTCCCCGTGCTTGCCAAGGTGGAGGTCAACGGCGCCAAGGCCGAACCGCTCTATGAGCACCTGAAGGGCCGGGCGCGCGGCTTCCTGGGCAGCAAGTCCATCAAGTGGAACTTCACCAAGTTCCTGGTGGGCAAGGATGGCTCGGTGAAGCGTTATCCGCCGGTGGCCAAGCCGGAGAAGCTGGAACAGGCCATCCAGGCAGCGCTGGCGGCTTAGACGGCAGTGGAATTATAGTTCCGGAATCCATGCTAGTCTATGAGAGAGAGGCTTCTTCTAATTAATCAGCTAGATGGTAAATACGCTATTAACCAAAGAAAAGACCCTTGGGGGTGCCCAAGGGTCTTTCTTGGCGGGGTTAAAATACTGAGCCCCCGTCATGGCGAATACGCATTATCAATGCCTCCTTGGGCTTTGGGTGATTGGAGCCTACCTCTTTGGTCTCCCTTTCGCAACTAAGCTAAGAGATAAACCCATTTGGCGGTGTCGGCTCAGCTATGAGCTGCAAGCTCGGGGAACGTCGCTTCCACCAAAAAATTATCCCCTGCCATGGCAGGGTGTAGGCCATAGTTTCCCACCTATATACCGTATGGTTGTATTGGGGCTGAACTGACAGATTTTCCGGTCTAATAGCTTCAGCATGAAGTTCTAAGCCACCAGAAGTTCTATCAAAGGCCTGAATGGTTATTTTTTCTGTCGCAAGGGCGGTTCTAAAAACTTCGGTATCTTCCGCCTCTTTTGCCATCGCATATACAAGGCGAATTGTTGTTTTTTGGGCGGGGAGAAGCTGGTAGCTCCCAAAGTCAATCCGCACCAATTGTTTATTTGTTGCGAGATTATATTTTAAATCAGCATGATGCTTAGTGTCAATTCTGCTGTCTCCATCTACTATAACGTCTAGTATTCGTACATGTCTTTTCATTTCCTCCACATATGGATTGGGGAGGGCAAGAAATATGGGGATTTCGACGCTTTCGCTGCTTATATTTCGTACGCAGAATGTGGCGTCTGCCTCCACGGAAACAAAACTTAATATTGAGCCATCGGGTAGATTCTCGCTTTGGTCACTGAGGGTGTAGGTAATATTGATATGATCGCGTATTATTTTAACCCGCAATATATCGTCGACAACGCGCTTAACATAATCGGTTGGTAGGTGAGTGCCAAAAACACCACGGAAGACGTTTTCACTAATTGCTTCTACTTTCTCTTGGATGCTGTCATCCAAATGCTGACGGTGAGCATTTTCTATGGATACAATAAGAAGAATCGCAACAACCAAAGATATTGCCAGATCTCTTGCGCTATGAGAAATAAACTCCAGCATAAGATGCGCAATAGAGTGGGATTGTTCCTGGCCTCCTGCCGATATGACTATATCTAACAGGAAGTATATTAGAAAAAATGTTACAGACGCCAAAAGAAGAAGCCATTTCCGACTTGCTACCTTCTTAATGTATCGCTTTCCCCAGGTTGCGACGCTGTTTGCCATCGTCCTAAATCCCGTAAGTTGTATTATTGATTTGTTATGAAGATACATGCATATTTGATATCTTGCAATGATGCGTTAAGTTCAATTCCTGGGATGTAATTTTTTATCCTAGTGGCTGTAATTTTATTTCAAGGCTGAAGTGACCACATAATTTACTAGTAACTGACTGCCAAAATATCGGCTGAGATTAAGTATGAGGGCGCACTCGCCGACCCTCTATCAGTTGAAGTGTCTATCAGGGCTGATACTCCTCCGCCAACAGCCCCATGACTAGGCTGTCGTGCCATTGGCCGGTCAGGAAATAGGCCTGGCGTTCCCGTCCCTCGATGCGGAAGCCCAGCTTTTCATAGCAATGGATGGCGCGGGTGTTGAAGGCCAGCACCCGCAGGCCGACGCGGTGCAGGCCCATGGCGCCGAAGGCGTGGGGCAGCAGCAGGCGCATCACCCGCATGCCCAGCCCCCGATCCAGCACGGCGGGGTCCAGAAGGCCGATGCCCAGGCTGGCGACCCGCCGGCCCAGGGGCAGCGCCCCGTTGATGCCGCCCAGGCGTACGGTGCCCAGCAGGCGGTCGGGCGGTGGACCATCC
Source organism: Azospirillum sp. B4 (assembly GCF_000333275.1). Lineage (GTDB taxonomy): Bacteria > Pseudomonadota > Alphaproteobacteria > Azospirillales > Azospirillaceae > Nitrospirillum. The sequence continues at coordinate 75,922 of NZ_BACU01000289.1, read as the reverse complement.
GCGCCGGGCGCTCCCGGTTCCGGCAGGGCGATGGCCCAGGTGGAAGGGAACTTCATCTGGTCCGCCAGCCAGGTGTCGGCGTCGGCTTGGGTGAAGGGCGGGGTGTCGCCACCGCCATCCCAGCCCATCAGGCGGTAAATTTCCGGATCGCGGCCCAGTGCCAGCCGGCCGACGGCGTCATCCGGGCGCAGGGGCCGCAGGATGACGGTCCCGTCTTCCAGGCGGGGCACGATGGCTCCCGTTTCGTGATCCGCCATGACACACCCTTTCCCTGGCCCTTGCGGGGCCACCATCCCCGAAAGGATGAGGGCCTGGCAAGCCGACAGGGGAAGACTTAGGACTCGACGCCGATCTGTTCCGGCGCTGAGACGACGATATGGGTCTGGTAGTAGGTGGTGTCGGTTTCCGACCGCCAGACGGTGACACGCTTTCGCTTCACCCAGCACGGTGATGCGGCGGCCCTTGAGGTAGGTATCCGCATCCTCGCCGTAGACCTGTTGAAGGCGGGGCAGGGCGGCGGGCAGGATCTCAATAGACAGATTATGCGGGTCGCGATAGTCCGCCTGTGAATTCAGGAAGATGCGGCCGTTGTCCCGGCCCGTCGCCTGCACCGTCATGACGTAGGTGTCGGAATAGACGTCCGGTGCCACGGCGGCGGCGTACCGGATGGCGTCTTCGGTGGTGAGGGGCTGGGTGGCGCAGCCGGCCAGCAGGGTGGATCCGATCAGCAGCAGGACGGCGGTTTTCATTGGGCTCTCCAGCGATGCAAGGCTCCGCATCAAAGTAACGCGCGGGGGCGTCCCTTCAATCCGACGCGGTGGCCGGGCCGACGTGGCGCCCTGGCCGACGCGGCGCTTGGGCTGGGATCAGGAACCCACCTGGATCTGGCTGGGGTCCGCCACCACGATATGGGTCTGGTAGTAATATTTCTCGGTCTGCTTGCCGTTGGCGAAGAACCAGACGGTCACCCGCTTGGCCTCGCCGCTGACCAGGATGCGCCGGCCTTGCAGATAGGTGTCGGCATCCTGGCCATACGCCTGGCGGAAGGCGGGCACGGCGGCCGGCAGGATCTCGACCGTCACGTTACGCTGGTCGCGGTAGTCCTTTTCCGAATTCAGGTAGATGCGCCCATGCTCCCGCCCCGTGGCCTGCACGTCCAGGGCGTAGGTGTTCGACACGCCGTCCGGTGCCGCCGCCGCGGCCCGTTGGACGGCGTCAAGGGGGGTGGCCGGCGGCGTGGCGCAGCCGGCCAGTAGCAGGGACAGGACGGTCAGGACGACGATGGTTTTCATCAGGTGTACACCTCCGGCGGGGGAATGTCGCGGCGCCGAGGGTACCGCCACCGCCGCCCTTCAATCCATGGGCGGTGGGTGCGGCATTTTTTCAACCCGTGCTATCGACGCCCGAATTCATGGGGCCGGCGCCAGCAGCCATAGCAGGAACAGGACCAGGGGCAGGTGGAACAGCAGTTGGGTGAAGCTGAAGCCCACGATGTCCTTGGCCTTCAGGCCCAGCACGCCCAGCAGCGGCAGCATCCAGAAGGGGTTGATCAGGTTGGGCAGGGCCTCGGCGGCGTTATAGACCTGCACCGCCCAGCCCTTGTGCGCGTTCACGTCGATGGCGGCCTGCATGACGTAGGGCGCCTCGATGATCCATTTGCCGCCGCCGGACGGCACCAGGAAGCCCAGGATGGCGGAATAGACGCCGATGACGACAGGGAAGGTGCCGCCATTGGCCAGGCTGACGAACAGATGCGCCAAGTGGTGGGAGATGGATTGGCCATCCGCCCCCGGCACCTGGGTCAGCAACTGGGCGATGGCGCCGTAGAAGGGAAACTGGATCAGCACGCCGGCGGTGCTGGGTACCGCCTTGGACACGGCGGTCAGGAAGCTGCGCAGGCGGCCGTGCAGCAGCAGGCCCAGCATGATGAAGAAGAAGTTGTAGGTGTTGAGGTTGGAGATGACGCTCAAGGCCGGCTTGTTCTGGAACTCGTGCACCAGGAAGCCGGCGCCCAGCGCCACGATGATCAGCGGCAGGATGGGTGTCAGCTCCAGCCAGTCGCCCGGCCGGGTGGGGCCGTCGGCCTTCCCGCTGGCCGCCTCCGTCACGTCCACGCCCAGGTCGGCGGCCGTGCGGGCCTGCGCGTCGCCGGGGGCGGAGTAGTACGCGATGGCGACGGAGGCCAGCAGGATCACCAGGCCCATCACCATGGACTGCCAGAGGAAGATGGTCTGGCTCAGCGGGATGACGCCGGTGATGTCGGCCACGGCCTTGGGCAGGCTGGCGGGGTTGGCCTGCAGCATGGCGGCGGACGAGCTGAGGCCCAGGGCCCAGGTGGCGCCCAGGCCCAGGTAGGCGGCGGCGCCCGCCGCGCGGTAATCGACGCGGATGTCCCGGCGCCGGGCCAGCGCCCGCACCAGCAGGGCGCCCAGCACCAGGCTGAGGGCGTAGTTCAGGTATGAGGCCGCCATGCTGACGAAGGCGACGAAGGCCACCGCCCCCCGGCCGGTGGCCGGCACCCGGGCCAGCCATTCGATCAGCCGCAGCACCGGCGGCGAGCTGGCGACGACATAGCCGGTGATCACCACCATGGACATCTGGATGGTGAAGGGGATCAGCGACCAGAACCCATCGCCGACCCCGGTGGCGACGGCGCCCACCGGCGCGCCGGTGGCCAGGTTGCCGGCCGCCACGATGATGACGCCCAGCACCACGAACACGAAGGCGTCGGGGAACCATGTCTCCGCCCAGCGGGTGAAGGCGATGGCGCCACGCGCCAGCATTCCCTCCTCACCCGTACCGCCCGCCATCTTATTGATCGCCATTCCGGTTTCCTCCCACGCGGGATTTCTCGGCCCGCCCGTGTTAACCATACTGGCTTGGGTGCCGAAAAACACGGGGGAAGGTCAAAGGCGCCTTGGGAAAACGCCGGGCACCGGCGGTGTCAACTTGAACACCCGAGAGCCGCATGACAGATCGTGGCCGCCCGTCCGCTCAAGAGTGAAGGCCGCCGGCAGATAGTTGAGCAGCATCAAGGCGAGGCCGACCAGTTTGATCGGCAGAATCTCCGGCGCATGGGCGTCCAATTGCCCGGCGATGTCGACTGGCAGGGAAATCACGCTTTTCATCGTCGCCCGGCCTAGCGCTCGAGGCCAGCTCAACCGCCTGCCATCGACATGGCCAACAACCAGCTTCAGGATACGCTTCCCGGGTGTCGCCTGGTGGGCTGAGGCGACGAACGCGGTGTCGTAGAGAATGAAGACCATCTGAAAGAGCGCTCCGAACCCCCATTCGGCTTCCGGGGTTTCCACCTGGTCCAAACCGCCGGTGGCCCACGACACGATGAAGGCGACGAGGGCCATAAGGAGGGTGGCTGCCAGACAAATGAATTTATCGATCCACAGCGCCGCCCATCGGCGGCCGAAGCTGGCATAGTCCCAACCGGCGGCCAGGATGGGGGCGACGGCCGGCGGCGGGATTGGGGTGGTGTCGACAATCAAAAGTGAGGACTTTCAGCCAGATGGGAGGGATTTCCAGCGCCCCTCAGATATCACATCACACGTCGCTATCCGGCGTCTTGAACACGCGTGTGCCGCAGATGCGGTCGTGGCCGGCGGTCTTTTCCGGGGCGAAGGCCACCATCAGGTAGTTGACCAGCAGGGCGACGCACAGGACCAGGGCCAGGCCGCCGTAGAGCAACGGTGCCGATTTGGCCAGGGGTTGCAGGACGACCAGGGGCGTGGAGATCAGTTCCTGCACGCCGATGCGGGCGAAGGCGATGCCCGCGCTGACCCGGCCGCCATCGGGCAGGGCCACCACCAGGGTCATGAACCGCTTGCCGGGCGTGGCCCGCATGCCGCTGGCCACGAAGGCTGTGTGATAGCCGAGGTACAGGGCGATGTTGACTACCGCCGCCGTGGGCAGGCCAGTCACCGCCGCCGGTTGCGCGCCGTCACCGACGCCAGGCGCCAGCGGATAGCCGAAGATCACGGCCAGGGCCAGTGAGGCCACGAACAGGATCAATCCGTCGATGACGGCCGCCAGGACCCGGCGCCAGAAACCGCCATAGGTCCATCCAGGGGGAAGAGCATCGGCAAGGGGGTGGGCGGGTACGGCTGCGTCGGTGCTCAAAGGACCCCTCCAGGCGGCAATCCCATGGGATAGACCCTTGCAGGATAAAGGCCCTGTGGCAGGAAGGACAGTGCCGTCACACGGATAAAGTGTCACCGCCTGGAATGAGGCGGGGCCCAAGGGCAACGGCATCGCCCACAATATAATCCGCATTAAAACGCCGTTTACATTTGGATAGGGGGAACTGCCGAATTAATGGCCCGTTCATCCCCAAATAAACGGCGCTGTAATTATTGTGTGACGACTCCTATCATTGCATCCTTGCGATGGCAAGTGACTCTCAATGATAGTTTCTTGACTATCGTCAACATGTGATGAGTTCTGACAATCGGCGTCGCCGATTTGATGTGCCGTCGGCTTCCAATCAACTTATGATCGGCGGCTGGCGCCGTGCCAAAGGAACGCGCGGCCGTCCGCCGCGCTTGGACGGTCCACCCATCGACGAACCGGGACAGGAGGTTTTCGCCCAGGGACGTGCCCACCCGCGGCCTGATTCCCGCTCGGGACGCGCCGTGACGTCATGCCCTTGATGGTCCGTCCTGGCGCGGCCTGTCGCCGTGCCCCTGGTTCACGCCTGTTCCCATGGGCTGGCCCCGCTCAGGGGGGGCTGCCGTCCATCGGGCCGTCCGTGGGGGCCTGGGCTTGTTCAGTGGGCGGGTCGCATGCGCCCGCCGACCAGCGCACAGGCCTTCCAGCGCGTCGCCTTGTGGGGGACGCCCATCGTTGGCGGTCAGCCGTGGGGGCGGGCCTCGGGGCCGACGGGGGTGCCATCGGCGGGATTGGTCGCCGAGCCTTCCGCGCCTTCCGCCGCTCCCTCGGACAGGGGCTCCGCCCGACGCAGGCGCGGTCCCATCACCTGGAACACCGGGCCACCCAGATAGGTGAAGTAGATTTTTCGCTGGCTGTGGGAAACGAACAGGCGATGGGCGCGCAGGAAGTCGAGGCCCAGCAGCATCTCCGGCACGTCACGTCCACCCCGGCTGAACAGGTCGCCGAAACGCAGGCGCACATGCTTGATCTCCTCATCCCCCAGCCGGAAACTGTCGAAGACGCCGACATAGTCTTCCACTTGATCGTCGCCGATGCCTGCCGCTTTGCCGCTGCGTTTCACGCCCGGACTTTCCGGCGTCAGCCCCGCCCGCGCCGCCGCGCGCTCTGTCAACACCGACGTGGACGCGCCTGTATCCAGGATTGCGCGGATTTCCTCGCCGTTGAGCAGGACTTTCAACCAGATCTTCGGGCTGTCCTTGGAGAAGCGGTTCATCTCCGCCTCGCTGTAAGTATCGCCCCAATAGGCCAAGGCGATGTCATCGCAATTCTTGGGCTCGAACAGGCTGACCTTGTTATGGGCGATATCGATGTCCAGATCGAACCTGGACAGGAAATTCTCCCCCATGACGCCGAAGATGTCCGGGTTGTCGGACAGGTCATGGTTGGTGAAGACGGGATAGTCGATGTGATGGGCGGTCCAATCACCCAGCCGCAGATCGTCGATCCTGCTCTCTTGGACGCTGACCCTGCCGCCGACGCCCTCCATATAAATGCCGGGAACCCAATGGTAGCGGAGTTGAAGCCGCTCCGCCGCCGGCTTGGTGACCATGCCATAGGCGGCGCCGGTATCCATCATCAGATAACCGTTATGGCCGTTCACACCGACATCCAGCAGGGGCATGTTGGCGTCCATGGTCAGCTTCAGCGTACCCACGCGCAGCAGTTGACACTTTTCCTTCTCTCCTGCTTGGGCGCCGCCAGGCCGACCGGGCGCGACGCAGGCCAGGGTCAGACATAACGCGGCCGCCGCGACGCGGCGCGCGGGGCTATGGCGAAGCAAGCTCATGCCTTTGCGTATCTCTCGTTTGAAAGGGGCGAACCAGCCGCTTGCGCGGCCAGGGCTCCAAGGGAGCCGAAGTGGATCGCGCGTTGGCGCTTCCCCGGTCACAATAGGGAAGGGGTGGGGATCCAAGCGCGGTGGCCGGTATGGCTGCAGCGGAGAGAGGGAGACGTCCAAGGATGGGTCGCCCGGCAGGGCGCAGCAGGACACAATCATGGTCTTGGCCGGTCCCGCCGCCGGGCAGACCCATGCCAGGGCCACTGTCAGGCAGGCGGTTTGGCATCCCCCGACACCACAGCCGCGCCGGCCCCCCAAACGGGACCCGGTTCCCCATCGCCACAATCTGACTTCCCCCAAGGCCGCCGCACCGTGCGCCGCCATGCGCAATATTGCCATGTCGCGTCTGGGTCGCGGAAGGTGAAACATGCGGCACTGCAACTATCTGCCGCATGCCTTCCCGCGTGGCCGCTCCCGATGTGCGGCAGGGAGATTGGCCCCGGTACCGTTCCAGCCGGCCCCGGCGCCCAAATGCCCCAATCCACGTATTCCAACGCCGGGCACAGCAAGAAGGGGTGTCAGTCCTGCTTGGGGAACATCTCGGCCGTTACCTGGGCCATCTCCTCCGCCGACGGCTTGCGGCCGGGGCTGGACAGGGACCAGTCCTGGCCGAAGGGGTCTGTCAGCTTGCCATAGCGGTCGCCCCAGAACTGGTCGGCCAAGGGCATGGCGATGGTGGCGCCGGCGGCGACGGCCTTTTCCCAGGCGGCGTCCACGTCCGGCACGGTCATGTGCAGGGTGATGGAGCAGATGCCCACGGCCTTGGGCGCGCGGCTGCGGCCGCCGGCGTATTCGGGAAAGTCGTCGTTCAGCATCAGCACGCCACCATCGGGGAAGACCAGGCTGGCGTGCAGGACGCGGCCGTCCGGGGTCAGGTGGCGCGCGGCCTCGGTGGCGCCGAAGGCCCGGACGTAGAAGTCGATGGCGGCGGCGGCGTTGTCCACGGTCAGGTGGGGCAGGGGATGGCGGGGGTCGGCGGCGGTCATGGGCGGGCTCTCCTTGTTCGTTATGGCGGCCGTTCCTGGGGAAGGCGGCGGCCATTCTACACCCTTGGGGGCCCACCCACCGCCTATCCATTCATTACCCTTTCGCGACGCCGTGGGTTCAGGAGACGCCGCCCAGGGCCCTGAGCAGCACGGTGGCGATGACCACCATGGCCGCCCCGCCGATGCGGGTGGAAATCTGGGCGAAGGGCATCAGGCCCATGCGGTCGGACGCCGATAGGATGGCCACATCGCCGGTGCCGCCCAGGCCGCTGTGGCAGGCGGTGACAATGGCGGCCTCAACCGCGTACATGCGCATCTTGTGGCCGATGACGAAGCCGGCGGCGATCATGGCGGCCACGGTGGCGGTGCAGATGGTAACATAGCCGATGGTGAAGGACCCCACCAGCTGCGGCCACGACACCAGCAGGGCGCCCATGGCCACCAGGATGGCGAAGGTCAGGTTGGTCGACATGAAGCGGTTGATCTGATAGGCGCCCAGCTCCATCTCCGCCGGTAGGATGCGGGTCAGCTTCAGCAGGGCGGAACCGACGATCATCAGGATGGGGGCGGGAATGCCGGTCACGGGTGCCAGCTGTGTGCCCAGGATGAACAGGCCGCAGGCCAGCAGCAGGCCGGCGCCCATCAGGCGCAGCTCGATGGGACGGTCGGGTCCCCGGGCCGCCAGCAGCTCCCGGTCGGCGCCGGAGCGCACCAGCATGCCGTTGCCGTTGTAGCGTGGGTTGCGCTGGCCGAAGCGGTTCAGCAGGCCGCAGCCGATGATGGCCGCCACGTTGCCCAGCAGGGCGGCAGGCACCATCATGCCCATCAGGTCCGCCTGTGGGCGGCCCAGGATCTCGGCATAGCCCGCCGACAGGGGCAGCACCCCTTCGCCCAGGCCGCCGCCCAGGATGGGCACCAGGATGAAGAAGAAGGTGTGGGCGGGGGTGTAGCCGAACACCAGGCCGACGCAGATGCCCACGGCCAGGGCCGCCAGGGTGCCGCCCAGCAGGGGTACGAACATGCGCAGGAAGCCCTGGACCAGCACCCGGTGCGGCATGCCCAGGATGCTGCCCGCCACCAGGCAGGCAATATAGAAATACTGGAAATTGGCAGTCTTGAAGGTGGTGGTCACCGCCTTGACCATGGCGGCGTTGGCGATGCCGTTGCCCACCAGGGCCGCCGGCACGAACAGACACAGGATGGCCGGGCCGCCGATGGTGCGCAGCACGGGCAGCCGCGCGCCCAGCTCACCCAGCAGGAAGCCGGTCAGCATCAGCACGGACAGGCCGCCGATGACGTCGTTGGGCAGGCGTCCGGAAGCGGCGGCCAGGATGGTGACGGCGCACAGCGCCCCATAAACGGGCAGGGGCAGCGGCCCGATGCGGACGGCGGCGATGCGGCCCAGCGCGGATGGCGCCTCGGGAATGGCGGCGGGGATCTCGGTCACGGGGCGTATCCTCCCATTATTGTTTTGGCAAAGGGGTGCCGGTGCCGTGCCCCAGGGCGGGGCGCGGGGTGGCAGGACAGGCGGTGGGGGGCAGAGGGTCAGAAGAACCAGGGATTGGCCTGGCGGTGGCCCCCCTCGAACGCCCGGATTGCGGCGGCGTGGCGGGCCAGCGTGGCGCTGACGCCGTCCAGCCCCTGGACCAGGGCATCCTTGCGCACGGCGTCGATGGCGAAGGGGATGGTCAGGCCGTCGGTGTCGACCGTGATGGCCTGTTCAGGCAGGTCGATGGTCAGGCCGTTGGCGTCCGGCCGCCTGACCCGCGCCATCAGGTCCTCCACCAACGTTGCCGGCAGCGTCACCGTCAGGATGCCGTTGCGGTGGCAGTTGTCGTTGAAGATGCCGGCGAAGCTGGTGCCGATCAGGGCGCGGATGCCCAGCTGCGCCAGGCCCCACACGGCGTGTTCGCGGGATGAGCCGCAGCCGAAGTTGGGGCCCACCACCAGGAAGCGCGCACCCTCCCAGCCGGGGCGGTTCAGGATGAAGTCGGGGCGGGTCTGGCCGTCGGCGCCGAACCGCAGGTCGAAGAACACCCCCCGGTCCAGCCCCTTGCGGTCCACGCCCTTCAGGAACTGCTTGGGCATGATGACGTCGGTGTCGACGTTGGGCTGGGGGAAGGGGGCGGCCGGGCCGGTGACGCGGATGAAGGGCTGCATCAGACGACCTCCTCAAACGGGGTGAATTCGCGGACGTCGGCCAGACGGCCGGCGACGGCGGCGGCGGCCACCATGGCCGGGCTCATAAGGTGGGAGCGGGCCCCCTTGCCCTGCCGCCCCTCGAAATTGCGGTTGGTGCTGGAGGCGCAGCGGTCGCCGGGTTTCAGCACGTCGTCGTTCATGGCCAGGCACATGGAACAGCCGGACTGCCGCCACTCGAAACCGGCGGCGGTGAACACCCGGTCCAGGCCTTCGCGCTCGGCCTGCGCCCGCACCTGGGTCGACCCCGGCACGATGATGGCCCGCACGCCGGCCGCCACCCGCCGGCCGCGCAGGACGCGGGCGGCATCGCGCAGATCCTCGATGCGGGCGTTGGTGCAGGACCCGATGAAGGCGTGGTCGATGGCGATGCCATCCAAGGGGGCGCCTGGCGCCAGGCCCATGTAATCCAGGGCGCGGCTCAGCGCCGCCCGGCGGCTGGGATCGGCCTCGCTGTCGGGGGCGGGCACGTGCGCGGTGATGACGGCCGCCTGGTCGGGACTGGTGCCCCAGGTCACCATGGGGGCGACGTCCTGCGCCGCCAGGTGCACCTCGCGGTCGAAGACGGCGTCATCATCGGTCTTCAGGGCCAGCCAGGCCTGCGCCGCCTGGTCCCACAGGAGCCCCTTGGGCGCGCGCGGCCGGCCCTGGATATAGGCCAGCACCTTTTCATCCGCCGCGATGACGGCGCCGCGGGCCCCGGCTTCCACGATCATGGTGCAGACGGTCATGCGGCCCTCCACGCTCATGGCGGCGATGGCCGGCCCGGCGAATTCCACGGCGTAGCCGGTGGCGCCGTCGGCGCCGATACGGCGGATGATCTCCATCACCAGGTCCTTGGGCGTCACGCCGGGGGCGAGATCGCCGTCCACCACCACGCGCAAGGTCTTCAGCCGGCGGTACACCAGGGTCTGGGTCGCCAGGTAATGCTCGATGTCCGAGGTGCCGATGCCGAAACCCAGCGCGCCCAGCGCGCCATAGGCTGTGGTGTGGCTGTCGCCGGCGGCCACCACCATGCCCGGCATGACCAGGCCCTGTTCCGGCGCCACCACATGCTCGATGCCCTGGCGCGGGTCCAGGATGTCGAACAGCTCGATGCCGAAGTCATGGGCGTTCTCGCGGAAATAGGCGATCTGGCCCGCCGCCTCCCTGTCCGCCACCTCCGCCGTGCGGTGGCTGGCCGTGGGGTTCACATGGTCCACCACCATCAGGGCGGCGGAGGGGTTCCATACCGTGCGCCCCGCCTCACGCAGGCCGCTGAAGGCCTGGGGGCTGGTGTACTCGTTCAGGATGGTGCGGTCGACATACAGCAACAGTTGTCCGCTGTCATCCAGCGGGCAGACGGTATGGGCGTCGATGATCTTGTCGTACAGCGTTCGCGGCATGGGCTTCTCCCTATGGAGTCGACTATGGAAGCCAGGCCGCTATCCGCCCAATGCCGTCTGGTTATAAACTTATGCGGCGATCCCACTCGCCACGTGTGCCCAGAACTTCTCCGCCACGGCGGACTGACGCGCGCGGGAGCGGTAGAGATGGATTTCCATGGGGATGTCCCAGCTTTCGTCGCCGGCGCGTACCAGCTCCCCCCGCTCCAGATGTTCCGCCACCAGGCTCAGGGGCGACCAGCCCAGGCCGCGCCCGTCAAGCGCCATGGTGACCAGCAGCTTGGCCAGGTGCGAGGTGAAGGTGGGTTTCAGGCTGGTGGCGGGCAGGGCCGTCTCCAGCGCCGCCGCCACGATGCGCCCCATGCCGGATTCCGGGCGATAGGCGACATAGGGCACGGGCGCGTCCGGGCGGCCCGGCAAGGCGTGCAGTGGCGCGCCCGTCTCATCCGGCACGCTGATCGGCACCAGCAGGTCATCGCCGATGTGGACGGAGCGGAACTGCCCGGGCGCCAGGAGGGTGCTGGCCGCCGGGTAGTGATGGCACAGCAGGAACTGCGACTGTCCCTGGATCATCATCCGCTCGCAGATCTCCATATGGTTGGCCACCATCTGGACGTTGATGGTGAAGGGCAGCGTCGCCTCCACCCGGCGCAGCCAGGCGGGGAAGAAGGTCAGCGACAGGGCGTTGGTGGCGGCGAAGCGCAGCAGCTCGGCATGGCCCTGCGCCACTTCCCGCGCCTCATCCCGGCCACTTGCCAGGCGGCGCAGCGTCTCCTCCGCCGTCACCTGGAAGGAGTCGCCGGCGGCGGTCAGTTCCACGCTGTGGGTGGTGCGGTGGAACAGGGGGGTGCCCACCCAGTCCTCCAGCGCGCGGATGCGGCGGCTCAGCGCCGGCTGGGTGATGTTGCGGTTCTCCGCCGCGCGGGAGAAGCCGCCGTGCGCCACCACCGCCAGGAAATCCTCCAGCCACGCGATTTCCATACCCCGCCCCTAATCCGTATAGCGTTCCAGCCGGCCCGGATCCGGCACCTCGATGCCGCCGTAGCCCCGCCGCACCAGGCCCGCCCGCTCCAGCCGGCCCAGCGCCCGGTTGGCCGTCTGCCGGCTGAGGCCCAGCATGCCGGCCAGATCCTCCTGCGACAACGGCAGATGGACGGGGCCGGCCGTGTCCGCCTCCTCCAGCCGGCACAGCAGGGCCAGCAGGCGGGCGGTGCGCTGCGGTGTGGGCAGGGCCAGCACCTCGCCCAGATAATGGGTGGCCTGGCGCAGATGGCGGCTGAGGATGCCGGCGAAGTTGGCCCAGCGGCTTGGGTCGGCCGCGACGATGGCGGCGAAGGCCTGGGCCGGGAGGTGCAGTACCACGCTGTCGCCCCTGGCCACCGCCGTCTGGCCCCGAGGCAGGCCATCGACCATGGATACCTCGCCGAACCAATGCCCCGGTCCGGCATGCAGGATCACCACTTCCCGCCCGTCCTCCTGCACCGTGGCCAGGCGCATGCGGCCTATCACCAGCGCGTACAGCCCATCCGGCGCGTCACCGCCACGATAGACCGCCTGGCCGTCGGGGTAGGCGCGCAGCCGCCCCCGCGCCAGGATCTCCGCACGCAGGTCCGCCGGCTGCTCCGCCAGCCATCCCCGCCCCTCCAGCACTTGGGCCGCCGCCCGCTTGTCCATGGGCTAATGCGCCGGTGGGGCCAGCAGGCGGCGGGCCGTTTCCCGCTCGTCCCCAGTCAGCAGCGGGTTGGCGGGCACGGGTCCGCGCCCCTCCAGGTAATCCAGCGCCGTGGCGCCCTGGCTGTCGCGCGGCGTAGTGTCGGCACCAGCCGCCAGCAAGGCCTGGATGACGGGCAGCCCGGCATTGGCCGCTGCGTACATCAGGGCGGTGCGCTGGCCGTGGGTGATGTGATAGGGCGCGCAGCCTTGGAGGGCGCCGCTGTCCGGGACGGCGCTGTTATCCTCGATCGCCTCGGGCGCCAGGCTTTGCAGGTTCACGGCGGCGCCAGCTTTCAACAGCAGTTGGGCTGCATCCAAGCTGTTGAACTGGGCCGCCGTCATCAGGGGCGTCTTGCCCATGGGGTTCACCGCATCCACTGGCGCGTGTGCGGCCAGCAGGGGCGTAATGGCCTCCGGCCGCACCACCGCCAGTGACAGCAATGGCTCGCCCTTCACCTCCACCGGTTCGCCTGCCGCCAGCAGATCCGCCAGCGACGGTTTGGCGTCGGCATCCATGATGGCCACGTTGATGGGAGGGCCGCCAGCAATGGCCCACCAGAAATTCGATATCAGATTGGAATGGGCGGCTTCGAGGGCGTCCCCTTCCGGCAGCGCGAAGGCGTGCTGATAATAGCGGGCCAGATCCTGGCGCGTGGCAAGGAACTGCTCACGAACCTGCTGGTACTGCGCATGGTTCCAGGTCCCCAGGGTGGACCATCCCTGCAACGGCACGTCCGCCAGGTTCAAGAGCCATGGGCGTTGGTGGTTTTTGGAAACCGCCCGTTCCTTTTGTATCCAATACCGGGGGGCAACCTGTGAGATCAGGATAAGCTTGCTGGTCATCCAGGATCGGATGGTATTCAGCGGGTTTGACATGCCGCAGCCCGCGAAATAGCCGCCGTCATACCCCAGGACCATGTCATTCAATTTCTGAAAGCTGGCCGGAAATTCGGGGTCAGGGCAACTCGCAGATGGCGTGAACCGATCTATCCCGCTGTATATTTCCTTTTCCAAACCGTCCAAAAGCTCGGGGTTCCGTTTCAGCCACGCGCACGGAAGCTCGACGTCGTGGCCAGCCAGCTGGATGAACGGGATCAGGCTGTGAATGTCGCCCCTATAGCCGGCCGCAGTATCCGCCAGGTGCGTGAGGAATTCCCATGGGATCGCGTCCGGGCCCTCCGCGTCGTCCCGGGCATCCTGAGGCTTCGTGCTGGCCTGGATCAGCAGAGCGCGTATCTCCGTCTCATGCGCCGCTGGCCTGGGCGTCGCCAGCCGCAGGATCATGGCCAGGCCGATCTTGGCCCGGGGCGTGTCGTACGCCCGCAGGATCTTCTCGGCCATGGCCGGATTATCGGCCATGACGGCGAATGCTTGTGAAATGATGTCCATGTCGCTTGGATCCGGATGGCGGCGCTCGCGTATGCCCGTCGTCCAGTAATTAAGTGTCGATTCTCGGCTTTCGTAACTCTCGGCCAAGCAGGTGGTCAGGACGTGGCCCGCTGCCGGCGGGCATTCACGGGTCCGTTGCCGCAGCCAGAGCCACTGGCTGAGAGTGACGCGTCTATGCCGGGGACCGCTGACGTCCAGCAAATGCTGATAGGCGGCCGCTAGGCTCCGGTCCCGCGCCGCCAGGTCCGGATCGGCGCAGATGCGCTTTTCGATTGGGCTCGCTGCCTTGGCGCAGTCGAAGCTGGGGCCGTCCGCCGCGCGTCCCTGGCCGGTGATCGACTGGGACAGCAGAAAGGCGGCGGTGAGGACCCACAGACGGCGCATGGCTTCAAACCCTGGTTGCGGCCCCCATGGCTAGCGCAAGTGTCCTCGGGGGACAACGGGGGTAATTGTCAAATCCGCGACATTCTTGGGCGCGCGGCGGGCGTAGGGTGCCCGTATCACAAAAATCCAGGGAGGACCCGCATGCCCGACATCGCCCCCACCACCGCCCCGCCCGCCGCCGCACTCGGCAGCTTGCGTGACCGCGTCTCGGCCGAGGAATGGCGCTTGCGCGTCGACCTGGCGGCCGCCTATCGCCTGGTGGCCCTGTTCGGCTGGGACGATTTGGTGTTCACCCACATCTCCGCCCGCGTGCCGGGGCCGGAGCACCACTTCCTGATCAACCCCTACGGCATGCTGTTCGAGGAGATCACGGCCAGCAGCCTGGTGAAGATCGACCTGGACGGCAAGGTGGTGCTGGATACCGGCTTCCCGGTGAACCCGGCGGGTTTCACCATCCATTCCGCCGTGCACCAGGTGCGTGAGGACGCGGGCTGCGTCCTGCATCTGCACACCGCTGACGGCACGGCGGTGTCGACGCTGGAGGAAGGGCTGCTGCCCCTGAACCAGACGGCGCAACTGGTGATCGACGACCTGGCCTATCACGACTACGAAGGCGTGGCCTTCAACCACGATGAACGCCCCCGCCTGCAGCACGACCTGGGCACCCGCAACACCATGCTGTTGCGCAACCATGGCACCCTGACCGTGGGCCGCACGGTGGCGGAGGCCTTCACCCGCATGTACTTCCTGGAACGGGCCTGCACCATGCAGGTGCGCACCCTGACCATGGGCCGGGCGCTTTACCCGTCCGCGCAAGAAGCCATCGACCGCAACATCGAGATCAGCCGCATGGGCGTGTCACAGGCGGCCAACCTGCTGGTCTGGCCGGCCCTGCTGCGCCGGCTGGCGCGGCAGCTGCCGGGATATCAGGACTGAACCCGAGGAGGTTTGAGTAGGATCGCCTGGTGGTGCGTCTGTCAAATGGCAGACGCACCGCTCAGGAAAGAAGATCCACACCACTGGCACGGGCGGCATTGGCGAGATCGGTATCGAGTGTCGCCAACGCGAAACCCTCGCGGTGCGCCAGTTCAAGATAGGCCGCGTCATAGACGGTGAGACGGTGCCGGCGCGCCAGGGCCAGCACCGTGCCCTCATCCGGTGTGCGATCCACAATCACGCCAAGCCGTGTGAGCCGAAGCAGAAAGCCTGTCGTATCTTCCTGTGTCAGCCGCTGCCGGCGCTCGCTGACAATCAGCGTGTTGCGCACCTCAAACCACCAGAGGCTGGGGGCGTGGGCGCGGTCCGTGCGGATTCGCTCCAGGGCCCGGGAGGCGACAGGGTGATCTTCATCCGGGAAGGCCCAGCAGACGGCGACGGACGCGTCAATCACGAAGGGCATTAATATTTATGCCCTTCGTGACGGGCTGCCAGCAACTCGTCCAAGGAAACGGGGCTGGTCCTCTTCTGAATGCCACGGATGCCTTCGATGGCGCGGTCGATCTCTTCCCGCCGGCTCTCCGCCTCAGGAATGAGGCGGGCGATGGGCCGGCCATGTCGGGTGATGACAATGGTTTCGCCCCGCTCCACCTCATCCAAAATCTGGGGAAGATGGGCCTTGGCTTCGGATGATTGAACTTCGCGCATGGTCTTTCACTTTCTGACCAGTCAAATTGACCAATCTGATTTTATACGAAAGAAGCCAAACATCAATCCGCGCAGGCCCGTCAGTGTCAACGGCGAGGCTGGGCAGTCCCCTTCAATACCCTTCATCCACCCAATGTTGGCTGGACTTCTTGGGGCGGGTGTAGCCGTTGTCCGGCTGGCGCGGCGGCAGGGGCAGTTCCACCGGGCTCAGATCCTTGTAGGGAATCTGGTGCAGCAGGTGGGCGATGCAGTTCAGGCGCGCCTTCTTCTTGTTGTCGGCGTCGACGATGTACCAGGGCGCCAGCTTGTGGTCGGTGTGGGCCAGCATCACGTCCTTGGCCTTGGAATACTCCACCCAGCGGCCGCGCGACTCCAGATCCATGGGCGACAGCTTCCAGCGCTTCATGGGGTTATGCATGCGCTCCGTGAAGCGCTTCTCCTGCTCCTCATCACTGACGGAGAACCAGTACTTGATCAGGATGATACCGGACTTCACCAGCATCTCCTCGAACAGCGGGCAGGCGCGCAGGAACTCCTGGTACTCATCCTCCCTGCAGAAGCCCATGACCTTCTCCACGCCGGCCCGGTTGTACCAGCTGCGGTCGAACAGGATCATCTCGCCGGGGCCTGGCAGGTGCTGGACATAGCGCTGGAAGTACCACTGGCCCTTCTCCCGCTCCGTCGGCGTGCCCAGGGCCACCACCCGGCAGATGCGGGGGTTCAGGCTTTCGGTGATGCGCTTGATGACCCCGCCCTTGCCGGCGGCGTCGCGCCCCTCGAACAGCACCACCACCCTCAGGCCTTCGATCCGCACCCATTCCTGCAGCTTCAGCAGCTCGAACTGCAGGCGGGCCATCTCATCGATGTACTTGTAATGCTTGGGTGGCCGGCCGGGCTTGCCGGGGCCCAGGATGTTCCAGCGGTCCTCGATGCGCTTATGCTCCTTGGCGTTGCGCAGGATCTCGCCGTTCAGCGGCGGCGCCGGGCTGATGTCGGCCATCTCCTCCGGGGCGGGCTCGCCCGCCTCGCCGCCGTTGGTGACGGCCTGCTTGTTCTGGTTCGCGTATTTCTTGGACTTGCCGGCCATGGCATCAGGCCTCCCAGTGGTGTGCGCGGGGAATGTGCGCGGGTGAACCGTTGCGGCTCCTGCCCATGACATTCCCCCCGAATGGGGCGCCCCATCCTTGCGCCATGTCAATGTGCGTGTCTCTTATGAGGCTTGCATTATGATAGTGACGGCGGCAAGATCGTCGGTGCACGAATGTAGCGAACGAGGACGTGAGAATGACCGCCCCCGGAACCGAAGCCGCCTCACCGCCCGGCCCCTTGACGGGTGAGGCGGAGCGGATGGCGGCGCTGGCCCGCATGGACGGGCTGGACTTCCTGCGCGCGATGATGGCGGGCGACCTGCCGCCGCCGCCCATCAGCCAGACCCTGGGCTTCACCCTCAGCCATGCCGAACCGGGCTACGCCGTCTTCACCGGCACGCCGGCGCATGCCTATTACAACCCCATCGGATCCGTGCACGGCGGCTGGATCGCCACCCTGCTGGATAGCTGCATGGCCTGCGCCGTGCAGACCACGCTGACCGGCGGGCGCGCCTACACCACGCTGGAACTGAAGATCAACTACATCCGCGCGGTGTCGGCGGCGACGGGGCCGGTGCGGGCCGAGGGCCGGGTCATCCACACCGGCGGCCGCACGGCCACCTCCGAAGGCCGCCTGATCGACGCCGAGGGCCGGCTGCTAGCCCATGGCACCACCACGTGCCTGGTGTTCGACCCCCGGCCGGCCAAGGGCTGAGGCGGCACTGGAGCCCTGGCCGGGGGCACTGGCGGGCGCCGTTGCCAGCGTGCCCGCCGCCCGGCTGGCCAGCTCCTCCACGATGTGGCGGTGCAGGGAGCCGTCCAACCTGTACCCGGCCATGAGTACCAGAGTGGCGACGAACAGGCCGCAGGGCAGCAGCGACATCAGCAGGCGCAAGCCGCCCAGCGTCTCCGCCGACTGGGTGGCGTTGGGCACGAAGCCGATGGCGGAGAGCAGCCAGCCCAGCAAGGCGCCGGCCAGGCCCAGCGCCACCTTCTGCGCCAGTGAGGCCACACCGAAGATCTTGGCCTCGTCCCGGCGGCCGAAGCGCCATTCGTTGTAGTCGACCAGATCGGGCAGCATGGCCCAGAAGCCCACCGCGTGGACGGTGCAGCCGATGAACAGGGCGGCTATGGCCGCCACCGCCAGGGTGGTCTGTCCGCTGGGCACCGCCAGGAAGGCCAGGGAAGAGGCGGCAGCCAGAGCCGTGCCCAACTGCCACGCCGTCTTCTTGCTGGTCCGCCGCGCCAGCCACACCCAGAAGGGCACGCTGATGGCGCTGGCGGCGGAAAAGGCCGGCATGGCATAGGCGGCCAGGTCCATGTCGCCCACGTCGTACTTGAAGAAATAGACCAGGTTGCGGAACTGCAGCGCGCCGGCGATCTGGATCAGGCCGATGGACAGCAGCAGGCGCATCAGCGGGCCGGACCGGCCCAGGGTGCGCAGAAAGCCGCCGACATCGCTGTCAAGCCTGGCGCTGGACGCCGGCGTCAGGGCGGGCCACGGCTCCTCCTTCACCACGGCGGCGCACAGCCAGAACAGGGCGACGGACAGGCCGCCCACCACCAGGCCGCTGATGGTGTAACCCAGGCCGCCCCCATAGGCGCCGCCATGTCCGCCGGTCGCCAAGTGGTCGATGCGGGCGGCCAGCGCCGGCAGCAGGAAGGACACGGTGATGCCGCCGATGAAGGCGCAGGTCATGCGGTATCCCGTCAGGCTGGACCGCTCCTCCGCGTCCTGGGTGATGCGCGCCGACAAGGAGGCGTAGGGGATGGAAACGATGGTGTAGACGCCGCGCCAGGCCGTGTGGCTCAGGATGGCGTAGGCGATCAGGCCACCCTGGCCCAGGCCGGGGGCGGTGAAGCAGGCCGCCATGACCAGGCCCAGCGGCACCCCGCCCCACAGGATGAAGGGGCGGTAGCGGCCCAGGCGGGTGCTGGTGCGGTCGGCCCAGACCCCCATCAGGGGATTGGCCAGGCCATCGGCGATGGCCGCCACCAGGAAACCCACGCCCACCCACACCGGCGGCACACCCTGCACATCGGTCTGAAAATAAGCCAGGAACAGGGTCATGGCCTGCCAATGCAAATTCAGGCCCAGGTCGCCAACCGCGTAGCCCAGCTTGGTCTTCAAGGGCACCGGCGCCTGTCCGTAAGCCATCTTCCCCCCGAGGATTCTTGTCGTGGGCCCGGACGACGGCGGCGGCGATGACAACGGTGCCATCCTCCTCCGGGCCATGCCCAGAAAACAACATCCTGTGGCGGTCGCGCCAGCGTGCCTTTCGGGCAGGTGGTTTCTAACGATGGACGGGCGCGCTTTTTTGCGCCATCGATGCAGGATTGCCGCAGCCGGGCACCTTGGGCAATTGTAGCCCATGCCGCCATCGGACGCTGCGGCGGCCACCAGGGATGGGGAGTGAGGATATATGGCGGGGCCTGACCGCAAGCCGACAATCATCGACGTGGCGCGCCTGGCGGGGGCGTCCATCAAGACGGTGTCGCGGGTCATCAACAAGGAACGCTATGTCAGCCCCGACATGCAGGAGCGTATCGAGAAGGCGGTGGCGGAACTGGGTTACCAGCCCAACATGATGGCCCGCAGCCTGGCCAGCGAACGCTCCAACCTCATCGGCCATCTCTATGGCGACGCTGGCGGCCCCTATACCCTGGAAATCCAGGTGGGCCTGCTGAACCGATGCCGCGCCCACGGCTACCATCTGATGATCGAGGAAATCGATTATCGCAGCGACCAAGTGGAAAAACGCGCCAGCGCCATCGTCAACCAGATGCGCCTGGATGGCGTGGTGCTGACGGCGCCGGTCACCGACAACCCCATCGTACTGCGCATCCTGGAGGACGCGGGCGTGCCCTATGTCCGCGTCACGCCGCAGCAGGAATCGGAAACCTCCCCCTCCGTCCGTATCGACGAACGCCAGGCGGCCTACACCTTGACCCAGCATCTGCTGGCCCTGGGGCACCGGCGCATCGGCTTCATCAAGGGCAAGGCCAACCACACCGCCACCATCCTGCGCTACACGGGATATTGCGACGCCCTGGTCGACGCCGGCGTGGCGGTGGATCCGGTGCTGGTGGAACAGGGCGAATTCACCTACGCCTCGGCGGTGGCCTGCGCCCGCCGCCTGCTGGACCAGCCCCACCGCCCCACCGCCATCTTCGCCAGCAACGATGAAATGGCCGCCGCCGTGGTGGCGGAGGCGCACAACCGTGGCTTCAGCCTGCCGGCCAACCTATCGGTGGTTGGCTTCGACGACACGCCGCTGGCGGAGATGATGTGGCCACCCCTGACCACCGTGCGTCAGCCGGTGCGGGAAATGGCGGAAACGGCGGCCGACATCCTGATCGGCCTGCTGTCACAGCGGGGCAAGGTCGATTGGCCCAAGCCCGTACCGCACCAGGTGCTGGCCCACACCGTCCTGCTGCGCCAGTCCACCGCCCGCCCGCCGGGCAAGGGCTGACAACCATCGACGAAAACGCCGCCGGTCCCGTTCGGGTTGAGGCCGGCGGCGTTTCCTGTCTAATCGGTGCAGCCTATCGCCGTCCGCCCGCGACCTGGGCCGGCTGGGGCGGACGGAAGCCGTTGCGGTAGACCTCATCCACCAGGGCGCGGTGGGTGGGCAGGCTGGCCACCGCTTGGGGACCCACGGTGCGCAGGCCGCGGAACTCGTGCCGCGCCTCATCCATGCGGCGGTAGAGCGCGCGCGATGGCTCCAGGTCGGTTTTGAAGCCCATGCCGTACAGGACATACTGGTAGCTGGCCGGCAGGAAGGTTTCATGGTCAGCCACGAAGTCGAAGCGGCAGGGCGGGCGCTTGGCCCACTGCGCCAGACGGTCGCGCAAGGATTCCGGGATGGTGGCGGGGTCGGCGTTGTCCCGCCAATAGGCGCTGTCGGTGCGGCGGGTCACGCAGTAGTGCAGCTTGAGGAAATCGACGATGCGCTCATACCGCTTACCCATCAGGGCGTTGTAGGTGCGGGCGGTGGCGGCCATGGCCGCCGCTGTCCGCGCGCTGTCCTCACCCGCCGCCCCGCCGCCGATACCCCCCCAGGGAAAGAACTGGGCGATCATGTGGGCCGCCACCTCGATCAGCATGATGCCGGTCGATTCCAGCGGCTCGAAGAAGCCGCCGGCCAGGCCCACCGCCACACAGTTGCCCACCCACTGGGCGGCGCGGCAGCCAGAGTCGAACTTCAGCAGGCGGGGCTCCCGCCCGCCATCCCGCCCGCCATCCCGCCCCTGGGCCGCCGCCGGGCCCAGGTAGCGGCGCAACACCTCCTCCGCCCGCGCGTCGTCGGTGTGGCGGCTGGAATAGACGTAGCCGGTGCCCCGCCGGTCATTCAGGCCGATGTCCCAGGTCCAGCCGGCCTCGTGCGCCGTGGCCACGGTGTAGGAAGGGATGGGCGCGTCCGGCCGGTCATAAGGCACCTGCAGGGCCAGCGCCCGGTCGTTGAACAGCACGTCCTGGTAGGACTTGAAGGGCACGTTCAGCGCCCGGCCGATGATTTCCGCCCGGAAGCCGCTGCAGTCGACGTACAGGTCGGCGGTCAGGCCGCCGTGCTCCAGCGTGTCCACCTGCGCCACGCTGCCGGCGGCGTCCAGCACGACCCGGTTCACCGTGCCCACCAGGTGGCGCACCCCCAGCTCCATCCCCACCGTGCGCAGCAGCGCGGCGAAGCGGTTGGCGTCGAAATGGTAAGCGTAGTTCAGCGGCGCGTGATAGGGCGGATCCACCGGGCGCTTGGGCGCCCGGCAGGCGTCGGCCACCGCCTTTTGCAGGGTGACGGCCTCGGCGAAGGGCACGTCGCCAGCGCCACCCAGCAGCCAATAGGGCAGCAGCTCAGGCCCGTTGCCCTGATGGGGGAAGTTGAAGGGGTGGAAGTAGTGGCTGTGGCCGGCCACCGCGCCCAGGGCCTGCGTCGGCATGGCGTCCGGCGCCGGCGTCTCCGCCCAATCCACGAAATGGACACCCTGCTTGAAGGTGGCGGTGCTCTCCCGCAGGAAGCGCGCCTCGTCGATGCCGATGGCGGCCAGCGTGGACCGGATGGTGGGGAAGGTGCCTTCGCCGACCCCGATGATGCCGATGTCCTTTGATTCGATCAGGGTGATGTCCACCCCGCCCGGTTCCTTCGCGCCCAGGGTTCGGGCCAGATAGGCGGCGGTCAGCCAACCGGCGGTTCCCCCGCCCACGATCAAGATACGGCGCCGGGCGCCTTCCGCTGCGGTCATCGCTTCCTCCCAAACCGGTGCCTCAACCCCTGGTCGGGCGGGCGGCCGTTCTTATGTTTCTCAAGGCATTAGGCCAGACTGTTGAAGCCGATGACCTGTTTCAGCCTGTGGTTGCCGCCTGTTGTTTGCGTTGCGGCAAGCGCTGTCCTGCGCATGAGGCCAGAATACCACGGTTTCCGCCACATGACAGCGCTGTGCGACAACGTTGTCATAATTTTGTTGACAGCATACGGGCCGGCGCTAAACATGCGGCCACGACGGCACCGGTCCTTGTTCAGAAGGGATGGCCGTCGAAATCCGCCTGACCAGGCAAGAATAAATGGGAGGAAGCGAGATGAAGGCGAGACTCGGACTCTATCTGCAAGCGGCGGCTGTCATCGCCCTATCCGGCGGCGCTTACGCGCAGACCGCGGCCCCGGCCAGTTCCGACGTCATCGGTGAAATCGTCGTTACCGCGACCAAGCGCGAGACCAAGCTGCAGGAAACCCCGATCGCCGTGTCGGCGTTCAGCCAGGAAAGCCTGAACAAGCAGCAGGTCAAGGACATCACCGATCTGGCCAAGTTCGTGCCCAGCCTGGCGTTCGGCCAGCAGGGCGATCAGAATGCCATCACCCTGACCCTGCGCGGCATCGGCAACGACAGCGCCTACACCGAAGTGGCCGACCCCGAGGTCGCCATGTACGTGGACGGCATCTATTCGCCGCGCGCCCAGGGCGCGTCGGTCCTGATGTACGACATGGAGCGCGTGGAAGTGCTGCGCGGTCCGCAGGGCACCCTGTTCGGCCGCAACGCCACCGTCGGCGCCGTCAACCTGATCTCCGCCAAGCCGACCTTCGACAAGGAATACGGCAATGCCGAGGTCGTGGCCGGTTCCTACGGCCGCTTCGGCACCCGTGGCATGTTCAACCTGCCCGTTTCCGACAAGCTGGCCTTCCGTGTCGCCTTCGTGACCGAAAAGCACGACGGCTATGTCGATTACCAGCCGGCCCCGAACGTGGCGGGCGTGAACCCGGCCGCCTACGTGACCAGCGGTCCCAAGTACTATGCTGGCGACCAGAAGTCGTTCCGCGTCAGCGGCGCCTGGCGCCCGACGGACAGCTTCAGCTGGGATCTGAATTTCGAGTGGTACGAGGACACCGGCACCCCGGTCGAGCCGCTGATGCAGAACCCGCGTCCGGGCACGACCCTGTGGTCGGTGCAGGCCGACACGGCGCCCTTCCAGGATCGCACCGCCAAGTCCGTCCACAGCAAGATGGACTATGACATCAACGATTACCTGCAGCTCAGCTACATCGCCGGCGCCTCGTGGCTGGGCGGCGGCAACCAGGTGGACGCCGACAGCGGCACCCTGCCGCCCACCAGCGCCAGCACGCCCTCGGGCGCGTTCGAGCAGAACAGCACCGTCTGGTCCGCCTACGATTTCTTCAGCCATGAGCTGCAACTGAAGTCGTCCGGCACGCACACCATCGACTGGATCGTGGGTGCCTACTACTCGCACGAAACCAACAGATCCGCTTCGACATCGATCAGGGCAACGGCTACCGCCTGGGCACGTTCAGTTGGGCCGGCAGCTTCATCCAGTCCGACCGCGAGATCGAATCGGCCGCCGGCTTCGGCCAGGCAACCTGGCATGTCAACGACGACATCCGCCTGACCGGCGGCCTGCGCTACACCCGCGACGACAAATCGGACGTTGGCGGTCGCAACGTCACCTGCAACGGCTGCACCGAAGGCATCTTCGGTCGCGACCCGTACTCCATCCCCGGCTACACGGCGTCCCCCAACGACGTCTACGGCCAGTGGAGCAAGGCCACCTGGCTGGTTCGCGCCGACGCCGACATCATCAAGGACGTGCTGATGACGTATGCCAGCGTCGGCACGGGCTTCAAGTCGGGCAACATCGAGGACGGCGGCAAGCTGGCCGGCCCCGAGACGCTGACCAACTACGAAATCGGCGCCAAGACCACCTTGTTCGGCGGCAAGGCCACTTTCAACGTGGCGGCCTACTACGAAGATTTCACGGGCTATCAGGTGAACCAGGCGGTCACCACCCGCGACGCCGCCGGCCATGTCATCGGCTCGCAGATCGTCACGCAGAACGCCCAGGGCGCCAAGGCCTACGGCATCGAGGCGGAATTGGCCGCCCGCATCACCCCGCGGGACACGGTCAACCTGTCGCTGTCCGCTCAGCACACCGAGTTGGAGGAACTGCAGAGCATCGACGCCCGCCTGTACAGCGGCGGCGACGTTTCCCACCTGGTGGAGCTGAAGGGCAACGAACTGCCCCACGCCCCGGCCCTGTCGGGCACCATCGGGTACGAGCACGTGTTCGACCTGGGCAATGGCGCCACCCTCACGCCGCGCGTCTCCACCCACTTCGAGACCCGCAGCTACCTGTCCTTCTTCAACGTCGCCAACTATGACGAGCAGAAGGCCTATACCCGGACCGACCTGGCCGTCCGCTATGACGCGCCCAGCGGCAACTGGTCCCTGGAAGGCTTCGTCCAGAACCTGGAGAACGCCAACATCAAGACCAACGCCGGTGCCTTCGGCGGTCCGGCGACCCCGGTTTGGACGGCCGTGTACCAGCCGCCCCAGACCTGGGGTGTGCGGGCCCGGGCCAGCTTCTGATCCGGTTCGTTCCGTTCGTTCGACTCCCCGGGGCGCGGGGGGGCTTCCCCTCCCTCCCGCGCCCTGGTTTGCCCTTCTAGCAGGATACATTCTCCCCGAATCCTGCACCTTGATGGGCGGTGCCCCCGCACCGCCCATCCCTTTATCCCCGCCCGGCGCCTCGACGGCAGGCGCGTCACATCCCCTGACATGGAAGACCCCATGGCCCTGCCAGAGAAGCGGTCGATCACCATTCGGGAGGTCGCGGGACTGGCCAAGGTGTCCATCAAGACCGTGTCGCGGGTCATCAACCGCGAGGCCGGCGTTTCCAATGAGACGCAGACCCGGGTTCTGGACGCCATCGCCCGCCTGGATTATCGCCCCAACCTGAACGCCCGGGGCCTGGCCGGCGACCGCTCCTTCCTTATCGGCCTATTTTACGACAACCCCAGCGCCCATTATATGAGCGATGTGCAGGCCGGCGCCGTTGCGCGCTGCCGCGAGGGCGGCTTCCACCTGCTGGTGGAACCGTGGGACAGCACCGACCCACGGGTGGGCGACCAGGTCTTGACCCTCATCTCCCAGCTTCGTCTGGAAGGCGTCATCCTGACCCCGCCGCTGGTCGATCATGCCGGCGTGCTGGAGGCTTTGCGCGTCTCACGCATCCCGCTGGTGCGCATCGCGCCCGACACGGACCGCGAGACGGCACCCTTCGTCTACATGGACGACTACGCGGCCTCCCGGCAGATGACGGCCTACCTGATCAGCCTGGGTCATCGCCGCATCGGCTTCCTGCTGGGTCATCCCGACCACGGCGCCACCGAGCAGCGCTATCGCGGCTTCAGGGACGAGTTGTCGGACCATCGCATCCCCTTGGACCCCGACCTGGTGCGCCCCGGCCACTTCTCCTACCGCGCCGGCATGGCCTGTGCCGAACAGTTGCTGACCTTGCCCGACCGGCCTACCGCCATCTTCGCCAGCAATGACGACATGGCCGCGGCCTCCGTCGCCGTCGCGCAGCGCCTGGGCCTTTCCGTTCCGGCCGACCTGTCGGTGGCGGGCTTCGACGACACGCCGGTGGCGCGCATCATCTGGCCGCAGCTGACCACCATCCGCCAGCCTATCAGCCGCATGGCGGCGGCGGCGGCCGACCTGCTGATCGACCGGGCGGTGCGGCGCCAGCCCTGGTCCCATCCCATGCCCCGCCGGCTGCTGGAGTTCGAGGTGGTGGTGCGGGAATCGACCGCGCCGCCGCCGGGAGTCGTCGCTGTGGGAAGGATCCGGCGCTGATCGCCCCTGTGGCGCCGGAGCTGGATATCGGCCTCCATTCCAGGGTCTGCTCGCCATCCACCACCATGACCTACCACCGACCAAAGGCTTTTTGCCCGTAGTGCGTCAAATCACCGACGATCGGGGCTCCGCCTTACCGGCGCGGCGCCTTGGCGCGGCGGGGGGACGGGGGGCGCTTGGGCACGGTGACCGGAGCGGTGGCCGCGGGGCCGGGCTTGGGCTCGGCCGCCACCTCCACTGGGGGCGGGGTCGGTTCACCCGTCACGATCGAGGTTTCGGCCGCCGGCAGGGGGGCGGCCTTGGTGCGACGGACCTTGGCGGCGGCTGGCTTGGGCGCGGGCTTGGGTGCAGCGGGGGCCGTCACGGCCGGCGGCTCGTCCAGTACCGGGTTGGACAGTCCCGTGTCGGGCGCCGGCGCCGTTGCGGCGGGTGAGCCCTGGCCCCGGCTCTTGGGCGCTTTGGCCGCCAGGTCCCGGAACAAGGACAGCAAGCTGTCCAGCCGTTCCTGGCCCCGGGTGTCCAGCGGTCCGGCGGCGCCCGCCACCGTCGCCAGGTCGTCCGATATGCGGCTGATCTCCTCGGCCGTGGCGTCGGCCAGCAGTTCGGGCAGGGTTTCCAATGCCGCCGCCGGGTCCAGCAACAGCATCAGGAACTGGTCGCGCACCAGTTGCTTGAATTCCGCCAGTTCCAGGCCACGGCCATGGGTGTCGCGCAGGCCCCGCAGGGCGTTGAAGCCGCGGGCGTCGGCCATGCGCTCCGCCAGTGCCACATGCAGCAGGGCGCGCATCCCGGCCTCGCGCAGGCCACCCTCGTGCAGGCGCCGGCGCAGTTCCGCACCCTGTTCCGCCAGGAAGCGGCGGTGTTCGGGGGTTTCGCCCGGATGGCTGCGGGGCGGGGCGTCGTCGGCCTTGAGGCCGAACAGCGCCTGGGTCAGGGGGTGGCCATAGATGCCCATGAACAGCGCCTCGCCAGCGGCGTCGCGGCGGTCGCGGTAGACGTCCAGCGCCGTTTCCATATGGTGGGCCAGCCGTTGTTCCAGATGGCGCCAGATGTTTTCCGACCCGACCGGGCGACGGTCGCGCCGGGCGGCGGCGGCCAGCTCCGGCACACCATTCAGCCAGGGATTGGTGTCGGAAAACAGCTCGTAGCTGAGGCGCAGGGGATGCAGGTTGCGCAAGGCTTCCGCCGCCGTCTCGCCCACCAGCTGGCGCACCCATGGCTGGACGAAGTCACGGTAGAGGCCCAGCGTCACCCGCGACAGGCGTGACACGGTAGCGAAGCGCCGCTCGTCCTCCGGCAGGGGTTGCACGTGGGCCGCCACGTCACCGATGCTGCGGGCGGCGAATCGCAGGACGTTGGGGTCCCCCTCCTGCCCCGACTTGCCGGAGGGGGCGGCCTCGGCCGGCAGGATCTGCGCCTCATAAAGGCCGGGGGGCAGCACGTCGATGAAGTCGATGTTGGACGCGAACTCGCGGTGTTCCTTCCGCGCCACGGCGGCCGACACGAAAATGCCCAGGTGGCCGATGCTTTCATGCACGGCATAGACGATGGTCTGGCCGTGGCAACGGATGTCATCCACGCTTTCATACAGATCGCAGATCCAGCCCAGGGCCTGGGGTGGGGGCGAGATGTTGTCGCCCTTGGAACAGAACACGATGATGGGCGAGCGGATGGCCCGCAGATCCACGCGCACACCGTCCTTGGTGACGATGTCGGCGGTGGCCAGGCGGTTGCCCACGAACAGCTTGTCGACGATGTACTGGATTTCCTCGCCGTTCAGCAGGACGTGGCCGTTCCACCACTTCTCGAACCCCAGGTAGCGGGGCGCCTCGGTATCGACCTTGTCCCACAGGGCGTATTGCTTGCCCACCAGGGTGTTGGCGGGGTTCAGGCCTTCGAAATTCTGCACCAGCCAGGCGCCGTCGAACAGCCCGGCGCCCATGTCGCTGGCGAACGCCGTCAGCCAGCTGCCGCCCAAGAGGCCGCCGCTGTAGCGCATGGGATCCTGGCCCCGCACGCCCGCCCAGAAGGACAGCGGCGTGCCAGCGATGATGATGGGGCCGAACAGATCCGGCCGTATGGCCGCCGTCATCATCAGCTGCCAGCCCGCCTGACAGTTGCCGATGACCACCGGCTTGCCCTCCGCCTCCGGATGCAGCTCGATGACCTTTTCCAGGCAGGCGGCCTCGGCCGCGATCACGTCCTCCACCGTCTGGCCCGGGATGGGGCGCGGCAGGAAGCCGATGAAATAGCAGGGATGGCCGGCGCCCAAGGCCACGCCGATCTCGCTGTCCGACTTGAAGCCGCCGATGCCTGGGCCGTGGCCCGCACGGGGGTCGACGATGACGAAGGGACGCTTCTTCAAGTCCAGTTCCACGCCTGCCGGCGGGATGATGCGTTGCAGGGAGTAGTTGACGGGCCGGGGCAAGGTGGCGCCGTCCAGCACCGTCTCGCTCTCGAAGCTCAGCACCGTCGGCGCCGTCTGGGCCATGTGCTCATGATACTGCGCGCCGCGCTGGCGCAGCACGTCCATCACCAGGGCCGTGCGCTGCCAGGCGTCCACCGTATAGGCCAGGCCATCCTGCCACAGGCGGAAGGGCCAATGGTTGCTCGGGTCCAGGAAACCCGAGGGCAGCGCAAACGGTGCACCCGGGCCGGTCGCTTCGGTAAAGGCCATGAGCTTTCCCTTTTCAGTCGCCATCCGACAACCCCGCGGACCGCAGTATAGCCAACCGATCTCGCATGCGCGAAGAAGGTTTTGCGTCGCACAAAAGGACTAGGCCGCCGAGGGAGCCGGCGGCCCGTCCAAAGCGGTAGGGTTGATCAGAAGCTGAGGCAGCGGCTGGCGCCGTTGGACGCGGCGCGGTCCAGCGCCAGGGCCAACTCCGCCGCCACCGTGCGCGCCTGGCGCCAGGATGCGCAGGGGATGCGGTACCGCCACGGCACGGGCGCGCCGGCCCACACCACCAGTTGCGCCAGCGCCTCCGGCCGGGCCAGGTCGGCGGGGCGGATGGGCTGCACCGCCACTTCCGCCACGGGGAAGTCGCCCGCGCGGCGGGGGTCCCTGACCCATACCCGGCCGGCGCCCAGATCGACGGAAACGGAGCCGCCTGCCGGCAAATGGGCGGGGGTGGCGAAGGACCAGTCGGCGGCGCCGGGCGCGGGCGGCGGCGGTTCGGCGTGATGGGTGAAAAGATCGATCAGGGTGGTGAAGCCCAGCATGGCGGCGGTTCCGGCATGGTCATCCAAGGACGCCATTG
The DNA here is from genome assembly GCF_000333275.1 of Azospirillum sp. B4. Classification (GTDB taxonomy): domain Bacteria; phylum Pseudomonadota; class Alphaproteobacteria; order Azospirillales; family Azospirillaceae; genus Nitrospirillum. The sequence continues at coordinate 46,714 of NZ_BACU01000289.1, read as the reverse complement.
AGCCGCCGGCCGGGCATTAAAAATCCATATCAGACAGGCGGGCCATTCATTAAAGCCGGCATACGGCGACGGCCCGGACTACAGGGATATCCGGGCCGTCGCTTGAAAATGAGATCGCCCGGATCAGGCGGCCTTCACGCCGGCGATGAAGCGCGACACCTCGCCGTTCAAATCCTCCGCCTGGTGCGACAGCTCGCGCGCCGCCCCCTGGATCTGTTCGGCGGCCGAGCCGGTGGCCACGGCCGCCTCATGCACGCCAGTGATGTTGCGCGACACATCCTCGGTGCCCTTGGCCGCCTCGTTCACGCTGCGGGCGATTTCCGAGGTGGTGGCCGACTGTTCCTCGATGGCGGACGCGATGGCCATGGCGATGTCCGACATCTCATTGATGGTGCGGCTGACGCTTTCGATGGCGGCCACGGCCTGGTTGGTCAGGCCCTGGATCTCGCCGATCTGGCTTTCGATGTCACCCGTGGCCTTGGACGTTTGGTTGGCCAGGCTCTTCACCTCACTCGCCACCACGGCGAAGCCCTTGCCGGCCTCGCCCGCGCGGGCGGCCTCGATGGTGGCGTTCAGGGCCAGCAGGTTGGTCTGGCCGGCGATGTCGCTGATCAGCTGCACAATCTCGCCGATGCGCTGGGCGCTGTTGGCCAGCTGGCGGGCGGTGGCGCTGGTCTCCGACGCCTCCTGGATGGCCTTGGTGGCGATGGTGCGCGACTTTTCCACCTGGCTGCCGATCTCCTGCACGGTCGCCACCATCTCATCCGTGGCGGAGGCCACGGTCTGGACGTTGGCTGACGCTTGCTGGGCGGCGGCGGCCACGGCACTGGATTGCTGATTGGTCTGGTCCGCCGTGCCGGCCATGCTTTCCGCCGTGGCCTGCATTTCCGTGGCGGCGCCGGCCAGGGCCTCCACCAGCTGGGCCACCTTCGCCTCGAAGCCCTGGACCAGGGTTTCCAGGGCCCGGGCCCGGCTCTCCTTGGCCTGGCGTTCCAGTTCCTGGGCCTGGGCCAGGTCACGCGCCTTCACCATGCCGTCGCGGAAGACCTCCAGCGCCCGGGCCAGCGTGCCCACCTCGTCCCCCCGGTCGGTGTCGGCGACAGTGACGGCCAGGTTGCCGCCCGCCATGGTCTCCACCACCCCAGTGGTGCGGACGATGGGACGGACGACGCCAGTGACAATCACCGCGGTGGCGCCAGCGCACAACAGGGCGGTGGCGACGATGGCGGCCCAGGTCATCCACACGGCGCTGTCGTACAACGCGGCGCCCTGGTTGGCGGCCTTGCGGCCCTCCACCCCGTTGAAATCGGAATCCGCCATGACAGTCTTCTGCGCGGCCTCAAAATCCTTGAAGTCATCGCCCAGGTAGAGGGCCAGCGCCTTGGTCACCTCCCCCCTGTGCGCCATGTCATTCACTTGGGCGGCCGTCGCCTTGTACCGCATCCAGCCGGCGTCGAATTCCTTCATCAGCCGCTCGTCATCGGTGCCCTTGGTGAGCAAGGTCTGATAGTCGGCGCGGGCCTTTTCCGCGCCGGCCACGGCTTCGGCGAACCCGGCCTCCGCCTGCTTCAGCAGGGCGGGATCGTTGGCGGTGGCCGCGATGACCACCCGCGCCTCGATCACCCGGGCATTGGTCACCGCCACGCCCAGCCGCCCCAGCGCCACGGTGGAGGGCAGCCAGTTGTCGCGCATGTCGGCGGCCGTGCCGTTCACAGCCGCCGTCCGGCTCAGCCCGAACAGGCCTAAGCCCAGGGTCGCCAGGAAGACAACCAGGAAGGTGATCAGGACCTTGAGGCGGATGGAAAGATTGCGCCAAGTGGCCATGGCTTTTCCTTTCTGGAGGTGGCGTTGTTGTGAATGACGATGCCGTTAGCAGGCGACGCCCCTTAATCTTCCCTCCCGGTTAAATATGAATTAATATTCGCCCGACCATCCCGACTGAGAAACGGTCATCAATTCATTGAATTGAAAAACGAATTTTTGCGATGTCGGGGTTATGCTATACTCATGGGACGCCGAAGCGTGCGCAATTGTCGCACCATCCAATAGTATAGGGCGGCGGCTCCGCACCATGTCGGCCGGGTGGCCTAGCGCGCAAGCGTTAACGACTGCCTAATCCTGTAGGCGTACCTTTACTCGCCATGGGCAACCCTGATCCCTGGGATTGGGCGTGGCCCTGGAGAAAGGCCGCCGATAACGTCGGCCACAACAAGGTTCCCGGCGGATCCGTCCGACCACGGGGCCAGCCACCACCAAGCGACAACGGCCCCCTTTATGAGGGGGGTCGCAGGATGTGTTTGCGCCATGTTCAGAGTCACCCTACGGCGCGGCGCGCCGGGGGCCGGTCCGCGCTGCGGCTGGCCTTGAGCCTGATGGTCACCCTGATGCTGAACCCGGCGCTGGCCGGTACCGGCGACGATCCCATTGATCTGGGTGGCATGGCCCTGCCGGGCGGCGGCGGCCCGCCGGCCCCCGCCCCCCTGGTGGTGCACGCCCTGAACCAGGGGACGGCGTCCGCTTACGTGCTGGAGGTGCTGAAGCTGGCCTTGGCCAAGAGTGGCCAGCCCTACGTGCTGAAGGTCGACGATCACACCCTGCCCACAGCCCAGGTGCTTCGCCTGCTCCAGCAGCCGGACAACGGCACGGTGGACGTCTACTGGCTGGCCACCACCCCGGCGTTGGAGGCGCATTTCCAACCCGTGCGCGTGCCGCTGGACCGGGGGTTGATGGGCTATCGCCTGCTGGCGGTTGATGAGGCGGCGCAAGCCAAGTTGGCGGAGGATGGCGCGTCGCCTGCCCTGGCGGGGGTGGCCTTCGCCCAGGGCGAGGGCTGGCCCGAGGCCCATCTGCTGCGGGCCGCTGGTCTGACGGTGCGCGAGACCGGCGCCAACCTCTACGCGGCGGTGGCGACCGGTGCCGCCGACGCCGTGCCCCGCAGCAGCCTGGACATCGATCAGGAGGTGGCGCGGGCGCAGGAGGCGGGCGTGCCGGTGACGGTGGCTCGCGACGTCGCCTTGTTCTACCGCGACTTCTACCTTTATTTCTTTGTGGCCAAGCATAATGACAGGCTGGCCGACATGCTGCTGGATGGCCTGTACCGCGCCTATGCCGACGGGTCATTCATGGCGCTGTTCCGCAACGATCCGCAAATCCGCGCGGCGATGGCCTACACCAAGCAGGGCCGGCGGGTGCTGACCCTGGCCAACCCGGACGCCACCACCCCCACCCGCGCCATTGCCGCCAGCCTGACGGAAAGCCTGGAGTAGCGCTTATGCCAGCGGCACGAGATGCAGACTCATGCCGTTGGTGTCATTCCACCAGGCCGACCGAAATAATGAAGACCAGGTAGAGCGTCAGCGCCAGCGTGGCCACCCACAGCAGCACGGCGGTGCGCCACAGCGTGCCGAACGTTCCCAGGCGATAAGCGCCCTTGAGGTGCGCGTACATATGGACGGGCGGCACCAGGAACAGCAGCCCCAGGATGTCCGCGCCCAGACCGGCGCGGGAGCCCAGGGCCGCCACCGCCGTCAGCACGGCCATGAAGGATAGGGAGTGCAGGGCGAAGACCACGTGGTCGTAGAGGTAGACGCCCCGCTTGAACATGAACATCAGCCAGATGAAGGGCACCGACAGCGGCACCAGCAGGAAGGACAGCTTGGAGGCCGACGCCTTCATCTTGTAGAGCGTCAGCTCCGGATTGCGCAGCGCGTGGCGGATATGCTCCTCCAGTTTCGCGTTGCCGATGTTGATGGAATTCTCCGACCCCGCCAGGCGCTTGGCCGCCCGTGCCCACTCCGGCTCGTCCCCTTCGGATCCGTCGCCGGCCAGCAGGGTCAGCGTCTCCGTTTTCTTCCCGTCCTTCGGGGCGGCGGCCTCCGCCGCCGGCGCGCCACCATCCGGCTTGGCCGTCTCTGGCGTGGGGCCGGGATGCACGGCGTCGTGGGAGGCCTTCTCCGTCGCCTTCAGCGCGGCGGTGGCCGCCGTGTCGAAGGCCTGCAGGACGGACTCCGCCACCTTCAGCTGCTGGACGCGCTTATCGCGGCGGGCGGTCGCCTTGGCCACGTCGCCGCCCTCCTGCTGCGCCTCCGACAAGTCTCGTTCCGCGTCCGCCAGTTCCGCCTTGGCGTCGTTGACGGCGGACTCCAGTTCCACCCGGCCCTCGGATACCGAGGCCTGGTTCAGGTTCTTCAACGGATCGCCGGTGAGCGACTTGCTCGGGTTGTCGATGAAGGACAAGGCGAAGAACATGAGGAAGACGCAAAACAGGAACAGCGCCAGCGGCGACACGTAACGCACCCGGTGCCCGTGGACATAGCGGCGCGTCAGGCTGCCCGGCCGGAAGGCCAGCATGGGGAAGGTCCGCCACACCTTGCTGTCGAAATGCAGGATGCCGTGGAAGAACTCCTCCACGATGTGCAGCATGGAACGATGGACGTGGCCCGCCTGGCCGCAGGCATGGCAGTAGGCGCCCGTCAGGTGCGCGCCGCAATTGGCGCAGCGATGGTGCCCATCCTCATGGCTGACGGCCGTGTGGTGCCGTTCGGTTTCTATGGCCCTGGCGACCAGGCCGGCTTCCGCCAAGCCACCGGCCGCGTCGATTTCCCCACTCATCCCCGCCCCCCAAAAGGCTATCCCCGCCCGGCCCCGCCTGGCCCCGCTTGGGCGCGGGGCTGGGCAGAGGATGCGGGCAGGCCACGGCATTTGCAAGATTGCCGCTGGACCACGCACGATCAAGGGGCGCGATTAGGGAATGAAATAGAAGGGGTTGGCCAGTTTGAAGGTGCGCTCCGCATGGCCGCCGGCCAGGTCGCTGTCCTGGTCGCCCATATTGGCGATGATGGTGTAGCCCTGGGCCTCGATTTTCGCCCGCTCCGCCGTCTTGTATGTCGCGGCCGATTGGCCGTGGGCGGCCGTCCCCTTCAGCACCAGCCCGGCCCAGCCCTCATACCCCACCGCCGCCAGGTTGCGGGCGGTGGCCTCGCGCTCCCCCTCCGGCCGGCCGGTGATGAAGAAGACGGCCACACCGGCGGCGCGCGCCTGGCGGAAAAGCGCCAAGGTCGGGACGATGGCGGCCGCCTGGCCCATCATCTCCCAGGCGGGTGAACTGCACGGTCCCGCCTGGATGTCGCAGCCGCCGGCCTTGATATAGCCGAAGTCGTTGACCTTCAGCTGCGGCCAGTTGGTCAGTGAGGTCTCGTCGATGTCCAGCACCAGGGCCGGGCGGGCCCCGGCCGGCAGGGTGGTGACACGCGCCTTGAGCCAGGCCGCCGCCTCCCCGGCCACGCGGGCGAGATCGCGGTCATAGGCGCCGCCATCGTGGTAGGCCACCAGCTGGCCCTTCACCACGCCCAGGTTGGGCAGGTCCACAGGGGCGGCGGGTGCCATCGCCTGGTGGGCACAGCCGGCCAGCAACGACAGGGCCAGAAGGGCGGCGGGCAGGGTGCGGCGGATCATGGCGCTGGGGTTCCTTTACGGGCCGGGGCAGGCGCAGCGGGTGTAGGCGTCGACCAGGCCGTTATCCAGGGCGCAGAGATACAGCGGCTGGTTGTCCGGCGTCATGGCGGAGGCCTGGGGCCGGGCCACGCTGTAGATGCGGCGGTACTGGGCCCGGGCCGGCGCGCTGTCGCGGATGCGGGCGATGATGCCCCTCAGCGTATCGGGAGTCAGCCGGTTGGCGCCCCAGGCCTGGGCGGTGTCGTATTCCGGCGCCCAGCGCGCGGTCTCCACGCTGGGCTCGTCGCTGAGGTTGGTCATGTAATAGGTCGTCAGGCTGGCCACCGACCCATCGGGCGCGGCCCGGCCCAGCTTGAACGATGGGCTTTGCTGGTAGACCGGACTGACGGCTGGCGTCACCAGCACTGGCACGCCGGCGCCGGGGGCCCCGATCAGCCGCAGGTCGTCCATATGGATGTGGCCGGCGAACATGACCTTGATGATGTCGTGGAACTCCGCCAACTCCCGTTCCAGCCGCGGCTCCATGCCGGGGGCCATCAGTTCGACGGGCGCGGTGCAGGCGGGCGCCGCCTGACCGGCGGCCGAGGCGTCCCTGGCCGCCTTGGCCCAGGCGTTGGCGGTGGCGAAGCCGTCGATGCCGGGCACCACGTGGGTGATCAGCCAGACGCTGGCGCCGTCGGCCCGGGCCCGGGCCAGCGCCTGGTGCAGCCAGGACAGCGTGGTGTCCTGCGGCGTGTCGCCCGGCTGGCCGCAGCTGTTCTTGTACTTGCGGGTCAGCATCACCGTGTCGAAGGACAGGATGCGCACGCCCTTCAGCGTCGGGTGCGGGATGACGTAGTTGCCGGCCTGGCGCCAGTCCCGGCCCACACCCGCCCGGTCGGCCCGGGCCCGGCCGAAGCTGGCGGTGACCAGGGGCAGGGTGTCGTCCAGGAACAGGCCGTTCGGCTCCACGGCATAGTCGCCGCAATAGCTGTCGTTGTTGCCCAGCGCCGTCAGCACCGGCACGCCGGGGAAGGTGTGGCGCAGGGTTTCCATCAGCGTGGTGACGGTCTTCAGGGCGAAGGCGCGGTAGGCGGCCTCATCCCCCTTGCGCGCCGGCAGCGCCGCCTCATACGTCTCGCGGAAGTCGTGGGCCAGCATGTCGCCAGTGTGCAGCACATAGGCCGGATGCGGCTGGGCCTGGCGCATGCCGGCGAAGGCGGCGTGCAGCACGAACCAGTTGCTGTCCCGGCCGAAGGATGACAGGCGGTGGCCGGCGGTGCCGTCCAGGATGGCCGGCCAGTCCTTGGCCGGCGCCGCATCCAGCCGGGCCGCCAGGCTGGCGTCGTCCAGCGGGTTGAAGTGCAGGTCGCTGATGACCAGGAAGGGCGCCTCGGCCGACGGGGCGGTCGTACTGGGCTGGGCCGCTTGGGCGCCGGCACCCGGCAGCGACAAACCCACCAGCGCCGCCAAGGCCATGATCAGCCAGGTCCTAACCTTCACCACCAGCCGCCCCCGGATCCGTCCTCACAGTGCCGCGTCCCGTTGATGGCGGCCCGCCCCGCCCCTGTCAATGGCCGCCAGCCACACCAACGAAAAACATGACCAAATGGACAGGATTTTGCTCACATGCCGAATGATTATGACCGGAAAATCCATGGCATTACCGCATTGTAAACGGCAGCTGGGCTGATTACCCTCAAACTAATCGAGAGAGTAACGGGGGCTTGGGGGGCGATGCGGCTTATTGGATGGACCCCGGTATTATTGGCCATGGCGCTGATGTCGTTGGTCGGGTGCAAAGAGAGCAATAAAGTCGTGGAGGGTGAGCCTCGCGGGGCGATTGAAACCAAGATAATCGAAGACGACACGCCTTCCGGCGGAAAGGCGGAGGCGGAATCGGCGCAGTCGCGATACCTGGCAGTCACGCATTCCTACACCCTGCGCGTACCGTCAGACGCGGTCGAAAGCCTGCAAAGCCGCCACCTCAAAATCTGTGCCGAGCTGCACTGCACGGTGATGGAAAGCGCTGTGGACCATGAGTACAGCGGCTGGATGGAGGCCCATACCAAGCTGCGCATCCAACCGCAGGGCTTGGCGAAGTTGGTGGCCGAGTTGGCGTCGCCGCCTGCCGTCATCACCGCCCATTCAACCACGACGGAGGACAAGACCGTCGCGGTGCTCGACGTGGACAAACGCCTGGAAAGCAAAGTCGCACTGCGTGACCGCCTGTTGGCCCTGCTGCATAACGCGGGCACGGTCAAGGTTACGGACTTGGTCACGGCCGAACGGGAATTGTCCGATGTGCAGGGGGAAATCGAGAGCCTGACCGCGGTCCGCGATTATCTGCGCACCCAAACAGACACGATACTGGTCAACATCCGCTATGATGGCCGCGCCGCAGAGACCGACCTGGACCTGAAAATGCTGTGGCAGGCTTTCCATGGCTTCGGCCGCAGCATGGTGGACGGCGCCGCCTCCCTGGTCTCAGTGATCGCGTTCCTCCTGCCCTGGGCACCTGTGATGACCCTGCTGATCTGGGCCGCTCGAAAAATTTGGCGCCGCAGGCGAACCCGATGATAGGAGGGTCGCGGTGAAGAAAATGGGATACTGGCGGTGGAACGTCGACGTAGCCGTCCTGGTGGATCTCGCCGCGATCGCCCTGCCCTGGCTGCCCCTGGTCCTTCTCGCCGCCTGATCGCCTGCCTCTTCTAGACCCCGGCCACCCTCTGGTTGCGGCGCAAGCCCGCTTAAGCCAGTTTGGCCACCAGCGACAGGGGCAGCAGCTTCATCACCGGCGCCAGGAAGGCCCAGGGCCAGGCGGGGACATAGGCGGTGGCCGGTTCGCGCTCGATGGCCTGGACCAGCAGGCGGCTGCCCACGTCGCCGGGGATGGCGAAGGGCAGGCGTTTGGCGCCCGCGTTCAGTTCAGTGCGGATGTAGCCGGGGAACAGGGTGCTGACCCGGATGGGGGTGCGCAGCAGCTCCGCCCGGATGCCCTCCGCCAGGGCGGCCAGCCCGGCCTTGGTGGCGGCGTAGGCGGTCAGGTGCTTGGGCAGGCCGCGCAGCGCGCTCATGGAGGAGATGACCACCAGGTGGCCCTTGTTCCGGGACCGGAATAATTCCACCGCCGCCTCGCACTGCGCCAGGGCCGCCACGAAGTTGGTCTGGGCGGTGGCCAGGTTGTCGGCGAAATGGCCCGTGCCGATGCGCCGGCCGGAGCCGATGCCGGCGTTAACGATGATACGGTCCAGACCACCCATTTCGGTATCGAAAGCACGGAAGGTTTCGAACACTGCGGCATGGTCGGTGACGTCCAGCGGCCGGATGGCGACCCGGATGCCGGGGTTGGCCCGCAGCAACTCGTCCCGCAGGGCCTCCAGCCGGTCGGTGCGGCGGGCGCACAGCGCCAGGTCGCGGCCGCGCGCCGCGAATTCCCGGGCCATGCCCAGGCCCAGGCCGGAGCTGGCGCCGGTGATGAGGATGGTTTTGGCCGGCATCTTGATCCCCTAGCGATAGGTCAGCAGGCCGTCCGGCCCGTCCAGGCCCGCCTGTTCGTTCAGGCTGGACAGCGACCACCCCGGCCCCACCTGGCCCACGGCCCGGGACGGGACCAGCAGCTTGGTCACGCCGCCGTTCACCAAACCCCAGTGCAGTTGGCGGGCGGCGGCGTCATCCAGGCTCAGCACCGCCTGCACCGCCACCATGATGGGCCCGCCGGAGGTGAAGATCAGGACAGTGCCGCTTCCGCCGCTCGCCCGCTGGGCCGCCCGGGCCAGGCCGGCCAGCACCCGGTTGCGGAACACCGGCCAGCATTCGGCATAGTCGGCGTCATGGTCGCCGCCCATCCACCGGGCCACGGCCTCCGCGAACAGGATCTGATAGGTACGGCGGGGATCGGGCGTGGCCGCCAGTTCGGCCCGCAGCGCGGCGGCATCCGCCAGGTCGGGGCGATAACAGGCGATGACGTCGGTGGGATCATATTCGTTGAGGTCGGGGTCCACGCCCAAGGCCACGCTGTCCCGGCCCATGGCCCCAAGGCAGGCGCCGGCGGTGTCGCGGTGGCGGTTCAGACTGCCGCTGACGGCGGTAAGGTCGCCGCCGCCCAGGCGGGCCCCCAGCTGACGGCCGACCACCCGCGCCTGGTCGATGCCGGTAGCCGACAGCCGGTCATAGTCGTCCGCCCCGAAGGAGGCCTGGCCGTGGCGGATAAGGTACAGCGCCACCATGGGATCAGCGCCCGGCCCGGCGCAGGACGCGGCGGCAGCGCCATTCCAGATAGGTGACCAACAGCCAGAAGCGCTTGAACGCCGGGTTGCGTGTCTGCCGGTGGTGGTAGCGGTAATAGATCTGCTGGGCGATGACGGCCAGGCGGAACAGGCCGAACACCTCGTAAAAGGTCCAGTCCACCGCCTTCGCGTCCAGCCGGTCCCCCATGGCCGCCAGATAGCGCGCCACCACCTCATCCCGGGTCAGCATGCCCGGCAGATGGGTGGGCTGGCGGCGGATGGAGCGCATGACGAAGTCGTCATCCGCCTGCACCCAATAGGCCAGGGCCCCACCCAGATCCATCAGCGGGTCGCCGATGGTGGCCATCTCCCAGTCCAGCACGCCGATGACGTGGGTGGGGTCGGCCGCGTCCAGCACCAGGTTGTCGAAGCGCCAGTCGTTGTGGATGACGCAGGCCGCCGCGTCGGCCGGGGTGTTGGCGGCCAGCCAGGTCCGCACCTTGTTGAAGGACGGTACGTTCCACGTGCGCGCCTTCTGGTAGCGGCCGGACCAGCCCTCCACCTGGCGGCGGCAATAGCCGTCGCCCTTGCCCAGGGCCGACAGGCCGGCGGCCTCCGGATCCACCCGGTGCAGGGCCACCAGCTTGTCCACCATGGCCAGGCACAGGCGGCGCACGGCGTCCGGCCCCAAATCCAGCCCGCGAGGCAGGTTGGCCCGGGGAATGATCCCGGCGACGCGTTCCATGACATAGAAGTCGGCGCCGATGACCCGTTCGTCCTGGCACAGCCCCACCATGGTGGGGACCCAGGGGAAGACGGGCTTCAGCGCCTGTTGGACACGGAACTCGCGCGCCATGTCATGGGCGGATTTGGCTTTGGTGCCAGCCGGCGGGCGACGCAGGATGAAGTCGCCCCCCGCCCCGTCCTGGCCATAGGCCAGCCGGTAGGTCCAGTTGGATGCGCCACCGGAATACTGTGTCACCACCGGCAGGCCCTGCAGTCCCGGCCGGAGCTCCTTAAGCCAGCGGTCGACCACCGCCACGTCCAGATCCTCCCCCGGCCGCACCGGGCCCGCCCGGTCGGTCAGGGGACGAGGGGTATCCGCCGCCGCCACGGCAGGCGCCGTCATGGCTTCCCCGTCGTGGGCGCCCCCGCACCGGCCTGGGTCCTGGCCGCCGCCGACCGTGAGGGGGTGGCCATGCTGCGCGCCCGCCGGTCGATCATGGCCACGTACCAGCGGCGCGGCAGCAGGCGCTTCAGCAGCCAGAAGCGACGGCCTTCCTTGTGCGGCAGCAGGTGCATGCGGCCCGCCGCCACGCCCTGGTAGACGTATTCGGCCACGTCCTCGGCGGTGATGCCGGGGCGGTTCAGCAGCTTGTCCACCCGGGCGCGCAGGCGCGGGTCGGTGGTGCGCAGGCTGCTGGCCAGGTTGGTCTTGAAGAAGGACGGGCAGATGACGCTGACGCCGATGCCGCTGGGCGCCAGCTCATGCTGCAGGGTTTCCGACAGCGAGACGACGGCCGCCTTGGTGGCGTTGTAAGCGCTCATGGTCGGCATGTCGAGCAAGCCGGCCATGGAGGCGGTGTTGATGAAATAGCCGTGGCCCTGCGCCTTGAACATCGGTGTGAAGGCGCGGCAGCCGCGCACCACGCCCATCAGGTTGATGTCGATGATCCAGCGCCAGTCGTCCAGCGGGGTGTCGTCGATGTTGCCGGCCTGGGCCACGCCGGCGTTGTTGACGACGATGTCAACCCCGCCCCAGCGCTGGGTCAGGGCCTGGGCCGCGGCGTCCAGCGCGGCATCGTCGCGCACGTCACAAGGAATGGCGAACGCGTCGGGCGCGAGGGCCGACAGTTCCGCCACCGCCGACGCCATCGCCTCGGCGTTCACGTCGCCAACGGCCACGCGCCAGCCGGCCCGGGCGTAGCGCCTGCCCAGCGCCAGGCCCAGGCCGCTGGCCCCGCCGGTGATGAAGACGCGGCCGCCCTGGGGACCCGTCTTTGGTGTGATCGCCACCATGCCTCAACCCTCCCCTTTTGACTTTTTATAGCCGCGCTTGCCCAGTTCCAGGCGCGCGATCATGGCCTTGTGCACCTCATCCGGCCCATCGGCCAGGCGTAGCGACCGCGCCTGGGCGTAGAAGCCGGCCAGGGGCGTGTCGCCCGACACGCCGGCGCCGCCGTGCATCTGGATGGCGTCGTCCACCACGCGCTCCAGCACGCTGGGCGCAACCACCTTGATGGCGGAAATCTCGGTCAGGGCCGCCTGCGTCCCCACCTTGTCCATCTTCCAGGCGGCATAGAGGGTCAACAGGCGGGCCTGGTCGATGGCCACGCGCGCCTCCGCCACCCGCTCGCGATTGCCGCCCAGGTCGATCAGCGGCCGGCCGAAGGCGGTGCGGGCCATGCCGCGCCTGATCATCAGGTCCAGCGACGCCTCGGCCGCCCCCAGGCAGCGCATGCAATGGTGGATGCGCCCGGGCCCCAGGCGGCCCTGGGCGATTTCAAACCCCATGCCGGGGCCGGCGATGAAACTGGACACCGGCACCCGCACCCGGTCGAACGTCACCTCGCCATGGCCGTGGGGAGCATCCCAGGCGCCGAACACGGGCAGCATGCGCTCGATGCGCACACCGGGCGCGTCCAGCGGCACCAGCACCATCGAGTGCTGGTGGTGACGATCACGATCGGCATCAGGCGTCCGGGCCATGACGATGGCGATGCGGGCGCGGGGGTCGCCGATACCGCTGGACCACCATTTGCGGCCCGTCACCACGATCTCATCCCCCTCCACCACCGCGGTGGCCGCCATGTTGGTGGCGTCGGACGAGGCGACCTCGGGCTCCGTCATGCAGAAGACGCTGCGGATATCGCCGGCCAGAAGGGGCTTCAGCCACTGTTCCCGCTGCGCGGGACTGCCATAACGCCACAGCACCTCCATATTGCCGGTGTCGGGGGCGTTGCAATTGAACACTTCCGGCGCCATCAGGCTGTGGCCCGTGGCCTCGGCGATGGGGGCGTATTCCAGGACGCTGAGGCCGGCGCCCAATTCGGCGTCCGGAAGGAACAGGTTCCACAGGCCTTCCGCCTTCGCGCGGGCCTTCAGCTCCTCCATCTTGGGTGGAACCTTCCAGGCGCGCCAGTCGGGGCCGTCATGAACGGCGACGTCACGCCAATACTGCGCCTCCACCGGCACGATATGGTCGGCGATGAAGCGGCGGACACGATCCAGGTAATCCTGTCCCCGGGGGCTGGGTTGGAAATCCATCGGCGTTCTCCCGTACGTCCCCCGCATCGGGGACCGGCCATCGGCGTGGCGTTCTTGAGGGGAAGTGTAGCGTCGGATTGACATGAACAGTCGCGAAGATTATGCGCAATGAACCATGAATGATGTTCATGATATGCGCCTGCTGGCCAGGCTGGACCTGAACCTGCTGCGGGTGTTTGATGCCGTCTACCGGGCACGCAGCCTGACCCGCGCGGCGGATGAACTGGCGCTGTCGCAGTCCGCCGTCAGCCACGCGCTGGCCCGCCTGCGCGAGCAGTTGGGCCCCCATCCCGGGACGGGCCCCCTGGGTATCGGGACCGAACCTTTGTTTCCCCGCGATGGGCGTGGCGTGGCGCCGTCCGCCCTGGCGCGCCGCCTGGCCCCCCGGGTGCGGGAGGCCCTGGCGGCCCTGGGCCGCGCGCTGGCCGACACCCAGGATTTCCAGCCCGACCGCGACCTGCGCCAGGCCATCGTCGCCATGCCGGAGGCGGTGGAACCCACGCTGCTGCCCGACATGATGGCCCGGTTGCGCCGGCACCTGTCCACTGGACCGGTCCCCCGGCTGGACAGCGTGCGCCTGGACCGGGCGACCATGAAGGCCGACCTGGCGCGGGGGCGCCTGGACCTGGCGGTGGACGTGACCCTGCCGCCCGACCCGGACCTGCGCCACCTGCCGCTGCTGAGCGACGACTATTGCCTGGTGGCGGCGGCTGGGCACCCGCCGGTGGACCTGGATGGATATCTGGCGGCGGCGCACATCGCCGTCTCCTCCCGCCGCAGCGGGCCGGCGGTTGAGGACTACGCCTTGCTGCGCCTGGGCATCCAGCGCAGAATCGCGTTGCGCTGCCAACGGTATGAGACCGCCTGCCGCGTGATAGCGGAGGCGGGCCTGAACGGCGGCGGATGGCTGCTGACCATGGGCCGCCGCCATAGCCAGCCGCTGGTGGACGGCGGCCGGGGCGCCCTGGTCACCCTGCCCCTGCCACTGGACATGCCGCCGCTGGCGTTTAATCTCTATTGGCATCGCGCCAGTGAGGATGACCCGGCCAACCGCTGGCTGCGTGACGTTTTTCGCCCCTGAGGGTTTCGCCCCTGAGGGACCCCGTCAGGGACCCCAAGGGTTCCTGGAAGTCTCGTGTTCCGGCCAAGGACCATTGCCCATGCCGCGTCCTTCCCCCCACCCCGCCCGCCGCCCGGCCTGGCATCGGCTGGTCCTGCCCGTCGCCGTGGCGGGACTGCTGGCCCTAGGCGCCTTTCCGGCCCGCGCCGACAACGCCGCCGATCTGGCGGTGGCCCGCCTGGCCATGGTCAGGCACGACTATGACGCGGCCCTGCCCAAGCTGACCGCGTTGGCCGGCCAGGGTGATGCCGGCGCCATGGTTGAACTGGCCCGCGCCTACGGCCAGGGCCTGGGCGTGCCGGTGGACAAGGACAAGGCGCTGGCCTACCTGCGCCAGGCGTCGGACAAGGGCAACGCCCAGGCCCAGGTGGGCCTGGCGGTTCTGTACGACCAGGGCAGCAATGGCCTGCCCAGGGATCCGGCGGAAGCGGCGCGCCTGTACAAGCTGGCCGCCGACCAGGGCAACGCCCGGGCCCAGGTCAGCCTGGCCTGGCATTACGAGCACGCCAGCGGCGTGCCCCTGAATGTGGAAGAGGCCGTGCGGCTCTACACCCTGGGCGCCCGCCAGGGCGACGCCGCCGGCCAAACCAATCTGGGCTGGCTGTACCAGAACGGCACCGGCGTGCCCCGCAACCCGACGGAAGCCGCGCGCCTGTACAAGCAGGCGGCCAGCCAGGGGTTCGTCCGCGCCCAGGGCCAGATGGGGGCCTTGTACCTGGCGGGGCTGGGGGTGACCAAGGACCCGGTGGAAGCCGCGCGCTGGAACCGGATGGCGGCGGAAAGCAACTGGGCGCCGGCCCAGTTCGCCCTGGGCTTCCAGTACCGCAAGGGTGAAGGCGTGCCCCGTGACGACGCCCAGGCCCTGCACTGGCTGCGCAAGGCCGCGGACGGCGGCGAGCAGGGCGCCATCGCCCTCCTGGCACAGATGTATGAAAGCGGTGACGGGGCGCCCAAAGACCTGGCGGAGGCCGGGCGCTTACGCGCCAGGCTGGCGCCCCGGTGATACCGGCGGCACCTATTCCGGCGACCGCCGGGTATTCGATAGCAAATCCACGCGCGACAAGCGCACCGTGTCCCTTGGCCTTTCCGTCCAGCCTCCGATCAGGTCGCCGGCCATGAAATCGGCACCGACGCGATCCACCATTCCCTCGGTTTCAACGCTGTCCACGCCCTCGACATACAGCTTGAGCTGATGACGCCGCGCCTCCGTGGCCACAAGTCCAAGATCGGTGACCAGCCGGTCCGACCGGCCACGGCCGGAAGGCATCTGCCCGTGCGCCTTGGGCAGGACAACCCCGACGCCCTTGACCCCCGCTGCCGCCAGCGTGGTCATGTCGCATCGGCGCAAACCAAGCTCCACCATCAGGTTCCGACCATAGGGCCGGAGCGCCATGACGAAGTCGGCCAGGCGGCCGGTGGGCGTGCCCTCCGGCAACCCCACCAGATGATAGGTCAGGAAGGGGATGAGATGGGCCGGAATGCGGCTGGCCAGCGCCACGTAGGATCGACGCCGCTGAAGGCCGGCCAGCGTTTCATAGTGAACCGGCAAGGACAGGAAAAATCGGGCCTTGCTGTCATAAAGCTCCAGAAAGACACCGATGGCCTGGCGCATCGCCTCTTCATCCATTTCCTGGATGGCTTGCAAGGTCTCCGGCGATGGCACCCCTGGCTTGGACAATTGCGGAATGGTGTCGCAGCCGTACACCCGTTCCCCGCCCCGGCGCATGCGGCAACCCCGGGCAACATAAAGACCCACGGACTGATGGATGGCGTCCCATACCGGCCGATAGACGATGCTCAATGGCCCCAGGCGGGTGTGGGCGGACCAGGCGGCCGCGACCTCCTCCGGCTGGAACGCAGGCAGGGCGGATTCCGCCGGCACCGGCACGGGCATCGTGGAAACCTCGGGGCGAGGGCGGCCCTGGCTGGGCAGCGGCACCCATTGCGGATCATCGGACACGCTGGGGGAAACGACGACCGGGGCGGTGCCGACAGCCGCCCCGCCGGCGGGCATGTCAAACCACCGTGGCGGGGACGAGCCCTCTTCGCTGGCCGGGGCCGCCGTGGCGGCACTCAGCAAGTCGGCCAGGCGCTGAGGTTTCATCACCAGGTCGCCTGTCACCTGTCGCACCGCCGTGCGCACAACGATGGACGATGTGTCGGCATCACCCAGCAGCATAAGCTGAAGGTCCTGCAGGATGCGGGCACAGACCAAGCCCGCTTCCCGCTCGTCCAGGCGCGCGAACACCACCAGATAGGTGTCCGGACCATACGGGAAAGCGGCATCGTGGGCGCCGAGAACCTGGCTTAGAAGGCGCTCAACCAGCTGACGCACCCGGTCACGCACCGCCGGCCACCGCGCGCCCAGCCGTTCCTTCAGGCTTTCCAGACCCAGCAGATGGACGCTGCCAGCGCTGACGCGGGCTTGGCGGGCCAGGATGGCATGCAGCCGGTCCGCGTCCGACCCCGATTCCTGTGGCAACGGCGGGCTGACGCGGGCGGAATAGCGGGGGGCATCCGGCGTGTCGCCGTCACCAAACCACCAGGATGTCAGTCTGTCGATGAGATTGGCCATGCCGTCGCCTAATATCCCCCTATTACATTTGGCTATGGTGACGCTACGAAGGGCGGTGGAAAACTCTAGCGGTCGAGGTAGCCCGGAGGAGCGCCCACGAACCTAGGGCTGTACCCCGCCTTGGCTGCCTGTGACAGCGCGCTGAATACGCGGCCGAAAGCTCATCCAACCGTTGGCCCATCCCTTTATGGCCGTGGTTTGGCCAAGCTGGCCAAGGGTCTGACACAGCAGGGCCAGGCGGATCCGCAGGTGGCGCAGGTGATGTCCCCCACCGTGGAGGAAAAGTTCGAGGGCTATAGCCTGAAACCCTGATGCACGGAGTTACCGTCCCGCCGTTCGGATCACCTCCGCCAGCGCGTCCAGCGCCGGCGGGCGACTGAAGGTGGGGCGGCTGACCAGGCGAACCAGACGGCCGGCGCCCGCCGGTCCCGCCAGGGGGCGGAACACCACGTCCTGGCGGCCGGCATGGATCGTCGCCGCCAGGGCCGGCACCAGGGTGGTGCCATAGCCAGCGGCCACCATGTTCAACAGCGTTTCCAGGCTGGTGGCGCGCAGGGACCAGCCGGCAGGGTCGGGCCGGGCGCAGGCGGCCAGGGCCTGGTCGCGCAGGCAATGGCCGTCGGCCAGGACCAGCAGGTCCGAGGCCAGCGCGGCCTCATCCACCACCGACTGGCTGGCCAGCGCATGGTCCGGCGGCAGGGCGGCCAGGAATGCCTCCTGGAACAGGGGACGCTCCACCAAGTCCTCGCCCGCCAGGGGCGTGGCGATCAGGGCGGCGTCCAACTGGCGGCGGCGCAACCGTTCCACCACCGCGTCGGTGGTGTCCTCCCACAATTCCAGGGTCAGCGCCGGGCAGCGCCGGCGCAGGGGGCCGAACACCCGGGGCATGAGATAGGGCCCCAAGGTGGGAATGACGCCCAGGGTCAAAGGCCCGGCCAGCGGGTCGCGGGCACCGGCCAGGGCCACGATGGCGTCGGCCTCCGCCACCGCGCGGGCGGCGTGCGCCAGTACGTCCTCGCCCAAGGGCGTGGGTGCCACCCATTTGTTGGTCCGCTCGAACAAGGGGGCGCCCAGCCGCGCCTCCAGCTTGGCCACCTGACTGCTGAGGGTGGGCTGGCTGACATTGCAGGCGGCGGCGGCCCGGCCGAAATGGCGGTGCTGCGCCACGGCCAGCAGGTATCGCAGATCACGCAGGTTCATGGGGACAGGTTAAGGGGGACGGGGGCTCATCGAACGTGACGATCATATATATCGTCTATCGTCATGATATGAACAATCGATTTTACGCATGATGCTGCGGCGCATTAGTTTTCCCTTGCCAGCCGGCGCGACCGACCGCGACGGCCCCGAATAGAGCCAGGGAAACGAGACCGATGACCACGACGCCCCCGCGCATGACCACCACCGCCGGCGCCCCCATCGCCGACAACCAGAACAGCCTGACCGCCGGGCCGCGTGGTCCCGTGCTGATGCAGGACTATCAATTGATGGAGAAGCTGGCCCACCAGAACCGGGAGCGCATCCCCGAACGGGTGGTGCATGCCAAGGGCTGGGGCGCCTTCGGCACGCTGACCGTGACCCATGACATCACCCGCTACACCCGGGCCAAGCTGTTTGGCGCCGTGGGCAGGAAGACCGACCTGCTGATCCGCTTCTCCACCGTCGCCGGCGAGCTGGGTGCGGCGGATGCAGAGCGCGACGTGCGCGGCTTCGCCGTGAAGTTCTATACCGAGGAGGGCAACTGGGAC
Organism: Azospirillum sp. B4; assembly: GCF_000333275.1. GTDB lineage: Bacteria > Pseudomonadota > Alphaproteobacteria > Azospirillales > Azospirillaceae > Nitrospirillum. The sequence continues at coordinate 28,342 of NZ_BACU01000289.1, read as the reverse complement.
GTGGTGGGCAACAACACGCCGGTCTTCTTCATCCGCGACCCGCTGAAGTTCCCCGACTTCATCCACACGCAGAAGCGCCATCCCCGTACCAACCTGCGCAGCCCCACGGCCATGTGGGACTTCTGGTCCCTGTCGCCGGAAAGCCTGCACCAGGTCACCATCCTGATGTCGGACCGCGGCCTGCCGCCCAGCCCGCGTTTCATGAACGGCTACGGCAGCCACACCTACAGCTTCTGGAACGACCAGGGCGAACGCTTCTGGGTGAAGTTCCACTTCAAGACCCGGCAGGGCCACCGGCACCTGACCAACGACGAGGCGGCGCAGGTGGTGGGCCGCAGCCGGGAAAGCTATCAGGAGGACCTGTACGGCAGCATCGAAGCCGGCGATTTCCCTCGCTGGACCTTGCAGATCCAGGTGATGCCAGAGGCCGACGCCGACAAGACGACCTACAACCCCTTCGACCTGACCAAGGTGTGGCCGCATGGCGACTACCCGCTGATCGACGTGGGGGTGGTGGAGTTGAACCGCAACCCGGACAACTACTTCGCGGAGATCGAGCAGGCGGCCTTCAGCCCGTCCAACGTGGTGCCCGGCATCGGCCACAGCCCGGACAAGATGTTGCAGGCCCGCATCTTCAGCTACGCCGACGCCCATCGCTACCGCCTCGGCACGCATTACGAGGCGCTGCCGGTGAACCAGCCCAAGTGCCCGGTGCACCACTATCACAAGGATGGGGCCATGCGCTTCTTCCGCAATGATACCGGCAATCCCGATGCCTATTACGAGCCCAACAGCATGGGCGGCCCGGCCCAGGATCCGGGCGTGGCGGAGCCGCCGCTGCGCCTGTCCGGCGATGCCGCCCGGCATGACCACCGCGCTGGCAACGACGACTACAGCCAGCCCCGCGCCCTGTTCAATCTGATGGACGCGGGCCAGAAGCAGCGCCTGTTCGCCAACATCGCCGCCGCCATGCAGGGCGTGCCGGTCGAGATCGTGGAGCGTCAGCTGGGCCACTTCGCCCTGGTCCACGCGGACTATGCCGCTGGCGTGCGCCGGGCGCTGGCCAGCGGCGCGGGTGTCGGCCGGCCGGAGACCGCCTTCCCGTAAAGCGTGTTCCTTCTTTCCGCCGAGTCCCCCATCCCACCCTGGCGCCCGTCCCCCAAACCGGCCCTTCCCCGTGATCCCCACACCGGGAACCGGCCATTGGCCCCAGGGAACCTGGTGGCCGGGTGTGCCTAAAAAGCCACCCGGCCACATCTTTCTTTAACGATCGCTCACTTTCAGGTTGTGACCGTGCCCCCGGGCGTCATAGCCTCTGGCCCATGACAACAAAGGGTCATATTCCGATGCGCCTCGTCACCCAAACCAGCCAGCAAACCGCTGTGCCGCTTGGGGCGGGGCTTTGTCTGTTTATGGCAGGGGTATCGGGGGGTAACGGCTAAGCGCCACTCTTCCCGACGCACCCGATAACAGGCCCCGCGAGCATCAGCCCGCGGGGCTTTTTGTTTTTTCTTCCCACCATACCTGCGACCCGCGTTCCCGGCATTTCCGGGCGGCCTTTGGCCGGCAGGGTCCTGTCACATCCGGGACGGTCTTCCATGGATCTGGATACGTTGATCACCATCGCCCCCAACCTGTTCCTGCCGGCGGCCTTTGCCGGCGTGTTCCTGAAGGCCATGCTTTTGGGTCTGGGCGTGGCGGCCCCGGTGGGGCCCATGGCCTTCCTGTGCATGCGGCGCACCTTGGCCGGGGGATGGCGCCTGGGGCTGGCCACCGGGGCCGGCATCGCCACGGGTGACGGCGTCTATGCCGGCGTCGCCGCCCTGGGCCTGACGGAGGTGTCGGCCTTCGTCACCGACCATGGCCGGCCCTTGCACTTGCTGGCCGGCCTGTTCCTGGCATGGCTGGGCTACGCCGCCCTGCGCCCCAAGCCGGCCGCGCCGATGGGCGATGTCGTCATCGGTCCCGCGCTGAGCCTTCCCCGGGCCTGGGCGTCCTCCTTTCTGCTGACCCTGACCAATCCACCGACCATCATCGTCTTCGCCGCCATGCTGACAGCCTTCGTGCCCATCTCTGCACTTTCCAGTGCGGGGATGGCGCGCCTGCGTATCGTCACCACTGTGGCCGGCGTCACGGCCGGCTCGCTGCTATGGTGGGTGGCGCTGGTGGTGGGCGTGGGCGCGCTGCGCGGGGTGATGGCGCCGCGCGTCGCCCGGGCGCTGGACATCGCCGCCGGCGTCGCCTTCCTGGCCTTTGCCGGTTCGGAGCTGCATCGGGCCGTCGTCTGAGCCTTTCGGCCGATCCCGTGGCCCCCGCATGCGCCTTTTACCCCGGTAGGCGGCGGAGGCTAAGATCGGTGGCGCGATGGATGCGGAGGGTGTGATGGCGTTGCGCCTGGCGGCGAAGGATGCGGTCGACCTGACCGTGGTGTCGGGCCTGGTGCAGGATGCCATCCTGCCCCTGTCCGACATCACCTGGCACCCGCGCGACGGCGTTTTCCTGATGGTGCTGAACCGCTTCTGTTGGGAACGGTCGGCCCGTTTGTCAGGCGCCTTGGCGGCGGGCGAGGGCACGGCCGAAGACGGCCTGCAGCGGGTGCACAGCGCCCTGGGCGTCAGCGGCGTGCGGCGGGTGCGATACCGCGGGCTGGACCCGAGCGACCGGGCCAGCCCTTTGAGCTTGCTGGCGCTGGAGGCGGTGCCGGGTGGCATCGTCCTGCATTTCGCCGCGGGCGGCGCCATCCGGCTGGAGGGGCGGGACATGTGCCTGAAGCTGGAGGACGTGTCGGAACCCTGGCCCGCCGTGATCCGGCCGACGCACCATTAGGGTCGCCGAACTTTTCAACCCTCAGCGTCCGCCGCGATAGTGGCTGAGGACGTGGCGGCCTTCCGGCGACATCTTCGGCAGGACGTCCATCATGATGTCTTCCAGTACCGGGCCCATGGGTTGGCGCTGCTCCCGGGCGTTGGCGATGGCGGCGCGCAGGGCGTCGATGTCCAGGGGCGTGCGGTCCACCTCCGTCCGCACCTGGTCCATGGCGGCGGCGAAGCGGGCCTGCGCCTCCTGGAACTGGGCCGCGTGGCTGACGAAGGCGGTGCGCAGCAGGCGGCGGTCCTCCGTCGGCAACTGCTCCGCCAACTGGCTGAGCAGGTTGGCCAGGGCACTGCCGGCGGGTGTGCCGGCGATGGCGGGAGGCAGGGCATGCAAGGCCACCTGCTGCCGCCATTGCTGAGCGCCGAGGAAAGCCAGCAGGAACAGGTTCAGGGCCAGGGACAGGATCAGCGCCAGGCGCGGGGTCGGCAGGAGACGCATGGGGGCAAGCCTTCTTAGGCGACGGTGGGAACGGGGCGGGCGCTACTGCACCAGCCAGTCGCCCCCCACGCCGGTCAGGGTGAACAGGGTGGCCAGCGAGACGGGGGCGGTGCTGTCGGGGGGCGGCGACAGCCAAGTGCCGGCCAGCCAGCCGGCCACCGCCATGGTGGCGAAGACGGCGCCGGCCGGGCGCCAGACCAACCAGCCCCAGCCCGGACGGGTGGACGCGCGCTGCTGATGGCGGATGCGGCGCAGGCTGGCGTCGATGCCGGCCTGCACGCGCAGGGCGCCAGGGTGGCCGGCCGCCAAGCCGTCGCCGGCCAGTGGCGCCCAGCGGCGCAAGGCGTTCTCCCACGCCGCCAGCGCTTCCGGATCCCCGTCGCGCAGGCGGGTGGCGGGCCGGCGGGCTGGCGCCGGCCAGGTCGCGATGTCCGGCCCGTGGGTCGCCAGCAGGCGGATGAACTCCTCAACGGTCATGGCTTCCTCCCCAAAAGACCCGTGGTGGTACCCTTGGTCAAGGCCCGCTCCAGCGCGCCGCGGGCGCGGTACAGCAGCGACCAGTAGGCGCGCAAATTCATGCCCAGGATGGCGGACGCCTCGGGCCCTGGCATCTCCTCGTAGTAGAACAGCACCAGGGCGGCCCGCTGCTTTTCCGGCAGGCTGGCCAGCGCGGCGCGCACCCTCTGTTGCTCCGATCGGCGCTCCATGCGGTCCGCCGCCCCTTCCGCCGGGTCGGCGACGTCCATCGCCGCCTCCAAGGGGGCATGCCGACGGCCACGCAGCCGGTCCACACACAGCCGGTACGTCACGGTGTACAGCCAGGTGGACAGCCGCGCGCGGCCGGATGTCCAGCGCCCGGCGTGGTTCCACACCCGCACCAGCACCTCCTGCGCCACGTCGTCGGCCTCCGCCTCAGATCCGAGCAGCCGATTGGCCAGCCGCCAAGTGGTGGCATAGTGACGTTGCCCGATCAGGCGCAGCGCGCCTTCGTCACCGCCGGCGACGCGCGCCATCAGGGCGTCATCCGCCTCCCGATCGGTGCTGGGGGGCGGGGACCAGGGCTGATGATCGGTCACGGGCGGGCCTGCCCCGCGGTGGCGCTCAGGCTGTCGCCCGGACGGCCGAACAGCTGGCGCAGACGGGCGCGCATGCCCCGCGCCCGTGCCGCGTCGCGACCCATGGCGATCCATTCCCGAAAGGCCACGGTCAGCGGATTGCGGCTGGGCGCGCCGTGGGCCAGGCCGTAGGTCAGGGGCGCGTCGGGCCGGATGCCGGCGAAGGTGCCGAACAGCCGGTCCCAGACGATGACCATCCCGCCATAGTTGCGGTCCAGATATTCGGGGTTGCTGGCATGGTGCACGCGATGGTGGGCGGGCGTGTTCAGCACCCATTCCAGGGGACCCAAGGTGCCCACCGCCTCGGTATGCAGCCAGAACTGGTAGAACAGGTTCAGCGCCAGCATGCCCGTCACCGCCACCGGATGGAAGCCCAGGACATACAGCGGCACGTAAACCAGCCAGGCGCCGGACAACACCTCGGTCACGCCCAGGCGAAAGGCGCTGGCCAGGTGCAGCGTGGCGGGGGAGTGGTGGACGCTGTGCGACGCCCAAACCCAGCGCACCTCATGCCCCAGGCGATGGGCCCAGTAATAGCAGAACTCCTCCCCCGCGAACAGCAGGGCCAGCCCCCACCAGCGGTCCAGCGGCACCGTAGCCACGCGGTGGGTCCAGGCGAACCAGGCGACGGGCGCCACGATGCCGGCCAAGGCAAGCTTCATGGGGATGCGCATCAGGAAGATGGCGATGGATGTGGTCGTTTCCCCCCAGGGATAGCGCCGTCCGCGGGCGGCGTACCAGGCCACCTCCGCCACGATGGCGGCCACGATGACGGGGTAGAACTTCAGGGGGATGACGCTGGCGCCACCGATGGCCATGGCCGGAACCTCAGGGAAGAAGCGGGATGTGGCGCTGATACGGCGGCCACGGCCCGGGGTGTTCGGCTGGGCCGCGTAATTTTTTGCCGCGTAATTTTTTCAGGAACCGATGCCGAATAGTCCGGCGGGGCCGGGGCGTACCAAACCCGGGCGGCGGGTCAGCCGCGTCCCATAAAAATCCCCTCCCATGAAACAGGATACGCCCTCATGATGTCCAAGTCCCTCATCGGCGCCGCGCTCTCCCTCTCGCTGGCCGTGGCGCCCGGCCTGGCCTTCGCCCAGGATGGCCAGCATCCGGCGGCCCGCGCCGCCATGAAGGCCTGCCAGCCCGACCGCCAAGCCTTGTGCAAGGACGTTCAGCCGGGCGGCGGCCGCATCCTGGCCTGCCTGAAGCAGAATGAGGACAAGCTGTCGGCCGACTGCAAGGCGGCGCTGGCCACCATGCCGGCCCAGCCGAAGTAACGAACGGTCCCGGCACCGGCGGCGGGGGCGGGCGCCCCTGTTCAAACGAACAGGTCTGCCCTCCAACCCAAGGCGTTGGCGGGGACGGACGATCTGCTATTCTGCGGCCCTTCGGACCCGGAATGGGGTTCGTCCTTCGGAGCCCGCGTTTAATGCCTGCCGCCGTGCCGCCCCCGCCCCCCCTTGCGCCGCCCTTGCCCGACGCATCGCCGGCGCATACCGCCGCCGCGGTTGGGGAGCGGCTCACCCTGGCCCTGCCCAAGGGCCGCATCCTGGACGAGGTGCGGCCCCTGCTGGAGGCCGTGGGGCTGAAGCCCGAGGCGGCGTTCGACGACCCGAAGAGCCGGGCGCTGCGCTTTGCCACCAACCTGCCGCATGTGGAGATCATCCGCGTGCGCAGCTTCGACGTCGCCACCTTCGTGGCCTTTGGCGCCGCCCAGCTGGGCGTGTGCGGCAACGACGTGCTGATGGAATTCGACTACCCCGAAATCTACGCGCCCCTGGATCTGGGCATCGGCCATTGCCGCCTGGCCGTGGCCGAGCCGGTGGCCGAGGCGCAGGGCGACGACCCCTCGCGCTGGAGCCACGTGCGCGTGGCCACCAAGTATCCGGAGGTCACCCGCCGCCACTTCGCCCGGCGCGGCGTGCAGGCGGAATGCATCAAGCTGAACGGCGCCATGGAGCTGGCCCCCAGCCTGGGCCTGTGCCAGCGCATCGTCGACCTGGTGTCCAGTGGCGCCACCCTGAAGGCCAACGGCCTGGTGGAGATCGAGCATGTCGCCGACGTGACCTCCCGCCTTATCGTCAATCGCGCCGCGTTCAAGACGCGCCATCCGGAGATCCAGGACTGGATCAACCGCTTCACGGAGGTTGTCAGCCATGCCGCGTGACCTGCGCACCACCGATGCCGGCTTCGAGGCGGACTTCGACCGGCTGCTGCATGCCAAGCGCGAATCCCAGAGCGACGTGGCCGACGCCGTGGCCGAGGTGCTGCGCGACGTGCGCCTGCATGGCGACGAGGCGCTGATCAAATACACCGGCCGCTGGGACCAGCTGGACCTGACGCCCGACCGGCTGCGCATCGCCGAGTGCGAGATCGAGGCCGCCGTGGCCGCCTGCGACCCCGAGGTGATCGAGGCGCTGAAGGTGGCGGCCGCCCGTATCGAGGCCTTCCACCGCCGCCAGACGCCGGACACCTACGACTATGTCGACGACGCCGGCGTGCGCCTGGGCGCCCGCTGGACGCCGCTGTCGGCCGTGGGCCTGTACGTGCCCGGCGGCCTGGCGTCATATCCCAGCTCCGTCCTGATGAACGCCATCCCGGCCAAGGTGGCGGGGGTGAAGCGCCTGGCCATGGTGGTGCCGACGCCGGAAGGTGCCCTGTCCCCCCTGGTGCTGGCCGCCGCCCGCATCGCCGGGGTGGATGAGATCTACCGCGTGGGTGGCGCCCAGGCGGTGGCGGCCCTGGCCTATGGCACGGCCACCATCCGGCCGGTGGACAAGATCGTGGGGCCCGGCAACGCCTATGTCGCCGCCGCCAAGCGCCAGGTGTTCGGCACCGTGGGCATCGACATGATCGCCGGCCCCTCGGAAATCCTCGTGGTGGCCGATGGCGCCAACGACCCCAGCTGGATCGCCGCCGACCTGCTGTCGCAGGCGGAGCACGACAGCAGCGCCCAGTCCATCCTGATCAGCGATGACGCCGCCTTCATCCAGGCGGTGCGCGCGGCGGTGGACAGCCACCTGAAGACCCTGCCGCGCGCCGTCATCGCCGGCGCCAGCTGGCGCAACAACGGCGCCACCATCCTGGTGCGCGACCTGGATGAGGCGGTGGCCCTGGTGGACCGCCTGGCGCCGGAGCACCTGGAGCTGGCCGTGGCCGACCCGGACGCCCTTGCCGCCAAGGTGGCCCACGCCGGCGCCATCTTCCTGGGCCGCTATACGCCGGAAGCCATCGGCGACTACATCGCCGGGCCCAACCACGTGCTGCCCACGGCGCGCAGCGCCCGCTTCTCCTCCGGCCTCAACGTCCTGGACTTCATGAAGCGCACCACCCTGGTGGGCTGCGACGCCGACAGCCTTGGCCGGCTGGGACCCCAGGCGGCCATCCTGGCCGATGCCGAGGGGTTGGGCGCGCACGCCCTGTCGGTCCGCGTCCGGCTGGGGGACTGAGGGGCGCCGCCATGACGGACACCGGCCGCCAACGCATCATCCATGTCCAGCTGGTGGAGCAGACGGCCATCCGCCGCCGGCCGGAGGTGGAGCATGAGCGGGCGGTGGCGCTGTTCGACCTGGTGGAGGAAAACCAGCAGTTCCAGCTGGTGGACCATCCCAATTCCGGGCCCTATCGCCTCTACCTGTCCATCGAGGACAACCGCATGGTCTTCGACCTGCGGGACGAAGGGGATGCGGAGGTTGACCGCATCACCCTGCCGCTGACGCCGCTGCGCACCGTCATCCGCGACTATTTCCTGATCTGCGAGGGCTATTACAAGGCCATCAAGACCGCCAGCCCCTCGCAGATCGAGGCCATCGACATGGGGCGGCGGGGCCTGCACAACGAAGGCTCCGACCTGCTGCGCGAGCGGCTGGCCGCCAAGGTGACCATGGACCATGGCACCGCCCGCCGCCTGTTCACCCTCATCTGCGTCCTGCATATCCGGGGCTGACGGCGGCGATGGCGGAGATACCGGATCCTTTCGCCGTCTTCGCCCCTGCCGTGCATCCGGCCCAGATCACCAGCGTGCTGTTCGCCTGCACGCACAATTCCATCCGCTCCCCCATGGCCGCCGCCCTGCTGCGCCACCTGCACGGCCACCGCCTGTATGTCGACAGCGCCGGCGTGCGCGAGGGCGACCCCGATCCCTTCGCCGCCGCGGTGATGGAAGAGATGGGCATCGACATCAGCCGCCACCGCGCCAAGACCTTCGACCAGCTGGAGGACACCAGCTTCGACCTGGTGGTGTCGCTGTCGCCAGAGGCGCAGCACCGCGCGGTGGAAATGACCCGCACCACCGCCTGCGACGTGGAATTCTGGCATACCTTCGACCCCAGCTTCATCGAAGGCAACCGCGAGACGCGTCTGGCCGCCTACCGCCAGGTGCGCGACAGCCTGCTGGCCCGTATCAAGCAGAGGTTCCCGCTCGGGCCTGTGCCGGTGTTGTAGGCCGTCTGGCTGCGGTTGAAGGGTGGGCTTCGCATTCTAGTTCATGGTTCCGGGTCGCGCGGGGGAGGGCCTGCCGCGATCCCAACGGCCTGTCCAAGGTTGGGAGGAAACCAGATGAAGCCGAATTTCAATCGCATGTGGGCGGCTTTCCGGATCATGCGACCTATTCCACGCTGAAGGACCTTTACACTTGGCTGGGCGGGACAGCCGCCGCCAATATCAACGAGCCGGGCTTCGGCCCCAACGGCAACACCTGCGCCAGCCGGATGAGTGTGGCGCTCAACCAGAGCGGCGTGCCTATCCTCAGCGCTTCGGCCGCTGCCGCTGGCGCGCGTACCATCGGCGCCGCCGACGGCTCCCGCATCATCTACGCCGTGGCGGACCTGCGGGCCTATCTGCGGCACACCCTGGGCAAACCGTCGTTGGACAAGACCAGCCCGTTCGACGACGCGTTCCTCACCAAGAAGGGCATCATCGCATTCAGCGTGAACTGGCTGATCGCCACCGGGCACATTGCCCTGTGGAACGGATCCAATTACCGAGAACCCAGCCACGACAATTATGCCGCCTACGTTGACCCGGTGAACGTCAAGGTCAAGACGTCCAAGGGCGAATTCTGGGAGCTGCCGTGACATGAAGACCCAGCGATATGGCCTGTTGCTCGTGGCCGGCCTGCTTTCCTCCACGCCCACCGCCCTGGCCGCCGGGCGTAGTTCGGCGCAGCGGGATGTGGAGGGCTACGCCATCGCCACCTGCCTGGTGGCCCAGGACCAACCCTACCTGAAGGACCAGGGCTACGGCTGGGGTGAGGCCATCGTGCAGGGCCGCGGCCGCGATCCGGAGGCGCTTGCGCCGGTGACGGCGGCGGTGACGGCGGCCCTGGCCAAGGGTGACATGCCGGTGGCACGGGATGAGAGCAACCCCCAGCAGGGCAAGGCGCTGCCCGTCCTCTATTGCGGGGAGATCATCGACAAGCCGACGGTGCGCGCCGCCATCACCCAGGTGGTGGCCAATCTGGGCAAGGGACGCTGACCGTCGTCACCGCCCGTACCAGAACTTGTCCGGCAAGGCGGCCGTCTCCGGTGACAGCAGCGGGTTGGGAATGTCGATGCGGCGACGACTGTCCAGGTGGGCGTCGGTCAGCATCTGGCGGATGTAGGGGCTGTCGTTGAAGTACTTGAGGTAGCTGCCATCGTCATAGGCCTTGAGCAGGCCTTGCTCGATGGTGGTGGCCAGGGCCTCGTTGGCCTTGCTGGTATAGAAGAAGCTGTCGAAGGGGTAGACCAGCATCAGGTCGCGTTCCACCGCCAGGTCTGGCGCGTCGGCCTTGCGTTGTTCGATCTCCGCGAAGATCTCGTTGGCCCCCCGGGGGAAGTAGTCGATGCGATTCAGGCCCACCAGGCGGAACAGCAGGTCATAACGGAAGGCCTCCACCGGCAGGCCGGCGGCCTCCAGGATCTCCACGTCGGGCCAGCCCAGCGCCTGGCCCGCCGTCAGCGTCCTCAGGTCGTCCAGGGTGCGCACGGCGGAGAACTTGGCCTGGCTGGCCTTGTTGATGATGAACAGGCGATAGCCCAGGACGCCCCGGTACAGGGGGATGCGGATGGGACGCAAATCCCGCTCCAGCTTGGCGGACATGCCATTCCACAGCAGCGTGACCTCCGTGCCCGTCCGCAGGGCCACGGCGGCGCGGGCCTGTTCCATGACGGTGCCGCTGGGCCGGATGGTGTAGCGGGCGCCCATCTTGTCCAGGGCCAGGCGCAGCAAGCCCAGCGGATATTCGTCGCGGGGGTCGGTGGCGTTCTCCGTGGCGCGGGGATAGATGATGGTGAATCCCTCCTCCGCCGGCGCGCGCGCCGGCACGCCCTGCGGACCGCCCGTGGTCTGGGCGGCGCTGCCGGCGCTTCTTGTCCCCGTCGTCACCAAGGCCGTGCACAGCAGTGCCGTGGCCACCCTTGTCCACCCCATCGGATCGGTCCCCCCGCCGACGGCGTCCACCCCCGGCCGTGGGCGCCATCCCTGATCTTGTCTTAAGGCGGCATCATTTGCGGCGCGTATTTTGACAATTGTAATCGTTTCCAGGGGCCGCCACCAGAAAACGGTACCGGCGGGTTTCGGCGCGATGGCGCGGGTCCGCACGGTATGGAACAATCGATCCTGGTATTTTCACAACCCGGCGGTGTCTGATGCGGTGGCTTGGTGTGGCGCTCGCGTGCCTGTTGGTTTCCGGTTCCCTGGCCCTTTCCCCGGCATTGGCGCAGAGCACGCCCCCCGAACCATCCGCCGCCGGCGCCCCACCGCCCCTGATGCTGCAGCATCCCAGCCTGTCGGCCAGCCTGATCGCCTTCGATCATGGCGGGCAGATCTGGACGGTGCCGCGTGCCGGCGGCCAGGCCCGCCTGCTGGTGGCGGGGCAGGGGCAGAACAGCGGCCCCGTCTTCTCCCCCGACGGTAGCCTGGTCGCCTACACCGGCACCTATGACGGCAATACCGATGTCTATGTCGTTCCGGCGGGCGGCGGCCAGCCGCGGCGCCTGACATGGCACCCCGGCCGTGACGTGGCCGTGGGGTGGACGCCGGACGGCAAGAATGTGCTGTTCCGCACGCCGCGCACCACCCCGCGCGACCTGGAGCAGCTGTACACCATCCCCGTCACCGGTGGTGCCGCCACCGCGCTGCCGTTGCCTTCCGGCTTCCAGGCCAGCTATTCGCCGGACGGCGGCCGTCTGGCCTATGTGCCCTTCTCGCAATGGCAGCCGGCATGGAAACAGTATCGCGGCGGCCAGACGTCGCGGGTGTGGATCGCGGCGCTGAGCGACAGCAGCGTCGTTAAGATCCCGCGCGACAACTCCAACGACCGCAATCCGATGTGGGTGGGCGACACCGTCTATTTCCTGTCGGACCGCGATGGCCCCGTGGCCCTCTACGCCTATGACGTCAAGGCGGCCAAGCTCACCCAGGTGGTGAGGAATGAGAAGGGCTTCGATATCCAGTCCGCCTCCGCCGGCCCCGGCGGCATCGTCTATGACCAGTTCGGGGCCCTGAACCTGTTCGACACCACCACCCGCCAGGTGCGGCGCGTGCCGGTGACGATATCCGGGGAACTGCCACAGACCCGGCCCCACCTGGAAACCCTGGATCCGGGCCAGATTCTGCATGCCGCCCTGTCCCCCACCGGCAAGCGCGTGTTGTTCGAGACGCGGGGCGAGATCCTGTCCGTGCCGGCGGAAAAGGGCGATGTGCGCAACCTGACGCAAAGCCCCGGCGTGGCCGACCGCGATCCCGCCTGGTCGCCAGATGGCAAGACCGTGGCCTGGTTCTCGGACGAGGGTGGGGAATACGCGCTGCACCTGCGGTCGTCGGATGGCACGGGGCCGGTGAAGGTGATCGCCCTGGGCCAGCCGCCCAGCTATTTCTACACCCCCGTCTGGGCGCCGGATTCCAAGAAGATCGCCTATACCGACAAGCGGCTAAACCTGTGGGTGGTGGACTTGGACCGCCCTGGGGACCACCCCACGCCGGTGAAGGTCGACACCGACCGCTACGACAGCCCGGCCAGCCGCCTGGATCCCTCCTGGTCGCCGGACAGCCGGTGGCTGGCCTATTCCAAGCAGCTGCCCAACCACCTGCATGGCGTCTTCATCTACAGCCTGGCCGACAGGAAGGCGCAGATGGTGACGGACGGGCGCAGCAACGCCACCTCCCCCCGCTTCGACCGGGGCGGCAAGTACCTGTACTTCGTCGCCTTCACCAACAACGGCCTGGACCCGGGCTGGCTGGATATGTCCAGCATGGGCCGCGCCACCGATGGCCGGGTCTATGTCATGGTCCTGCGCCGCGACCTGCCCTCGCCCCTGGCGCCGGAAAGCGATGAGGAGCCGGCGGTCGCCGCCAAGGGCGGGAACAAGGCCGGCGATGATGGCGACAAGAAGGACGCCAGCCAGAAGGGGGAGGGCAAGAAGGGGGAGGACAAGAAGGCCAAGGAGGTCCGCATCGACTTCGCCGGCCTGGACCAGCGTACCCTGGCCTTGCCCATCCCCCGCGTTAACCTGGCCGGCATCGAGGTGGGGACGGAGGGCGTGGTCTTCGCCGGCGCCGCCCCCGTCGCCATGACCGACGAGGACTACACGGATGGTGATGAGAGCGGCCCACCGGGGCTGGAGGTCGCGCGCTTCGACCTGAAGAGCCGCAAGACGGACAAGTTCGTGGAGGGCGTGGACGCCGGCAGCTTCGCCGTCTCCGCCGATGGGCAGAAGGTGCTGTACGCCCAGCACGGCCGCTGGTTCGTCGTCGGGGCCGACAAGGCGCCGGAGGGCGGGGCCGGGGCGCTGAAGCTGGACGAGATGCAGGTGTGGGTCGATCCGCGCGCCGAATGGCGGCAGATGTACCACGAGGCCTGGCGCATAGAACGCGACTTCCTTTACGACCCCAAGGCCCAGGGGCTGGATCTGGCGAAGGCGGAGCGCGTGTACGCCCCCTTCCTGGAGGCCATGGCCGGCCGCGTGGACCTGAACGCCTTGTTCGCGGAAATGACGGGGCACATCGGCGTCGGCCACACCTTCGTGGGCGGTGGCGCCCTGCCCAAGCAGGACAAGGTCGGCGTCGGCCTGCTGGGCGCCGACTATCGCGTGGTGGCCGGTCGCTACCAGTTCGCCCGCATCCTGGAAGGGGAAAGCTGGACCCCCGGTGCCCGGGCGCCCCTGACCCAGCCGGGCGTGAACGTCGCCGTGGGCGACCTGCTGCTGGCGGTCAACGGCAACGAGGTCAAGACCGATGAGGAGGTCTATCGCTACTTCCTGGGCACGGCCGGCAAGCAGACGGTGCTGACCGTCGGGCCCAAGGCCGATGGCAGCGGGTCGCGCCAGGTGACGGTGGTGCCACTGCCGTCGGAAGCCAAGCTGCGCCTGCACACCTGGATGGAGGAGAACCGCCGCCGGGTGGACCAGCTGTCGGGTGGGCGCCTGGCCTATGTCTACCTGCCGGACACGGCCTCGGGCGGCTTCTCCAACTTCAACCGCTATTACTATTCCCAGGTGGGCAAGCAGGGGGCCGTGATCGATGAGCGCTTCAACCATGGCGGGGAGATCGCGGACTTCATCATCGACCAGATGAAGAAGACGCCGCAGATGATCAACGCCACCCGCGAGGGGGAGGAGATGGTGGAGCCGGCGCAGGCCATCTATGGCCCGAAGGTCATGATCATCAACCAGATGTCCGGCTCCGGCGGCGACGCCCTGCCTTGGCTGTTCCGCAAGGCCAACCTGGGCACCCTGGTGGGGGTGCGCACCTGGGGCGGCCTGGTCGGGATCGGCGGATACCCCTCGCTGATCGATGGCGGCTCCATCACCGCGCCCCGCTGGGCGCTGTACGGCACCCATGGCGAATGGGAGGTGGAGAACATCGGCATCCCGCCGGATGTGGAGGTGGAGCAGGACCCGGCCCTGGTACGCCAGGGCCACGACCCACAGCTGGAAAAGGCGGTGGCCGTGGCGCTGGACCAACTGGCCAAGAACCCGCCCCCGACCTTCAAGCGCCCGGCCTATCCGGACCGCAAGCCCGTACTGCCGGACCCGATGCGATGAGGGGGCTGATCAGAAACCCTAAATATGGTGGCCGTTTCAGGTCCCATATTTAGGGTTTCGCTTAAAACCCTAAATATGGGATAGAGTCCAAGCTCCATATTCAGGGTTTGGGGCTGTCCCATGAAACGCGGTGACCTGTGTCCGGAGCTTCGGAATACGGCCAGGAAGCTGCCGGATCCCTATGCCAACCACTATGGCGTGATCCCGCCACCGCCGCCCGAAACAGGGATCCGCCTGGGAGCCTTGCTGCCGCGCGTTCAGGCCGGGCGTCAGGCCCTGGCGCGGGTGAACGCCATCGCCGAGGAGCTTAAGGACCCCTACCTGATCAGCCGGACGCTGACCCGGCGCGAAGCCGTCAGTTCCTCCACCATCGAAGGAACGCGGTCCACCCTGGATGAGCTGTTGCTGGTGGAGGAGCAGGGGGACGATGCGGCCCGGGTGGAAGCCAGACAGGTGCGGGACTATGCCCAGGTCTTGGAGACCTTGCTGCCCCAGGCACGACGGCAAGGGAACGCGATCTTCACCCAGGCGCTGATCCAGGACTTGCACCGGGCGGTCATGCGGGATGTCCCGGACTATGCCGATCCCCCGGGCGCCTTGCGGCAAAGGGTGGTCTGGATTGGCGGTGTGAACATCAACCACTCCACCTACAATCCGCCGCCGCCCGATGCCGTGGCGGATTGTCTGACGGAAACCATCGACTATCTGGGCAACACCGGCCTTCAGGCGACGCATCAGGACGTGCTCATCCGGATGGCTGTGGCCCATAGCCATTTTGAGGCCGTGCATCCTTTCCGGGATGGCAACGGCCGTGTGGGACGTCTGCTGTTGCCGCTGATGATGGCGGCGGACGGCCAGGTGCCCCTATACCTGTCGCCTGGTATCGAGGCGCACAAGGACCGCTATTTCGCCAGCCTCAAGGCGGCGCAGCAGCAGTTGCACTGGGCGGAGATGGTGGCGTTCCTGGCAGACATCGTGGTCGAAACGGTGGACGAGTTGATGGCCACCCGGGCGGCCTTGGCGGCCTTGAGGGAGTCATGGGTTGGGCGCCGCCGGTTCCGCAAAGGCTCCGCCGCGCTGACGGCGTTGGACGTGCTGCCGCACTATCCGATCGTGACCGTCAGGCGCCTGGGCGACCTTCTGGATATCAGCGGTCCCCAGGCGGCCATGGCGCTCAAGCAGCTTCAGGACGCGGGTATCGTGGCCGAGAAGACTGGATATGTTCGCAACCGCATATTCGTGGCGACCGAAGCGCTGGCCATCATCAACCGGCCCTTCGGCGCCGACGTTCCGGGCTGAGCTTCACACCGCCTCTGCTACCGCGCCGTCCGGCGGCGTGTTGGTGGCCGGGGCGGGGTCCGGGATGCGCAGGCCGTGGGCGTGGTCCAGCATGCCCTGGGCGATCTCGCGTTCGCCCATGATGACCAGGCTGGCGCCGTGCTGGCGCAGATGATCCACGGCGGCGTCGGTGTGGGCGCGGGCGATGATGTCCAGCTGGGGGTTCCGCTTGCGTGCCTGGGCCACCACCTGGCCGGCCTCGAAGCTGTTGGGCACGGCCACGAACAGCCAGCGGGCGCCCTCGACGTTGGCGGCGGACAAGACCTCGGGCTGGGCGGCGTTGCCGGCGATGACCTCCTGGCCCAGGGCGCGCAGCTGTTCCAGCACGCCCGTATCCTCCTCCACCACCAGCACCGGCGTGCCGCCGTCCGCGCGCAGGGCTTCGCCGACCAGGCGGCCCACGCGGCCATAGCCGATGATGATGGCATGGTCGGTCAGGGCGGTGGGGACGGGGGCGATGGTCGCCTTGGCCGGCGCCTCGGCCTCCTCCGTCACGCCGGTGGTGGTGGCCATCTTCTTCTGCCGCCGGGTCGCCATGCGCTGCAGGCCGATGAAGACCAGTGGGTTCAGCAGGATGGACAGGATTGCGCCCGCCAGGATCAGGCTCTGGCCCGTGGGTGGCAGCAACCCCAGGTCCACGCCGAAGGCCGCCAGGATGAAGGAGAATTCACCGATCTGCGCCAGGCCGCCGGCGATGGTCAGCGCTGTGCCCTCGCTATGACGGAAGGCCCGCACCAGGGCGTAGGCCACCACCACCTTGCCCACCAGGATGATGAGCAGCGTGCCCAGCAGCGGCAGGGGATGGTCGATGATGATGCGCCAGTCGAACAGCATGCCGACGGAGACGAAGAACAGCACGGCGAAGGCGTCGCGCAGCGGCAGGGACTCCTCGGCCGCCTCATGCGCCAGGGGCGATTCGGCCAGCGTCATGCCGGCAAAGAAGGCGCCCAGCGCGAAGGAGACGCCAAACAGTTCGGCGGCGCCGAAGGCCACGCCTAACGCAACGGCCAGCACCGCCAGGCGGAACAGCTCCCGCGAGCCGGTCTGGGCGATGAGGTGCAGGATCCAGGGGATCAGCCGGCGGCCGCCCACCAGCATCAGGGCGACGAACAGCGCCACCTTGCCCAGGGTCATGGCCAGGGTCAGCCCCAGCTTGGACAGGGACGGCGTACCCATGCCGCCCATCAGGTCGCCCAGCGCCGGCAGCAGGACCAGGGCCAGCACCATGGCCATGTCCTCCACCACCAGCCAGCCGATGGCGATCTTGCCACCCTTGGTTTCCATTAGCCGGCGCTCCTGCAGGGTGCGCAGCAGCACCACCGTGCTGGCGACCGACAGGGCCAGGCCGAAGACCAGGCCCGCGCCCAGGCCCCAGCCCATGGCCATGGCCAGGCCCATGCCCATCAGCGTGGCGACGCCGATCTGCGCCAGCGCGCCCGGAATGGCGATCAGCTTCACCGACATGAGGTCGGTAAGGGAGAAATGCAGACCCACCCCGAACATCAGCAGAATGACGCCGATCTCCGCCAGCTGCGACGCCAGATGCTGGTCGGCGACGAAGCCTGGAGTGAACGGGCCCAGCAGGACCCCCGCTAACAGATAGCCCACCAGGGGAGAGATGCGCAGGCGGGTGGCGATGGCGCCCAGGACAAAGGCGCAGCCAAGGCCGCCGACAAGGATGGCGATCAGGGGGGTCTCATGCACCATGGGTGGGGGGTGGCCTCCGGATATGGTTTTGGGGGCGACAATTCGTCCCGGTTTTCGCACCCTAGCAGGCCGGGCCGTCCCGTCCCACCCTGCAAGGGCGTGAATTTTTGTTTCTCTTAAGGATTTTATCCGGGTGGCGGCAAGCGGCAGTGACGGGGGGCACGAGGCCGCCCGCACCGCCGTTTTTCCCGCCTCTCTTACGGCCCCAGCTGCACCACGTTGTCATCGGAGTTGCGGTCGATCAGCTTGTTATAAGGATCGACGCCGACGAAGGCGGGCTTCCTGTCCACCACCAGTTCGATGGTCTGGTCGCCATCGTGGATGGGCTGTTTGGCCAGATGGATGACGTCGGCGTCGGCGAAGTCGCCCTTGCCGGGTTCCTTCAGGAACAGGCCGACGTCGATGGGTTGGCTGAAGGGTTCGGGCGTCTCCTTGCCCTGGCCGTCCGCCTGCATCTTGGCGGTGTGCACCGTCAGGCTGACCTTGTAGCGTCCATCGGCCAGGGGCTCGGCGCTGGAGCCGGTGACCTTCAGGTCGTACAGGACAATCCTCTCCAGCATGTCGCCGATCAGGCCGGCCTGGTCCGGCGCCTCCGCCTTGAGCGCGTCCACCAGGTCGGTGGACAGGGCATAGCGGTCGGTGCGGGCCTTGCTTTCCTTCAACAGGTGGGCCAGCGCCCGGTTGACCACATCCTCACCCAGATAGTCCTTCAGGGCGTACAGGGCCAGCGACCCCTTCTGATAGTGGATGTAGGTCTGGTTCTCCACCCGCACCAGCGGCAGCTCCTCCAGTTCCTCCCGCCCGCGGGCCCCCAGATAGCGGTCCAGCTCATACTTCAGGAACTTGCGCAGCTGGTTGGGGCCGTACTCATGCTCCATGACCATCAGGGCGGTGTACTGCGCCAGGCTTTCCACCAGCAGGGTGTTACCCTGGACGTTGGCGGCCACCAGCTGGTGGCCCCACCACTGATGCGCCACCTCATGGGCCGTCACGTAGAACACGGCGTCGATCTTGGTCTTGTCGCGCAGGTCGGAGATGAAGCCGATCCCCTCGGAATAGGGCACGGTGTTGGGAAAGCTCTGGGCGAAGCGGCTATAGTCGGGGAATTCCAGCACCCGCAACTGCCGGTGCTGATAGGGCCCGAAATTGTCGCTGGCGTAGCTCAACGCCCGCTTCATCCCCTCCAGCATGCGCGGCACGTTCCAGGCATGGGGCTGGTGGTAATAGACCGCCAGGTCCACGGCATGGTCGCCTTCACCCCAATGATCGCGGGCCACGGTGTAGCGCGCGGACAGCCAGGATTCGAAATGGGCGATGGGGCTGTCGGTGCGGTAATGGAAATAGCGGCGGTCGCGGCCGGCGGCGTCCTTGGCGGTCCATTCCTTTTCCAGATAGCCCGGCGCCACGGCCGTCTGGTCCGGCACGGTGGAGATGGTGGTCTCGAAATCCACCAGGTCGGCGTCGCGGCCCAGGTCCGACACCGTCCACTGGCTCTGGTCCTCCAGCTTGGGCAGGCGGTCGATGGGGTCCAGGCCATGCTTGCGGCGGCGGAACTTGTCCTGCAGCAGCAGGCGGTGGTCGAAACCGATGATGGGCAGGGCCCGGCCATAACCGATGAAGCTGCCGTTCGCCACCACCATGGGGGGGCGGG
This sequence comes from Azospirillum sp. B4, assembly GCF_000333275.1. GTDB lineage: Bacteria > Pseudomonadota > Alphaproteobacteria > Azospirillales > Azospirillaceae > Nitrospirillum. The sequence continues at coordinate 9,191 of NZ_BACU01000289.1, read as the reverse complement.
CATGGTTGGTGAAACCGGGGTGCCGCTGGCTGAGGGCGAAATCCAGTCGCCGGCTTTCCCCCGGGGCCAGAGGCTGGTCCAGGGTGAAGATGTAATAGTTCAGGGCGTGGTCTTCGGTGGTGAGCCTGGCGCCCTCCAGCGCCGCCTTCTTCACCACGATGTCGGCCGGCACCACCATGTGCACCTGGGACAGCGGGCCGCCGGTGCGGTTCTCCAGGGTGTAGCGGCCGCGCGCGTCGAAACCCTGGACATCGGGGTAGAGATCCACGTCCACCGCCACCTTGGTGATGCGCGGCTGCGGCAGGGTCTCATACTGGCGATAAGCCCGCTCCAGCGCCACGTCCCGCGCCTCATCGCCCTCCCGGGTGTGGAAGGTGTTCAGGACGTGGGTGTTGTGATGGATCCAGATGCCGCTGCCCACGAAGGCCGCCAGCAGCAGGCCGGCCAGCGCGGCGGTGGGCCGGCTCCAGCCCGTCGCCAGCGCTTGGCCCCGGTCCCGCCAGGTGAGGGCGCGGCTGCGCGGCCATACGATGTGGGTCAGCACCAGCAGCAGCAGGGCCGCCGCCCCCCAGTAGACATCGAACCAGGTGTGGCCCATCAGGAAGGGGCCGTAGCCGTTCATGTCGGACAGACGCAGGTCGGGCGCGCCGCCATAGAGCAGCAGGTTGTCCTCCAGGCCCAGGCGCTGCGCCACCATCAGGAAGACGGTGTACACGACCATGATGGCGTAGCCGACGAACTTGTTGGGCGACAGCACCTGCACGAACAGGGTCAGCGCCGCCACGATCAGCATATCGGGAAAGGCCATGCCCATCAGGGGCGTCAGGTACAGGCCGGGCTCGATCGCCACGGGGCCGCGCAGGATCTGCACGGCCACCGCCGGCAGGATGGCCACCAGCCACAGGCCGGCCAGGACCATGGCCACCGTCAGGAACTTCGACACGGTGAAAACCCAGCCGGGGGCCGGCGTGGCGCCCAGGATATCGGCCATGCCGGCCTGGCGTTCCCGCCACACCAGCTCACCCGTGTAGTAGCTGGCGATGGCCAGGGGGGCGATGGTGAAGGTGCCCAGGATCAGCTCCACCATCAGCCGCGTCACCGGATAGGCCGGGATGCCGTACCATTTGTTCTGGGTCAGCAGCGACGCCACCATGTTGATGACGCTGAGCGTCAGCAGGATCCAGAAGCTGGGGCTGCGCAGGGTGGCACCCACCTCGAACCGCAGACGCCGGCCGGTCATGGACCAGAGGGCGCCGGCGCCCAGGCTGGAGGGGACCGGCCGCAGCGGCGCGGGCGCGGGCCCCTTGTCTTCGGCGGGTTTCGCCGCGGCGGGGCGGGGGCCGCGGCGCACCGCCCAGGCGTCACCCGCCAGGCCGACGCCGAACAGGGCGAAGCCCACGCCGATCCACAAGAGCCGGTTGGCCAAGAGGGCGCCGGCCAGGGCCGGCAGCTGGCTGTTGCGCTCCATCACCGTCCAATAACGGGTGACGTTGGCGTAGGGCGACAGGCCGAACGGGTCGATGTATCCGGCCAGGGTGCGGTACGCGGGCTCCCCCAGGGCGCTGCTGGTGGCGGCATAGACGGCGATCAGGGCGATCATGACGATGTACGTCGCCATCTGTCGCCTGGTGAAGGCGGCCACGGCGAAGAACAGGGCGCCCGTCACCAGCAGGTTGGGCAGGCTGAACACGCCTAGGGCATACACATAATCCAGCGGGCGGAAGGCGCCGAAATGTTCCGGATCCACCCACCAGGCCAGGCGCCCGGCGACGATGCCCCATTGGCAGGAGGAGACGGCGATGGCGCAGGCGACGAAGGCGCCCAGCAGCCGTCCGGACAACAGCAGGGGCCGGGGCACCGGCGTCGCCCCCACCATGCCGGCCATGCCGGTGTCGGCGTCACGCAGCACCGGGTCGGTCAGGCCGCGCAGGCCCACCGTCATGGCGAACAGGCTGAGGATGGCGGCGATCTGCAGCACGACGAAGGGGCTGTCCATGTGGACGCCGTTGCTGCGGCCGCCCACCTGTATCTGCTCCACCGTCGTGGCCAGGAAGGTGATCAGGAAGAAGATGATGAAGTTGATGATCAACGCCGGCTGGCGCAGCTGATAGCGCAGCTCGAACCAGGCGATGCGGGCGATGAGACACAGCGCGGCCATGGGGTGACCTGTCCGTTGCGAAAAAGGGAAGGGCGAAAAGGGGAGGGGCTGGGGCGGGCTGCTCAGGCGGCCAGCACGGCGGGATGCCGCCGCTGGTACAGGGCCGCGAAGTAGACGTCCTCCAGGTCGCCCGGCACCGCGTCGAAGCCCTCGCCCGGATGGGCCTCGGCCAGGACATGCAGCACGCTGCGCCCGCCCACCAGGCGGGTGGCGATGACCTGGTGGGCCTGCCGGTGGGCCTCCACCTCCGCCTTGGCCACCACCTTGCGCCAGATGCGGCCGCGCATGGCCTCGATCAGGGCGGCTGGTTCCCCCTGGGCCACGATCTGCCCGCCCTCGATGATGGCCATGCGGGGGCACAGGTCGGCCACGTCGTCCACGATGTGGGTGGACAGGATGACCACCACGTTCTCGCCGATCTCCGACAGCAGGCCGTGGAAGCGGTTGCGCTCCTCCGGGTCCAGGCCGGCGGTGGGCTCGTCCACGATGATCAGGCGCGGGTCGCCCAGCAGGGCCTGGGCGATGCCGAAGCGCTGGCGCATGCCGCCAGAAAAGCCGGCCAGCGCCTTCTTGCGCACGTCATACAGGTTGGTCTGCTGCAACAGCGCCGCCACCTGCTCTCGCCGCGCGGCCGTGTCGGACAGGCCCTTCAGGACGGCCAGGTGGTCCAGCATCTCCTCCGCCGAGACGCGGGGGTAGACGCCGAATTCCTGCGGCAGATAGCCCAGCGCCTGGCGCAGGCGCTGGGGTTCCGCCAGCACGTCGATGCCGTCGAAGGTGATGCGGCCGCTGGTGGGCTGCTGCAGCGTGGCGATGGTGCGCATCAGGGTGGATTTGCCGGCACCGTTCGGCCCCAGCAGGCCGAACATGCCCCGGGGAATGTCCAGGCTCAGGCCACGCAGCGCCTGCACGCCGTTAGGGTAGGTGTGGGCCAGCCCATCAATCTGCAGCATCGTCTGAAAGTCCCCCGCGTCCGTTTATGCCCGTTTCTCAGGGCATTAGCGTGCATGGTAGGCTATGCCGGGGGTAAATCAACGCCATTATGGGCTGATGGCGTGGGGCCAATTACGCCCACAGCTTGTGGCCGGTCACGTGCCCGTCAGCACGCTGGCGGCCGCGACCGGGACGGGGCTCTGGCCGCTTTTGCGCCGCGGCCGTTTGCGCCGGGGCTTGGCTGGTTCGGAAGCGTCACCAGGCGCGCCAGCGACCGGCGCCACGGGCCCCTCACAGGCCGGGACGTTCCCTTCCGGTGGGTTGTCGGCCGGTGGGTTGTCGGCCGGTGCGCTGTCGGCCCGGGCGCTGTCGGTAGGCGCGATGGCCTCCGTCGCGGGAACCGCCAGGCCATCGACCGCCAGTTGGGCCGCCAGTTCGGCGGCAGGTTCAGCGGCGGTCACGGCCTGGGGCGGGTGCAGCTGCATCCAGGTGTAGACGATGGCCATCAGCACGAAGGCCGTGACCAGCAGTCCGCCGGCCAGCAGGTGCACCATGTCGCCCCGCCGGATGAGGCTGAGGCCGAACAGGATGCAGGCGGCGCACTGTGCCGGCACCAGCAACCGGCCGCCGAGCCGCCGCCAAGGGATGCGCCGCAGATCGCTCCCCGTCAGACTGGTCCACGCCGCCCGCCCTGTCGCGCGCAGGGTGATCAGGCCCTGCCAGATGCCGCCCCGCACCCGCCGCCCCGCTTGGGCGGTGCGGTTCGCCAGGATGGGCATGATCACCCCCAGGCGTGGCCAGCGTGCCAGCCACGGCCGGGCAGGACGGGGCTGGGCGGAATGGGGCTGGGCGGGATGGAGCAGAGGCTGAAGCGCCCGTGCCCGTCCCGCCGCCTGTGCCGCCAATCGGTGCGCCAGCGCCTCTACCCGTCGGCCCGTCTCGGCGCCCTGTGTGCCGGCCCGGCGCAGGACGGTGACCCACTGGCTCTTCAACGCGCCGCTGGACGCGAGCATGCGGCCGGCGATGGCGCTACTGGCCCAGTGAAGCGCGGTCGTGGCCCGGCCCGCCAGGGTGACGGCCCGATCCGCCCCGCGCGCGATGCGCTCTAGCCCTTGCCATATGGCCTCGCCGAGGCGCGGTAGCCAGCCGCCCACCCTCGCCGGACGCCGGGGCAGGGGCGCGGGAGGGCTGAATGGGACGGTCGCTTCCCGCTCCAGCGCGCGCAGGGTGCGGGCCAGGCGCCAGGTCAGGCGGCTGGCCTGGTGGTCCAGGGCGTAGGCCACCCGCACCGCCGTGGCGATCCGGAGGCGGTGCAGGCGTCGGCGCATGCCCGGCGGCGGCATGGTCCGCATCCACCGCGCGGCATGGTCCAGCAATCGGTCACGCCCGTGGCGCAACGTGCCGGCCATGGACTGCGGCATGGTCAGTGTCAGGAACAGGGTGGCGCGATGCGACCTCCCGCGGACGTGGCCAGCCAGGGCGACGGCGACCCGCGCCCAGGCGGCGGCAAGCCACAGGACGGCCAGGGTCCAGGTGATGACGGCCCGCCGGCCCAGGGCGGCGCGGATACGATAGAGGACGCGGGCCGTGGGCCCAGCCGGAATTGGGGTGACCGGAATCGGAAAGGCTTCCGGTTCCATGACCGGAACGAACGGCGGATCGACCCGGTCCCCGGTCGCCGCGTGGCTGATGCCGTCCCCCGACATGATGCCCCTGCGCAGAAGTCCTTCGCGCGGATGGAGCGTGGTCGCCCCCGACCCTCCATCCACCAGACAGTCTGGCAGGTTCATGGCGGCCCGCAAGGCGCCACCCCTATCCCCTTCGGACGGGGCCGGCTACCAGGGCAGGCGGGAGGTGAGTCCTAAGGACAGGGGCCGGTCGCCGCCCGCCTCACAGCGCCAAGCCGAAGGCCAGGCGCAGGCCCTCATGCAGCTGCGTGCCGTAGCCGCCCAGCACGGCCAGGCGCTCGATCACCACCAGGACCAGGGCCGAGAACAGCACCAGGCGCAGGGTGGCGCGCAGACGCCGCTCCGGCTTCACCTTGGTCCACACCCGCAGCAGGGCGGCCAGGAAGCCCAGGCCCAGCAGGACCGCCGCCACCCGCAGGCCCACCACGACGCCCATGGTGCCGAACAGGGCGACCAGCGCCGCCATGCCCAGCAGTACCAGGCGCAGGGTCATGCCCAGGCCCCCGTTCATTTAAAGCCCCCGTTGACTTGAAAAGGCATCAGCGGACGACCTTGACCAGGGCGTGGTTCTTCTTGCCGGACGACAGCTTGATGATGTCGCCGTCGGTGATGTCGGCGGCGGTGATCTTGGCCTGTTCGTCGGCGATGCGGATGTCGTTGGCCTTGGCGCCGCCGCCCTTGATCAGGCGCCGGGCCTCACCGTTGCTGCCCGCCAGGCCGGCGCGCAGCAGCAGGGCGTAGGCGGGAATGCCCTCCTCCAGCTCCGCCAGGCCCACGGCGATGCTGGGCAGGCCCTCGGCGGTCGCCCCCTGCTCGAAGGTCTGGCGGGCGGTTTCGGCGGCGGCGGCACCGGCCTCCTCACCCCGCATCAGGGCGGTGACCGCATTGGCCAGGATCTTCTTGGCCTCGTTGATCTCCGCCCCCTCCAGGGCCTCCAGCCGGGCGATCTCATCCAGCGGCAGCTCGGTGAACAAGCGCAGGAAGCGGCCCACATCCGCGTCCTCGGTGTTGCGCCAGTACTGCCAGAAGTCCCAGTCCGACAGACGTTCCGGGTTCAGCCAGACGGCGCCGTTGGCGGTCTTGCCCATCTTGGCGCCCGAGGCGGTGGTCAGCAGCGGTGCCGTCAGGCCGAACAGCGCCGCTTGCGACACGCGACGGCCCAGCTCCACGCCGTTGACGATGTTGCCCCACTGGTCCGACCCGCCGCACTGCAGCTGGCAGCCATAGCGGCGGTTCAGCTCCACGAAGTCGTAGGCCTGCAGGATCATGTAGTTGAATTCCAGGAAGGTCAGCGGCTGTTCCCGGTCCAGCCGCGTCTTCACGGAATCAAAGGTCAGCATGCGATTGATGGTGAAATGGCGGCCCACGTCGCGCAGGAAGGGGATGTAGGCCAGCTCATCCAGCCAGTCGGCGTTGTTGGCCAGGATGGCGCCGTTGGGACCGGCGTTGAAATCCAGCAGACGGTCCATGGGCTTGCGGATGCCCAGGATGTTCTGGGCGATGGCGTCGTTTGTCAGCAGCTGGCGGGATTCGTCCTTGCCCGACGGGTCGCCAATCTTGGTGGTGCCGCCGCCCATCAGGGCGATGGGGCGGTTCCCCGTCTTCTGCAACCAGCGCAGGATCATGATTTGCACCAGGCTGCCCACGTGCAGGCTGTCCGCCGTGGCGTCGAAGCCGATGTAGCCCGTCACCGGCCCGGCCAGGAAGGCGGCGTCCAGCGCCTCGATGTCCGTGCACTGGTGGAAGAACCCGCGCTCCGTCATGACGCGCAGGAATTCGGACTTGGGGGTGTAGACGGGCGCGCTGCTCATGGATCTGCTTTCGGGCTGTCGGGTTCAGGCCATGGGGACGGAAAGGAAGACGTCTGTTATCATAAACGTCGATGGCGTAAAACGGCGGTATCCCTTTGGCGGTGGAGGTTGGCCATGACGGAAATGGTGTACGCCCTGGGCCTGATGAGTGGCACGTCGCTGGATGGCATCGATGCCGCCCTGATCCGCACCGATGGCCGTGACCGGGTGGAAGCCGGCGCGCACCTGACCGCGCCCTATCCCGAGGCCTTCCGCGACCGCCTGCGCGCGGTGCTGGGCACGGTGGGCGGGCCCGAGGTCACGGCGGTGGAGGGGGAGTTGACCCGCCTGCATGCCGACGCCGTGGCCGCCCTGCTGGACCAGGCCGGGCTGGCGCCGGACGGGGTGGACCTCATCGGCTTCCACGGCCACACTATCCACCACGCGCCTGACCGGCGCGTGACGCGGCAGATTGGCGACGGCGCCTTGCTGGCGGCCCTGACCGGTATCCCGGTGGTGAACGATTTCCGCAGCGCCGACGTGGCTGCCGGCGGCCAGGGCGCCCCCCTGGTGCCGTTGTACCATCGCGCGCTGGCGGCGGGCCTCCCGCGGCCGGTGGCCCTGCTGAACATTGGTGGCGTCGCCAACGTCACCTGGCTGGGGGCGGACGATGACGCTGTGCTGGGCTTTGACACCGGGCCCGGTAACGCCCTGATCGACGACTGGGTAAGGGCCAAGGCCGGGCTGCCCTATGACGCCGACGGCGCTGTCGCCGCCAGCGGCACCGTGGACCAGACCGTCCTGGACGGCCTAATGGCCCACGCCTATTTCACGGCGCCGGCGCCCAAATCGCTGGACCGCGACGCCTTCGATCCATCGCCGGTGGCGCATCTGTCGCCGGCCGACGGCGCCGCCACGCTGACGCACTTCACCGCCGCCGCCGTGGCGGCTTGCGTCGCGCACTTGCCGGAGGCGCCGCGCACCTGGTTGGCCTGCGGCGGTGGGCGGCATAACCGTGCGCTGATGCGGGCCCTGTCCGACCGCCTGGGTGTGACGGTGGGCAATGTGGATGACCTGGGCTGGTCGGGCGACGCGTTGGAGGCCCAGGCCTTCGCCTACCTGGCGGTCCGTTCCCGCCATGGCTTGCCGCTGTCGCTGCCCGGCACCACCGGCGTGCCGGCGCCGCAGACCGGCGGCCGCTACCACCCCGGCCCCATGCGCACGGCGGCCTGATACCATCGGGTGGTCCAGGGCCGCCGGGGTGGGGCCGCCGGGCCTTCAGGCCGCCGTCGGCTGAGCCGCCCGGCGCAGCGATTCCACATCCCGCCGGGGCGGAATCCCGAACATGCGCGCATATTCGCGGCTGAACTGCGATGCGCTTTCATAGCCCACCTGGAAGGCGGCCGTTTCGGCATTGGCCAGGCCTGAAACCATCAGGCGCCGCGCTTCCAGCAGACGCAGCTGCTTCTGGTACTGCAGGGGCGTCATCGCGGTCAGCGCCTTGAACTGGCGATGAAAGGCCGAAGGGCTGAGTCGGGCTTCGGCGGCCAGCTCGTCAACCCTCACGGCTTGCCTGAACCGCTCCCTCAGCAGCCGGATGGCGTCGATGACGCGTTGCGCGTGGCTGCTGGTGAAGGTCATGCGGGCGATGGCGGCCCCCTGGGGACCGGTCAGAAGCCAATAGCAAATCTCCCGCATCAGGGCCGGGTACAGCACGGGGATCGCCTTGGGTGTGTCCAGCAGGCGCATGGCGCGCAGCGCGCAGTCGGCCAGGGGACCCTCGGTGTCGATGACGAACACGCCCGGCCCCGCGCCAACGCCGCCGGGCGGCGGGCCCGGCGGGGCGTCCAGCCCCTCCCACACCTCGCGCATGATGCCGTGGTCCAGGGACAGGACGATGCCCAGGAAGGGCTTGTCGGCGCTGGCCTCGAACACGCTGCCGGAAGCCGGCATCTCCACGCTGACCACCAGCGCCTGGCCCGCCCGGTAGTGAAAGCGCTTGGTTCCGAACGCGGTCCATTTGCCACCCTGGACCACCAGGCACAAGGCCGGCTTGTGCAGGAAGTGGGAGGGCGGCTTCTGATAATCGGTCCGCAGGATGGCGAGGCCGTCGATGGCCGTCATGAACGGGCTGCTTCCCGTCTGACGGTCCGCATACCGGGTCACCGCTTGCACCAGCTCGTCCCGCATACCCAATACTCCTTCTCAACCCCACCCCGTGCGGAGATGGGGGGCGCGGCAGGATCAGGCAAGAAGCAGCGGGGGTCCGGCATTCAGCCATCCGCCCTGGGCACCTATCCTCAGGCCCTGTTCCAGTCCGAGGAGAGCAAGGATGACATCGGAAAATTCAGTGATGACAGGTGGTGACGTGGCGATCGTCACGGGCGGCAGCCGTGGCCTGGGCCGTAGCACCGTGCTGGCGCTGGCCCGGCGCGGCGTGCATTCCATCTTCACCTATCACAGCAACCGGGCCGAGGCCGACGCCGTGGTCGCTGCGGCGGCGGCCCTGGGCGCGAAGGCGGCGGCGGTGCAACTGGATACGGGGGTGACCGCGTCGTTCGCCGCCTTCGTGGACCAGGTTCGCGCCGCGCTGGCCGGTTGGGGCGTGGAGCGCTTCGATTT
>NZ_BACU01000290.1 GCF_000333275.1 Azospirillum sp. B4 | reverse complement strand
AGATCGCTCTTGAGCTTGACGCAGATGATGCTTGAGTTTGGCGAAGAACTGCTCGATGGGGTTCAGGTCGGGTGAGTATTTTGGAAGGAAGATCACCCTAGCCCCGGCCGCCCGTATGGCATCCCGGACGGCCTTGCCTTTATGTGAGCCGAGATTGTCCATGATGACGATGTCGTTGGGCTTCAATGTCGGGACAAGGACCTGCTCGGTATAGATCCTGAAGCGCTCGCCGTTGATCGGCCCCTTGATCAGCCACGGCGCATCCACGCGATCTTGGCGCAACGCGGCGATGAAGGTCATGGTATTCCAATGGCCGAAGGGGGCCGGACCAGGTAACCGTTGCCCACGCGGGGCCCAGCCTCGCAACGGCGCCATGTTAGTCTTGGTCCACGTCTCGTCGATGAACACCAATCGAGACGGGTCGATCCCCGGTCGCAGTCTCAGCCATCGCTCACGGTGGCGGGCGATGTCCGGCCGGCTTCTTTCCGTGGCGACCAACGTCTTTTTTTATAACTCAGTTTCTCAGCATGCACGAACTCCCAGACCGAGCGGTAGTCCACCTTCAAATTCCGGTCCGCCAGCTCGCGGACAAGACCACGTAAGGTGAACGGGCCGCTGGCGCAGCGCGTCAGCAGCCAGTCCCGGTGCTCCCCGGAGATCGCCTTCGGCTTATGCCCCCCCATCTGACCAGGAGCCACGCTGCCGGTTACTGCCTCGCGCTCCAGCCATTTGATCGCCGTGCTGACCGCAACGCCAAACCGCTTCGCGGCCTGATGGCGTGACAGGCCATCAAGCTTAACCGCGTCAACAACGCGCTGACGAAGATCCATCGAGTACGGACGACCCATCGTTCCCGGTCCCCTATAAATCAAACCGGTAACCTTGAATCACATTCCAAGCTCGTTGGGAATCCAATCCCGAATCAGCCTTATTTCATCCCGCTCTAGCCGATAGGGATTTGCGGTCCAGCCGCAACACCCGTTAGATGAGATCCGTTCCGATGTAGAGTTTAGCCGATAGGGATTTGCGGTCCAGCCGCAACCCTCGTCCTCAAGGGCAAGGTCGACGTATCAGTTTAGCCGATAGGGATTTGCGGTCCAGCCGCAACTACATGAACGAGGGCGCGAACGGGAAGTTCAGTTTAGCCGATAGGGATTTGCGGTCCAGCCGCAACAAGCCGTTGGTGTTGGACGTCAACGTGGTGAGTTTAGCCGATAGGGATTTGCGGTCCAGCCGCAACACTTGTAGGGGACGGCCTGCTGCGGGGAGAAGTTTAGCCGATAGGGATTTGCGGTCCAGCCGCAACTGACCCGCGTGCCGGCCGCCGACGTGATCCAGTTTAGCCGATAGGGATTTGCGGTCCAGCCGCAACTCAGCCGCTTCGCACTTACCTTCGGTATGGAGTTTAGCCGATAGGGATTTGCGGTCCAGCCGCAACAACAGCGACAACCACACGGCGGTGGCCGCCAGTTTAGCCGATAGGGATTTGCGGTCCAGCCGCAACCAGCACCGCCGCCGGTACATGCTCACCCGAAGTTTAGCCGATAGGGATTTGCGGTCCAGCTGCAACCGATGGCGGGATGGTGACGGATGGATCCACCCGCCACCATCCCGCCCGGGTGTCGCTCACACCGTCACCACCACCCGGCCGTTGATGGTGCCGGCGCGCAGGCGGTCGAAGATGGTGTTGATGGCGTCCAGGGGCTGGACCTCCACGGTCGCCGCCACCTTGCCCTCGCCGGCGAAGGCCAGGGCTTCGGCCAGGTCGGCGCGGGTGCCGACGATGCTGCCGCGCACGGTGATGCGGTTCAGCACGACGTCGAAGATGGGCAGGCCGAACTCGCCCGGCGGCAGGCCGATCAGGGCCACGGTGCCGTGGCGGCGGCTCATGCCCACGGCCTGGGTGAAGGCGGGGCGGGACACGGCCGTCACCAGCACGCCATGGGCGCCGCCGATGTCGCTGTGCAGGCGCTTGGCCGGATCCTCCTTCAGCGCGTTCACCGTCAGGTCGGCGCCCAGCTTCCTGGCCAGCTCCAGCTTGTCATCGGCCACGTCGATGGCGGCGACGTGCAGGCCCATGGCCTTGGCGTACTGCACGGCCACATGGCCCAGTCCACCGATGCCGGAGATGGCCACCCACTGGCCGGGCCGCGCCTCCGTCTCCTTCAGGCCCTTATAGACGGTGACGCCAGCGCACAGGATGGGGGCGATCTCCTCGAATCCCACATTGTCCGGCAGGTGGCCGACGAAATTGGGGTCGGCCAGCACGTAGTCGGCATAGCCGCCGTTGACGGAATAGCCGGTGTTCTGCTGGGCGGTGCACAGGGTTTCCCACCCCGTCAGGCAATGTTCGCAATGGCCGCAGGCGGTGTAGAGCCAGGGCACGCCCACCCGGTCGCCCTCCTTCACGTTGGTCACGCCGGCGCCCACGGCGGCCACGTAGCCCACGCCCTCATGGCCGGGGATGAAGGGCGGCTGGGGCTTCACCGGCCAGTCGCCATCGGCGGCGTGCAGGTCGGTGTGGCAGACGCCGCTGGCCTGGATGCGCACCAGGATCTGGCCGGGGCCGACCTCGGGCACCGGTATCTCGCGGATTTCCAGCGGTTTGCCCAGGGTGTGGACGACGGCGGCCTTCATGGTCCGTGGCAGGGACATCGGGTGGCTCCTTGGCTGGGGACGAACGATGCCGTGCGGCATCGTTTCCTGGGGCTGGGGACGAACGATGCCGCGCGGCATCGTTTCCTGGCCGATAGAAGACACCCGCGCGCGGATGCCGGCCTTGAGATGGGTCAAGGACCGGAAGGCTTATGTCTGCGGCCTCAGGCGCCGGGCGCGGCCATCCGGCCGCTTGGCTTCCTCGCATTCCAGTCCGCTGACGCTCCCCAGAATGCTCCGGCGGACGCGGTCGCGTCCCACAACGTCACGAGTCATGGGCTCATGCCGTTGGTATCCTTCTCCCCCTCCGTCGCCGCCAGCACCACCTGGCGGACGTCGGGCGGCAGGCGGTCCAGCACGCCGGCCACGCCACGCAGGGCCGCCCGCAGGCCATAGACCTGGTCGATCAGCGACAGCACCAGGGGCAGGGTGTCGTCGGCCACGCCCATGTCGTGGCTGAGGTCGCGGATCAGGCCGACGCGCGCCACGTCCACGGGGTGGAAGCGCCAGTCGGCCGCATGCTCCGGGGCGTGGTCGCCATCGGGGTCCACGCCATCGGGGTAAACGCCATCGGGGCGCACCCAGCCTTGCGCCACCCACCAATGGATTTCCCGCGCCGCCACGTCGGGGAAGCGGGCGGTCACGGCCTCCAGCGTCAACAGGGTCAACGTGCTCATGGCCTCAGGTTCCCTCATGCTCCAGGCCCGCGCGCGGGTCCGTGTCGTGCCGGGGCGTCCAGCCTTTCAGGAAGGCCGTCAGCTCCGGCTCCTCCCCGGCGGGCAGCACCACCTTCAGTTCCACCACCTGGTGGCCCTCGCGGATGCCCCGGCCCTTCAGGCGCAGGCGGGTGCCGCTGCTGGACCGGGGCGGGATGGCCAGCATGACGCCGCCGTGGATGGTGGGCACCCTGACCTTGGCGCCCAGCACCGCCTCCTTCAGGGTCACGGGCAGTTCGATCAGGATGTCATCGCCCTCCCGCCGGAACAGGGGGTGGGGCGATACCGTCACCTCCACGAACGCGTCGCCGTTGGGGGCGCCGTTCATGCCCGGTCCGCCCTTGCCGGCCAGGCGCAGTGTCTGGCCGTCCTTGAGACCGGCCGGAATGGTGACGTCCAGCACCTGGCCATCGGGCAGGGTCAGCCGCCGGGTGGCGCCCCTGGCGGCGGTCAGGAAGTCCACCGCCAGGGAATAGTGGGCATCCGTGCCCCTCAGGGGGAAACCGCCCCCGCCCGGCCCTCCCCCTGTGCTCCCACCGGGGCCGGCACCCTGCCCGAAAGCCCGGCGCAGCAGGCTTTCCAGGTCGTCATGGTCGAAGCCGCCGAATCCTTCGGCGCCGGCGGAATAGCGGCCGTGCCCGCCGGCGAAGGGGTCGCCGGCGTGCTGGCGGTAATATCCGCCGCCGGCGGGGCCGCGCGGTCCCGTCTCCGCCCCGGTGGCGTCGATCTCCCCCCGGTCGAAGCGCGCGCGCTTCTCCGCGTCGGACAGCAGGGCGTAGGCGGCGGCGATGTCCTTGAACTTGGCCTCCGCCTCCGGCTTGCCTGGGTTCAGGTCCGGGTGGTGCTTCTTGGCCAGCGCGCGATAGGCGCTGCGGATGGTCTTCTCATCGGCGTCGCGGGCGACGCCCAGCAAGGCGTAGGGATCCACCGGGGGCTACCTCATTCCAGGGGAAGTGCCGGGTCCAGACGAGGGGCTGATCATGCGGCCGGCAGGGGGCCGCCCGGTCCTGGTCTCCGCCACCGGGGGCCGCAGCAGGGCTTCCGCCTGACGCAGCACCAGGGCGGGGGTGGGGCCGGCGTCCAGGATAGCCCAGCGCACGTCCCCGGCACCCTTCCCCATCTGGCGTAGCAGAACGGGTATGTCCGCATCCGACGCGTCCCTGGCCGGCGCCTGGGCCCGGCGGCGCAGGCGTTCCACCAGCACATCCTCCGGCGCCTGCAGCCATAGCCCGGTGAAGCGGGCGCGGGCGTGGGCCGCCACCTCCGCCGCCAGGGCCCGCTCCTCCGGATTGGCGAACACGGCGTCCAGGATGACGCTGCGCCCGGCCGCCAGGCAGGCCGCGGCCTGGATGCGCAGGCGGTCGTACACGGCGGCGTTGACGGTGGGGGTGTAGGCCTCGGGCCCCAATGGCTGGTCCGGCGCCAGGCCGAACAGCTGCTTGCGGATGACGTCGCTGCGCAACACCCGCGCCCCCGGCGCGGCGCCCAGCAGCGGCGCCAAGGCGCCGGCCAGCGTCGATTTGCCGGTGCCGCTGAAGCCGCCCACCGCCACCACCCGCGGCCGGTCGCGCCGCAGGAAGTCCAGCGCCAGTTGCAGGTAGCGGCCGGCCTCCACGGCGCCGGCGGTCTTCTGCGTGGGCGTGGTCTGGCGCCGGGCGGCGGCGGCCGTCACCTGGGCGCGCACGCCGGCGCGCACCGACAGGAACAGGGGCAGCACCGGCAGGCCGCCCAGGGCCTGGCCCTCGCGGCCGGGCAGATCCTCCCCCGTCAGGTCCAGGTAGCGGTTCAGCACCAGGCTGGCCAGATCCGCCCGGTCGCGGAAGCACAGATCCATCAGCAGGAAGGCCAGGTCGTACAGCACGTCGGTGCGGGCCAGATCGGGGTCGAACTCGATGGCGTCGAAGGGCGTGGGCGTGCCGTCCACCAGGCAGACGTTGCCCAGGTGCAAATCACCGTGGCAGTCGCGCACCCGGCCGGCGTCGCGCCGCGCGTCCAGCAGGGGGCCCTGCGCCGCCAGCGCGGCCTGGACCTTGGCGTTCCAGGCGCGGATGTCGGGTGCCGCGAAGGCGTCGCCGGGTTTCAGATTGGCGCGGGTGATGGCCACCGCCTGCTCCAGCCCCGCCGCCCCGCCGCCATCGGCGCGTCCCTGTTGCGCCCGGTGCAGTCGCGCCAGGCGGTCGGCCAGGTCCAGCATCAGCTGCGGCGTCAGCCGCCCTTGCGTCGCCATGCGGTCCAGCAGGGCGTCCTGGTCGAAGCGGCGCATGACCAGCAGCCAGTCAACCACCTGACCCGGGGGCAGCGGCGGCTCATCCTCCCCCGCCGGCCACTCCGGGCCCAGCAGCAGATGGCCATCATCAGAGTCGGCGCGCAGCACCGGCCGCAGGCCCAGGTACAGGTGCGGGGCGAAGCGGCGGTTGACCGCCAGTTCCGCCAGGCAGAACCGCCGCCGCAGGTCCACCGTGGAATAATCCAGATAGGAATAACGCACGGCGCGCTTCAGCTTGTAGGCCCGGTCGCCCGCCAGGAAGACGTGGGAGATGTGGGTGTCGATGCGCTCCACCCGCCCCCGGGCGCCGAAGGGTTCCGGATGGGCCAGGAAGGCGAGTATCTCGGTCTGGTCGTCCATGGCGGCAGACTCCCTGGAATAATGAAGGCCAGGACCCAGGGCGGTGCGGCGCCGGAAGGTTCCTCTAAGGAAAACCATAGGCCTGTCGGTGGTTCCGCCGCGTTGAGGCGGATCAAGTGGTCGCGCACTCATTCCTCTGCGAAACCGGCGGCATTTGCGGAACCTCTTCCCTGCGCAGCCCGGAGGCCACACCCGCGCCAAAACGGGGCTTGCATGCGGCAAACGCGCCGGTCGGCGCCTTGATTTGGGGTTCACCGGCCTTGTAAGGTGCGCCGCAACGCAACAAAGGGCCGGGGAGGACGGGTTACATGGACCCAATCGTTCCTTTTCCGCCCTTCCAGTGGTGAAGACGGTCAGGCAATGGCGGCCTCAGGCGCGGCGAAGCTCAGTTTCCAGGGATTAATCCTGACGCTCCACCAGTTCTGGTCGGAGCAGGGGGCCCTGATCCTCCAGCCTTACGACATGGAGATGGGGGCCGGCACCTTCCACCCGTCCACCACCTTGCGCGCGCTGGGCGCCACGCCGTGGAAGGCGGCGTTCGTGCAGCCCTCCCGTCGGCCCAAGGACGGCCGCTACGGCGAAAACCCCAACCGCCTGCACCAGCACCACCAGTACCAGGTGATCCTGAAGCCCTCGCCGGCCAACGTGCAGGAGATCTATCTGGAAAGCCTGCGCCGCGTGGGCATCGACCCCAGCCAGCATGACATCCGCTTCGTCGAGGACGACTGGGAAAGCCCCACCCTGGGCGCCTGGGGCCTGGGCTGGGAGGTGTGGTGCGACGGCATGGAGGTGACGCAGTTCACCTACTTCCAGCAGGTGGGCGGCATCGAGTGCGAGGTGGTGGCGGCGGAGCTGACCTACGGCCTGGAACGCCTGGCCATGTACATCCAGAACGTCGAGAACGTGTACGACCTGGATTTCAACGGCCAGGGCGTGAAGTACGGCGACGTCTATCACCGCAATGAGCGGGAGCAGAGCGCCTATAATTTCGAGGTCGCCGACACCGCCATGCTGCTGCGCCATTTCGAGGACGCGGAGCATGAGTGCGCCGAGCTGCTGAAGCGCGGCCTGGCCTGGCCGGCGTACGAGCAGTGCGTCAAGGCCTCGCACAACTTCAACCTGCTGGATGCGCGCGGCGTCATTTCGGTGGTGGAGCGGCAGAGCTACATCCTGCGGGTCCGCAACCTGGCCAAGGCCTGCTGCGAGGCCTGGGTGGCGGGTGACAAAAAAGTGGACTGGACCCTTCCGGGTGCTGCGTCCGGTAAGGGGGCCTGAACCATGGCCGAGCTGCTGATCGAGCTGTTTTCCGAGGAGATCCCCGCCCGCATGCAGGTGCGCGCGGCCGAGGATTTCAAGCGCCTGGTGACCACCAAGCTGGCCGAGGCCGGTTTGGCGTTCGAGGACGCCATCGCCCATTCCACCCCCCGCCGCCTGACCTTGGCCGTCACCGGTCTGCCGGTGCGCCAGGCCGACGTGCGCGATGAGCGCAAGGGACCGCGCGTCGGCTCCCCCGACGCCGCCGTCCAGGGCTTCCTGCGTGGCGCCGGCCTGACCAGCCTGGACCAGTGCGAGCAGCGCGACACGGGCAAGGGCGTGTTCTGGTTCGCCGTGGTGGAGAAGCCGGGCGGGGCCACCATCGACGCCCTGCCGGGCATCATCGACGCCGCCATCCGCGAGCTGCCCTGGCCCAAATCCATGCGCTGGGGAAACAACACCTTCCGCTGGGTGCGGCCGCTGCACTCCATCCTGGCGCTGTTCGACGGTGCCGTGGTGCCGGGCGCCCTGACGCTGAAGACGGCGGAGCCGGCGCCCGAGTCGTCCGAGGGCAACGTCTGCCTGGGCGGGGAGCCCACGGCGGTGACGCTGGCCTATGGCGCCACCACGCGCGGCCACCGCTTCCTGGCGCCCGACGTGCTGACCATCACCGACTTCGCCGATTACCAGGAAAAGCTGGCCGGCGCCTTCGTCGTGCTGGACCGCGAGGCGCGCAAGGCCCGCATCCTGGACCAAGCCAACGCCCTGGCCGCCGCCGAGGGCCTGAGCTTGCGCGACGATCCCGGCCTGCTGGAAGAGGTGGCGGGTCTGGTGGAATGGCCCGTGGGCCTGATCGGCACCATCGACCAGGCCTTCATGGACGTGCCGGCGGAGGTGCTGACCACCTCCATGCGCACGCACCAGCGCTATTTCGCCCTCGAAACGCCCAAGGGGGAGACCAGTGACGGCAAGCTGGCGCCGCGCTTCATCCTGATGGCCAACCGCACGACGGAAGACGGCGGCAAGGCCGTGGTGGCGGGTAACGAGCGCGTGCTGCGCGCCCGCCTGTCGGACGCCAAGTTCTTCTGGGACCTGGACCGCAAGGTGTCGCTGGAAGACCAGGCCAAGAAGCTGGCCGACATCACCTTCCATGCCAAGCTGGGCACCACGGCGGCCAAGGTCCACCGGGTGGAAGGCCTGGCGGCCGTCATCGCGCGAGCCATCCACGCCGATGTGGAGGCCACCCGCCGCGCCGCCCGCCTGGCCAAGGCCGATCTGGTGACCGGCCTGGTGGGCGAGTTCCCCGAGGTGCAGGGCGTCGTCGGCCGCTACATCGCCTATGAGCAGGGCGAGGCTGCGGCCGTGGCCGAGGCCATCGCCGACCACTACAAGCCCCTGGGGCCCAGCGACAGCTGCCCCACCGCCCCGGTTTCCGTGGCCGTGGCGCTGGCCGACAAGATCGACACCCTGGTGGCCTTCTTCGGCATCGATGAGAAGCCCACCGGCTCGCGCGATCCGTTCGCGCTGCGCCGCGCCGCGCTGGGTGTCATCCGCCTGATCGTGGAGAACGGCCTGCGCCTGGATCTCGGCGACCTGTTCCTGGTGGCGCGCGGCCAGCTGGCGCTGGACAACGCCGCCCTGGATGGCGAACTGCTGGCCTTCTTCGCCGACCGCCTGGTGGTGGCCCTGCGGGAAAAGGGCGTGCGCCACGACCTGATCGCCGCCGCGCTGGCGGGCCGGGCCGAAGGGGATCTGGTTCGCCTGCTGGCCCGGGTGGAGGCATTGGCCGGTTTCGTCAGCACCGACGACGGCGCCAACCTCCTGGCCGCCTTCCGCCGCGCCGCCAACATCCTGCGCATCGAGGAGAAGAAGGACGGCCACGCCCATGACGGGCAGCCGGACGCCGCCCTGCTGCGGCTGGATGAGGAGCAGGCCCTGGCCGCCGCCCTGGCCCAGGCGCACGCCGCGTCAGAGCCGGCCCTGGCCGCCGAGAACTATGTGGGCACCATGGCGGCGCTGGCCAGCTTGCGCGGCCCGGTGGACGCCTTCTTCGACAAGGTGACGGTGAACGCCGACGATCCGGCCCTGCGGGCCAATCGGCTGCGTCTGCTGGCTGGCATCCGTCGCACGCTGAACCATGTGGCGGATTTCTCGGTCATCGAGGGGTGAGACGCGGGGGCCGGGAAACCGGCCCCCGTTTTTGTTTGGCCGCCCGGTCGCGGTTGCGGACTTGGGCGGCGGCGGCGGTCACAATCTTCGCCCTTCCGCCGGGGGCGGTGATCTGCAACGGTTCGGTTGGATTTTCCAGTGCGTGACAAAACGGGGCTGGCCCTGGCCAGACCCCGAAAAAATACAAAGTGCAGTGAAACTTCGGGGAAACTGGCGGACGATGGTCCATTGAGCGAAGGACCGCGCTCCGCCGAACTCATCGGGTGAGGAACCATGAGCAGCGTGTCCAAGTGGGTGTACAGCTTCGGTGATGGCAAGGCCGAGGGCCGGGCCGAGATGAAGAACCTTCTGGGTGGCAAGGGGGCCAACCTGGCGGAGATGAGCAATCT
>NZ_BACU01000291.1 GCF_000333275.1 Azospirillum sp. B4 | reverse complement strand
AAAGCCGAACCGGGAGAGAAGGTGCCGCCGCCGGATGACGCCAACCTGCTCTACACCGGGGCCGACTGGGACTACGACACCATCAAGCGCTGCCACGACGCCATCCAGGAGATCGCGTTGGGGGAACTGGGCCTGGACGTCTACCCCAACCAGATCGAGGTCATCACGTCCGAGCAGATGCTGGACGCCTATGCCTCCATCGGCATGCCGCTGCTGTACCGCCACTGGTCTTTCGGCAAGCACTTCGCCCGGGACGAGGCCATGTACCGTCGCGGCATGCGCGGCCTGGCCTATGAGATCGTCATTAACTCCAGCCCCTGCATCAGCTACATCATGGAGGAGAACTCCATCACCATGCAGGCGCTGGTCATCGCCCACGCGGCGTTCGGCCACAACCACTTCTTCAAGAACAACTATCTGTTCCAGCAGTGGACGGATGCCGAGGGCATCCTGGGCTACCTGGACTTCGCCAAGTCCTACATCGCCCGCTGCGAGGAACGCTATGGGCAGCAGTTGGTGGAGCGCACCCTGGACGCAGCCCACGCCCTGATGAACCAAGGCGTGCACCGCTATCCGCGCCGCCGCCTGGACCTGCAGTCCGAAGCCCGGCGTGAGCAGGAGCGGCAGGAGATACAGCGCCAGCTGTACAATGACCTGTGGCGCACGGTGCCGGCCAAGAAGGGCCAGAAGGCGCCATCGGACGAGGAGCGGCGCCGGGCGCTCCTGGACCTTCCGGAAGAGAACGTCCTCTATTTCCTGGAGAAGAAGGCGCCGCGCCTGGCCCCCTGGCAGCGCGAGGTGCTGCGCATCGTCCGCCATGTGGCACAGTACTTCTCCCCCCAGCGGCAGACCAAGGTGATGAACGAGGGGTGTGCGACCTACACCCACTATCGCATCATGACCCGGCTGCATGAGATGGGGCGGATCAGCGACGGCGCCTATATGGAGTTCCTGCATTCCCATACCGCCGTGGTGTTCCAGCCCTCCTTCGACGACCCGCGCTATTCCGGCATCAACCCATACGCCCTGGGTTTCGCCATGATGCAGGATATCGAGCGCATCGCGACCAACCCGACGGCGGAGGATCGCACCTGGTTCCCCGGCTATGCCGGCAGCGGCGACGCCATGGCCGCCTTGCGCGACGCCTGGGCCAACTACCGCGACGAAAGCTTCATCCTGCAGTACCTGAGCCCGCACCTGATGCGGAAGATGCGGCTGTTCCACCTGCACGACAACAGCGACGAATCGGTCTATCGCGTGGGCGCCATCCATGACGAGCGTGGCTATCGCCGGGTGCGCCAGCGGCTGGCGGCACAGTACGACTTCTCCTCCCTCGACCCTGACATCCAGATCATCGACGTCGACCTGGCGGGCGACCGCCGCCTGATCCTGGAACACCGGGTGCAGAATGGCGTGCTGCTGGCGGAGGAGGACGCCAAGTCCGTGCTGCAGCACGTGGCCAACCTGTGGGGTTACGATGTCCTGCTGTTCGAGAATGACGACAGCGGTAACACCCTGCGCAAACTGACCGTGCCGGCCAGGACCATCCTGCTGGCGGAATGACGCCCCTTCGCTTTTCGCGGGGAACGGGCCGGAACCAAGGCGTTTCCGGCCCGTTTCGCGTTCGCGGCCGCGCGTGGCGTGCCGGCCACCGATTTGTCATGCCGCAGATGCGAAATCGCCCTGGTTCGGCCATGTTGCATTGCGATATTATGAGGGTACCCCGATTGGGGTGCCGATCGCCAACCTCGCTAGAGAGCCAACCGATGTCCACCCTGGAACTGGATCCCGCCTTCGTCGCCGCCTGCGAAGCGCACGGGCTGGACCCGCAGAAGACCAACATGTTCCTGCTGGAATGCGCCGTTCAGGGCCGTGAGCCGTCCAAGGTCTCCATGTTCGACCTGGACCGCCAGGCCTCGGACCTGTGGGCCAAGGTGCGCAAGCTGAACCGCGCCGCCTGATCCAGCCAACCGCATGTGTTGGATTGAAGGAAGCCGCCGGGCTGAAGAAGCCCGGGCGGCTTTTTTCTTGCCTGCCTCCGGGGACGCGCCTCAGGCGGCTTCCCAGGCCCGCAGTGCCGCGATAACCCGCGCCAGCACTTCGTCCCAATCACCCGGCCGTGTCTGGCGGAACTGTCGCAGGGTGGGATACCAAGGGCTGTCGTCGCGGTCGCGCAGCCAGCGCCAGTCCGAATCGAAGCGGTTCAGGAGCCAGACCGGCCGCCCCAAGGCACCGGCCAGGTGAACAACGGAGGTGTCAACGCTGACCACCAGGTCCAGCGTCTGGATCAGCGCCGCGGTGTCGGCGAAATCCGTCACTCTTTCCATGCGATCGACAACGCCCGCCGGCAAGCCGCCGGCGGCGTCCGGATCCTTTTGCAAGCTATGGAAGTCCACCATCGGGCAGGCGGTTACCAGGGCCTCGACCTGTGGCCGGGTCAAGGACCGACGGCGGTCGGGCTTATAGGTGGGGTTACCAGCCCACACCAGCCCCACCCGGGGGCGCCCGGCTGCCGGGGATATCGCCGGGGCGGCCAGATAGGGTACCGTCGCCGGTATGGTTTCCAGCCGGGTGTCGAGCGCCAGCGGCAAGGTCATCAGCGGGCACTGCAGGTCGAATGCCGGCAAAGGCGCGCCCCGGGCGATGATCTCAACGGCTCCTGTCGCCGTCAGGGCGGGGGAGGCGCGCAGCAGGCGCAGCAGGGACGACGGCACCTCCACCACCACACGGCCGCAGCGCGCCGCCGCCAGGGGGATGTAGCGGCAGAATTGTAGCGTATCGCCCAATCCCTGCTCGGCATGCAGCAGCACGGTGGCGCCGGCCGCATTCTCCCCCCGCCAGGTTTTCTGGGCGAAGGGACGGTGATGGGCGCGAAAGTCGGGACTGGCCCAACGCCATTCATAGGCAGCCCAGCCCCTGGCATAATCGCCCAGGCCCAACCAGGCCAGGCCCAGGTTGTAGCGGGCCTCGGCATAGCGCGGATCGATGGCCAGGGCGGCCTGGTATCCCGCGATGGCCCCATCCATGTCGCCCAAAGCCTTGCAGGCGCTGGCCAGGTTGTTGTGCGCCTCCACCAGGCCGGGGTTCAGGGCCAGGGCGGCGCGATAGTGGGCGATGGCGTCGGCCGTCCGCCCCTGGTCCAGCAGGACGTGCCCCAGGTTGTAGAGCGCCTCGGGATAGGCGGGCTTCAGGGCCAAGGCCTGGCGATAGGCGGCCTCCGCCCCCGCCAGGTCGTCGCGCTGGCGCAGCACGTTGCCCAGGTTGCTGTGCGCCTCGGCGAAGGTGGGGCGCAGGGCCAGGGCTTGGCGGTATTCGCTATCCGCCTCGTCCCAGCGGCCATGATGGCGCAGGACGTTCCCCAGATTGCTGTGGGCATCGGCGTTGTCGGGGCGTAACTCGATGGCCCGCCGGTAGGCGGCCTCGGCCGCCTCGAACCGGCCCAGCTTGGCCAGGGCGATGCCCAGGTTGCCATGCATGGCGCTGTCGTCCGGCTTCAGCGCCAGGGCCTCGCCAATCAGTTCGGCGGCGATGGCGGACTGGCCCCGCGCCTGGGCCACCAGACCTAGCACATGCAGGAAGGCCGGCTGACGGGGGTCCTTCCCCAGGGCGCGCCGGCAGGCGGCCTCGACCCCGGCCAGGTCGCCGGCGTGGAACCCCGCCACCACCTGGTTGTAATCAACGGTGCTGATCTTGATGCCCTTTCACGGCTTGTCCGTCTTACACGGATCAGGGCCGGGAAAGCGGGCGGTGCTTAGGGCTCGCCCCAATAGCTGCCGAAGGTCCAGACATGGCCTTCCAGGTCACGGGCGACATATTCGCGGGCGCCATGGTCAGTGTCGTGCGGGGCGGTCAGGATTTCAGCGCCGGCGGCACGGGCGCGGGCGCAGTGGGCGTCCACATCGCCCAACGCCACGCACACGCCCTGGTTCAAGCCGTTCAGCACCCGGGGACTATGCATGCCATACCGGTCGACAGGATTGTCCGGCCCCAGCATCAGCAAATCCTCACCCAGCCTCAGCTGGGCATGGGTCACGCGCCCGCGCTCGTCCTTGGCCACGAAATGCCGGCTCAGTCCGAAGGCGGCGCACAGCCAATCGACGGCGGCGGCCGGGTCCTCATAGCGCAGCAGGGGAAAGAATTTGGGCGGTCTTGCTGGAATATCAGGCGACAGGGTCATGTAACGCCCTTGGCGTGGCAGGGCGGACACCGATCCTGCGGAAGGGCGAATGGTAGCCGGCCGATGCGGCGACCGAAATAGACCCAAGGTTAACTATACCATAGCGATAAGGCCGCCCCCTGGTAGGGGCGGCCTTATTCGTGATTGTGATGAGGTCTTGAGTAACCCGTGTATCGCACCGGGCGGCACGCACGGGATTACCGTTGCGCGCGGCGCCGTTAAGGAGATGATCAAGCCGGACGAGCGATTAGTATGGCTTAGCTTCACGCGTTGCCGCGCTTCCACATGCCACCTATTGACGTGCTGGTCTAGCACGGCTCTTCAGGGAGCACTGGTTTTGAGGGGGGTTTCCCGCTTAGATGCTTTCAGCGGTTATCCCTTCCGCACTTAGCTACCCGGCGGTGCCGCTGGCGCGACAACCGGTACACCAGAGGTGCGTCCATCCCGGTCCTCTCGTACTAGGGACAGATCCTCTCAATACTCCTACACCCACG
>NZ_BACU01000292.1 GCF_000333275.1 Azospirillum sp. B4 | reverse complement strand
TGCGGGCCACGTTCCCCGGCGGTTCCATCACCGGCGCGCCCAAGATTCGCGCCATGGAAATCATCCATGAGCTGGAGCCGGCGCGGCGCGGGCCTTATTGCGGGTCGGTGCTGTGGCTGGGCTGGGACGGCGCCATGGACAGCAGCATCATCATCCGCACCCTGGCGGTGGCCGGCGATCAGGTGGTGGCGCAGGCCGGCGGTGGCATCGTCGCCGACAGCGACCCGGCGGCGGAATATGAGGAGAGCCTTGTCAAAGCCCGGGCCTTGTTGACGGCGCTGGATCCGGGCATGGCCTGGCCGCCTGTGGCGCTGGATGATAAGGCCATTCCGGGAAGCGAGGCGGCATGACCCTCGTTTGGCTGAACGGCGTCTTGCGCCCGGCCGCCGCCGCCGGTGTCGGCGTGGCCGACCGCGGCTTACTGCTGGGGGATGGGGTGTTTGAGACGCTGTGCTGGCGGGCCGGCACCGTGGTGCGGCTGGATGCCCACTTGGCGCGCCTGTCGGTGGGGGCGGCGTTGCTGGGCCTGCCCTTGCCGCCGATGGCGGACTTGGCGGCGGCCCTGGCCGACACGGCCACGGCCAACGGCCTGAAGGATGGATCCCTGCGGTTGACGGTGACCGCAGGGCCAGGCACCCGTGGCCTGCCGCGTCCGGCGGCCCTGGTTCCCACGGTGCTGGTGACGGCGGTGCCGGCGGGTCCGTCCCTGGGCGCGGCCCGGGTGGTGGTGGCCGGCGTCACCCGCCGGAATGAGCACTCCCCCCTGTCCCGCGTCAAATGCCTGTCCTATCTGGACCAGATCCTGGCGCGCAATGAGGCGGCGGCCCAGGGCGCGGACGACGCCCTGCTGCTGAACACCGCCGGGCAGGTGGCCTGCGCCACGGCCGCCACCTTGTTCGCCGTGGTGGACGGCGCCCTGGTGACGCCACCCCTGGGGGCCGGTGCCTTGCCGGGCACGCGCCGGGCGGCGGTGCTGGCGGCCCTGGGTGGGGAGGAGCGGGCGCTGCTGCCTGACGATGTGGCGCGGGCGACGGAGTTGTTCCTCACCTCCAGCCTCATGGTGCGTCCGGTGGTGGCGGTTGACGGGCGGCTGGTGGGCGACGGCCGGCCCGGCGCCATGGCCGCCGCCGCGCTGGGCCTGACGTGACGCATTGTGCAAATGGTAATGCATTAACATGTGCGCACCCTATCCCAAGGGTGCGATGCACAGTGCGTCAGTTTGCATGCCGCATCCGACCTATGACGAATGGCATATTTGCAACCTTTGATCGATTTTGCGGTTAGTGCTATGAATTTATTCGGAAATCAGGATTGATCGGGGCGAGGGGCGGTGAATTGGCATGGTGGGTGCTTATAACGGGACATGAACCAACCCGGGGCCGCAGAAGCCGCCCACCGAACCGATAGGACCCTTGCCATGATCCGCCGCATCGCCGCCGTCGCCGCCACCGCCGCCTTGGTTTCCAGCAGCCTGTTCGCCGCCGCCCCCGCCTTCGCCGCCGCCGGCGCCTCGGGCAGCATCCAGTTGAACAGCACCGTGGCCCAGACCTGCACCGTGGCCGTCACTGACGCCAACGCCACCCTGAACATCCTGTCCGGCTCCAGCAACGTCGCGGTTGGCAGCGTGGTGGAGAACTGCAACGACGGCGCCGGCTACACCATCACCGTCGCGTCGGCCAACAACGGCACGCTGAAGTCCTCGGCCACCGGCGCCAGCGCCATCAGCTACACCACGTCCTACGACGGCACCAACGGTTCGGGCCAGAGCTTCACCGTCACCCGCTCCGGCGCCCAGTTCAACAAGACCGCCAACGTCAGCGTCACCGTTCCGGCCAGCGCCCAGGCCATCGCCGGCAGCTATGCCGACACCCTGACCATCACCATCGCCGGCAAGTAAGCCCGCACACACCGCCATCGGTTCGGAAAAGGGCGCTCCAGGCCGGGGCGCCCTTTTTCGCATCCGCTGCGACCCTGGCGGAACGCCAATCCTAATGCATTGATTCTATGGAAAAACTCTATTGCAAAAAGTGAAATCTCATCGGGACGTCACGCGGGATTTTGGATGTCAGGCCCGATAATAACATAAATATCAATGCATTAATGTTAGTCGGTCCGGCGTCAACCAATTCTGGCATTCGGTTTGCTTAATCCAGAAGCATCAAGCGAACGGGCAACAAGCCCAACCGAACCGATGGACCTGAAGTCATGATCCGCCTTGCCGCCCTGGCCGCCTTTGGTGCCGCCGTCATCGCCGCCGCTCTGACCGTCACTCCGGCCGTCGCCGCCACCTCGGGCACCATCAAGCTGAGCAGCACCGTCGCCCAGACCTGCACTGTCTCCGTCACCGATGCGCAGGCCACGCTGAACATCTTGTCCGGCTCCAGCAACGTCACGGTCGGCAGCGTGGTTGAGAATTGCAACGACGGCGCCGGCTACACCGTCACGGTCGCCTCGACCAACGGTGGCAGCCTGAAGGGCACCACGCCCAGCATGCAGCCGGTCAGCTACACCACCATCTATGACGGCCAGTCTGGCACCGGCACTGTGAACGTCACGCGTTCCAGCGCCCAGTTCAGCAAGAACGCCACCGTCGCGGTCACCGTGCCCGCTAATGCCCAAGCCGTGGCCGGCAGCTACAGCGACACCCTGACCATCACCATCGCCGGCAAGTAAGCCCCGCTCCAGGCGCCCGAAACGAAACGGCCCCGCTTCCATCGGAAGGCGGGGCCGTTCTGCTTTTGCGGATCAGGACGGGGCGAAAAATTACCGATACGCCCGCAGCCGCAGCCAATGGTCGGCCAGGACGCACGCCATCATGGCCTCGCCCACCGGCACGGCGCGAATGCCGACGCAGGGGTCGTGGCGGCCCTTGGTCAGGATGTCCGTCTCATTGCCGTGCACGTCCAGCGTCTGGCGGGGGGTAAGGATGCTGCTGGTGGGCTTCACGGCGAAGCGGACGACGATGTCCTGCCCCGATGAGATGCCGCCCAGGATGCCGCCGGCGTTGTTGGACAGGAAGACGGGCCTGCCGTCCGGACCCGCCCGCATCTCGTCGGCGTTCTCCTCCCCCGTCAGTTCGGCGGCGGCGAAGCCGGCACCGATCTCCACGCCCTTCACGGCGTTGATGGTCATCATGGCGCGGGCGAGGTCACTGTCCAGCTTGTCGTAGATGGGCTCCCCCAGGCCAGCCGGAACGCCGGACGCCACCACCTCGATGACCGCGCCGACGGAGGAGCCGTTCTTGCGGATGCCGTCCAGATAGTCGGCCCATTGCTCCGCGGCCACGGCGTCGGGACAAAACAGGGGATTCCGGTCCACCTGGTCCCAGTCCCAACGCGCGCGGTCCACCTTGTGCGGCCCCACCTGCACCAGGGCGCCCCGGATGGTCACACCACCCGGCACCGCCTCCAGCACCCGGCGCGCCACGGCGCCGGCGGCCACGCGGGCCGCCGTCTCGCGGGCGGAGGACCGCCCGCCACCGCGATAGTCGCGGATGCCGTAGCGCTCCCAATAGGTGTAATCGGCGTGGCCCGGCCGGAACTTGTCCTTGATGTCGCCGTAGTCCTTGGACCGCTGGTCCTCGTTCTCGATCATCAGGCAGACGGGCGTGCCAGTGGTCTTGCCCTCGAACACGCCCGACAGGATGCGCACCGTGTCCGGTTCCCGCCGCTGGGTGGTGAAGCGCGATTGCCCCGGCTTGCGCCGGTCCAGGAAGCCCTGGATCCAGGCCTCGTCCAGGTCCATCAGCGACGGCACGCCGTCCACCACGCAGCCCAGCGCCACGCCATGGCTTTCGCCGAAGGTGGTGAAGCGGAACTGGGTTCCGATGCCGTTACCGGCCATGGCGGTTTACCCTTCCGACTTGACCAGGCTTTGCAGCAGGGTCGCGGTCTCCGCGGCGCTGTCCACCGACAGCATGCCCACCGTGTGGTAGCCGCTATCGACGTGGTGCACCTCGCCGGTGACGCCGCTGCCCAGGTCGCTCAGCAGGTAGAGGGCGGAGTTGCCGACCTCACCGATGGTGACGTTGCGCTTCAGGGGCGCGTTCAGCTCGTTCCATTTCAGGATGGCGCGGAAGTCGCCGATGCCGCTGGCCGCCAGCGTCTTGATGGGACCGGCGGAGATGGCGTTGACCCGGATGTTCTGCGGGCCGAGGTCGGCCGCCAGGTAACGCACGCTGGCTTCCAGCGCCGCCTTGGCCACGCCCATCACATTGTAATGCGGCATCACCCGTTCAGCGCCATAATAGCTGAGGGTCAGCAGGCTGCCGCCGTTGCTCATCATCGGCACCGCCCGCTGGGCGATGGCGGTGAACGAGTAGCAGGAAACATCCATGGTCAACGCGAAGTTGGACCTGGAGGTGTTGAGGTACAGCCCGTCCAACTCGTTCTTGTCGGAAAAGCCGATCGCATGCACCACGAAGTCCAGCGTACCCCACTGTTCCTTCAGGGTGGCGAACACCGCGTCCATGCTGGCTTCGTCGGTGACGTCGCAGGGCAGGACATGCGGCACGCCCAGCTGTTCGGCCAAGGGCTTCACGCGCTTGGCCAGCGCGTCGCCCATATAGGTGAAGGCCAGTTCGGCGCCCTGGGCGGCGACCGCCTTGGCGATACCCCAGGCGATCGACCGCTCATTGGCGACGCCCATGATCAGGCCGCGCTTGCCGGCCATCAGGGTACCCGTCGTGGTGCCGGGGGCGGAGGCGCCCGTGGAAGTGGTCATCCGTCTCTCTCCGGAAAATTAGGCGCGCATCCTACACGAACCGGTTTTACGGTCAAAGGCTGGGCGCCTGACATAAGCGCACACCTAGAATACACGTGTGAAAGGTCCATTCTTGGCACGGCTTCATGGGCAGGTCTTCATGACTGATACGCCGCCACCGACGCTGTGGCACCGTTTTGTGGGCCGGCTGCCCCAGGCCCTGCGGCACGCCATCATGGCGGTGGTGGGCGTCACCAGCTACGCCGTGCGCCGCTTCTACCGCGATGATTGCCTGCAGGCGGTGGGCTCGCTGACCTACACCAGCCTGCTGGCCGTGGTGCCGCTGTTCACCGTGGGCTTCGCCATCTTCCAGGCCTTTCCCGCCTTCCAGACCCTGCGGGCGGAGGCGGAGATCCTGTTGCTGGAAAACCTGGTGCCCCAGGTGGGGGAGAACCTGAACGACCGGCTGCGGGAATTCGTCAGCAACGCCGGCACCATGACCGGCGTGGGCGTGCTGGGCCTGGCCATCACCTCCATCCTGCTCTTCTTCTCCATCGAAGGGGCGTACAACGCCATCTGGCGTAGCCGCGAACGCCATTCGGTACTGGTGCGCATCCTGTCCTTCTGGGCGGTGCTGACCATGGCGCCCCTGCTGCTGGGCGTCAGCCTGTCCCTCTCCTCCGTCGCCGTCTCCTACTTGGGGGCGGAGGGGTCGGTGGTGGTGGAGCTGGTGCGCCGCGTGCTGCCCGGCGCGCTGGAAACGCTGTTCTTCGGCCTGACCTACCTGGCCATCCCCACCCGGCCGGTGCGCTGGCAGGACGCCATGGTGGGTGGCCTGGTGGCCGGCATCGCCATGGAAATCGCCAAGGTGGGTTTCGCCCTCTACATCAGCCAGGTCCACACCTACACCACCATCTACGGTGCCCTGTCGGTACTGCCCACGGTGCTGCTGTGGCTGTACCTGGTGTGGTGCCTGATCCTGTTCGGGGCGGAGGTGACGGCCGCCCTGCCGGAATGGCGGTCCGGCCGCATCACCGAACTGGGGCCCGCCGGCCTGTCGCCGGCCCAGCGCCTGGTCGTGGCCCTGGCCATCCTGCGCGAACTGATGCTGGCCGCGCGCGACGGCCGCGGCCTGAAGCGGGCCGACATCATCGCCCGCGTGCCGGTCGGTGCCGTGGCGGTGGACGGCATGCTGGAGCAGCTGTCCTCTGCCAGCTGGGTCATCCGCACCGCCGACGGCGCCTGGGTGGCCACCCGCGACCTGCACGACGCCACCTTGAGCGACCTGTACCAGGCGCTGGATTTCGGCATGTGGGGCGACCTTTTGTCGGTGGGCCACCTTCAGGCCCCCTGGCAGCGTGAGGTCCACGCCATATTTGAAAAGGCGCGCCAGCAGGCGGGCGCGCTGATGGGCGCCCCGCTGGCCGTCCTTCTGGCCCCGGCACCGATCCCCGCCCGCGACGGAAGATCGCCTGCGGATGGGCCTGCCGCCGCAGGCGCGATGAAATCCTGATTCCTCACAGACCTAGTTTCTCACAGACCTGGTTTTTCTCAAACAAGGAGCAGACATGGCCCAGACCATCACGCTGCGGTCCGGCATCGACGGGTTCGCGTTCACCGCCCTGCATGCCGATCCCCAAGGCCCCCGGCAGGGCGGAGTCATCGTCATCCAGGAGATATTCGGGCTGGATGAGTATGTGCGGCAGGATGTCGATCGCTGGTCGGCGCTCGGCTATGAGGTTATCGCGCCGTCGATGTTCGACCGCCAGATGAAGGGCTACATCGCCGCCCATGACCCCCATGGTTTCGAGGTGGGGCGGAAATACGCGCAGGAGAACGGCGCCGAGAATCCCGTGGCGGACGTCCAGGCCTGCGTCGACGCGCTGAAGGACAAGGGCCCCGTCTTCCTGGTGGGTTATTGCTATGGCGGCACCGTCGCCTGGCGGGCCGCCGCCCAGGTCCAGGGCCTGGCCGCGGTGGCCAGCTATTACGGTGGTGGGGTCACCAGCCTGATGGACTTGCCGTTGACCTGCCCGGTCATCTGCCACTTCGGCCGCAAGGACCAGCACATCCCGGCCGACACAGTGGCCGACCTCATCCAGAAGGCCCGTCCCGAAGTGCCCGTCTACATCTATGAGAACTCCGGCCACGGCTTCAACAACGACGGCCGCCCCGATTCGGACCTGGAGGATGCGCAACTGGCCCGCAAGCGGACGCTGGATCTGTTCCGCGCCAACGCGGCCGGGTGATCCCCATGCTCACACGACGCAAACTCGGCCGGCAGGGCCTGGAGGTTTCATCCCTGGGCCTGGGCTGCATGGGCATGACTCACTCCTACGGCACGCGGGACGATGCCGAATCCATCGCCACCATCCACCGCGCCATCGACCTGGGCTGCACCCTGTTCGACACGGCGGAGGTCTACGGCCCCTATACCAATGAGGAGCTGCTGGGCCAGGCGCTGGAAGGCCGGCGTGACCGGGCGCAGATCGCCACCAAGTTCGGCTTCGTCATCGGCAAGGGCCCGTTCGGCGGCACCGACAGCCGGCCTCGGCACATCCGCGATGTGGTCGAGGCGTCGCTGAAGCGCCTGCGCACTGACCGCATCGACCTGCTGTACCAGCACCGCGTGGACCCGGGCACGCCCGTCGAGGATGTGGCCGGCACCGTCGGCGACCTGATCCGGGAGGGAAAGGTGCTGTATTTCGGCCTGTCGGAGGCCGGGTGCGACACCATCCGCCGGGCGCATGCGGTGCAGCCGGTCTCCGCCCTGCAGAGCGAGTATTCGTTGTGGGAACGCAACCTGGACCAGGACATCCTGCCCCTGCTGGCGGAACTGGGCATCGGCCTGGTGCCGTTCAGTCCCCTGGGACGCGGCTTCCTGACCGGACAGGCGAAGCGGGCGGAGGACTATCCCGACAGCGACTACCGCTCCAAGAACGATCCCCGGCTGCAGGGCGCCAACTTCGACGCCAACATGCGCCTGGCCGGATTTGTGCGGGACGTGGCCCAGGGCTATGGCGCCACGCCGGGGCAGGTGGCGCTGGCCTGGCTGCTGCAACGGCGGCCGGACATCGTGCCCATCCCCGGCACCAAGCGCCGGAAATACCTGGAGGAGAACCTGGCGGCGGACGCTCTGACGCTGTCGGCGGCGGATGTGGAGCGCCTGGACGGGGCGCTGGATACCTTCCAGGTGGCCGGCGCCCGCTATGGCGAAAGCGGCCTGGCCATGGTGGATCGCTGAAAAGACAAAGGCGGGCGCCTCGCGGCACCCGCCTTTTTTTCAGCGGCAAGAGGTTTGACCTTATGCTGTAGGCCGCGACCGCGGCACCCGGAGGTTTCCGGGAACGCAGTGGACTGGAAACCGAGACAGCCAAGCCG
>NZ_BACU01000293.1 GCF_000333275.1 Azospirillum sp. B4 | reverse complement strand
TCGGCGGAGCGCGGCCGACAGCTGCACGCGGTGGGCCGGTTCGACGTGGTGACGGGTGCGCAGGCCAAGGCCAAGGCGAACGCGCCGACCTACACCCGCGTCTTCGCCGACAGCCTGATGAAGGAGGCCAAGGCCGACGACAAGGTGGTGGCGATCACGGCGGCGATGCCGTCGGGCACGGGCCTGGACCTGTTCGTCAGGCCTTCCCCACCCGGACCTTCGACGTGGGCATCGCCGAGCAGCACGCGGTGACGTTCGCGGCCGGCATGGCGACGGAAGGGTACAAGCCCTTCGTGGCGATCTATTCGACCTTCCTGCAGCGCGGCTATGACCAGCTGGTGCACGACGTGTCGATCCAGAACCTGCCAGTGCGCTTCGCCATGGACCGGGCGGGCCTGGTGGGGGCGGACGGCGCCACGCACGCCGGGGCCTTCGACCTGGCCTACCTGTGCTGCCTGCCGAACATGGTGGTGATGGCGGCGGCGGACGAGGCGGAGCTGGTGCACATGGTGGCGACCTCGGTCGCCTACGATTCCGGCCCGATCGCGCTGCGCTATCCGCGTGGCGAGGGCGTGGGTGTGGACATGCCGGAGAAGGGCGAGGTCCTGCCCATCGGCAAGGGCCGGATCGTCCGTGAGGGCAACACCGTCGCCATCCTGAGCCTGGGCACGCGCCTGGGCGAGGCGTGCAAGGCGGCGGAGGACCTGGGGGCGCGGGGCCTGTCGACCACGGTGGCGGACGCGCGCTTCGCCAAGCCGATCGACCGGGACCTTGTGCGCACGCTGGCGGTGGGGCACGATGTGCTGGTGACCATCGAGGAAGGCTCGGTGGGCGGGTTCGGTGCGCAGGTGATGCAGTTCCTGGCGGAGGAGGGGCTGTTCGACCGCGGCCTGAAGTTCCGCCCCATGGTGCTGCCCGACCGCTACCAGGAACACGACAACCCGGCCAAGCAGTATGACGAGGCCGGCCTCAACGCCAACGGCATCCTCGATACCGTGCTCAAGGCGCTGGGCAGTCAGGCGGCGGCGCGGACGCCGAGCGTCTGATGTCCGAGGCTCCCGCCAAAAAGGTCGGCAAAATCCGGGTGGACCAGGCCCTGGTGGAACGGGGCCTGGTGGAAAGCCGCGCCCGCGCCCAGGCCTTGGTGTTGGCGGGCCTGGTCTATGCCGATACCCTGCGCATCGACAAGCCGGGTCAGACCATCCCCGCCGACAAGCCCTTGACCCTGAAGGGCCAGGATCATCCCTGGGTGTCGCGTGGTGGGCTGAAGCTGGTGCATGGCCTGGATCATTTCGGTTTCGATCCAACGGGTATCACCGCCATTGACGTGGGTGCCAGCACCGGCGGCTTCACCGATGTGCTGCTGACGCGCGGTGCCGCCAAGGTTTACGCCGTGGACGTGGGCCACGGCCAGCTGGCGTGGAAGCTGCGCACCGATCCCCGCGTGGTGGTCATGGAAAAGACCAACGCCCGGCATCTGACGGCTGAGGTCATCCCTGACCCCATTGGCATGGTGGTGTGCGACGCCAGCTTCATCGGCCTGGCCACGGTGTTGCCGGCGGCCCTGGATCTGGTGCGGCCCGGCGGCACGCTGGTGGCCCTGATCAAGCCGCAGTTCGAGGTGGGCAAGGGCCGCGTCGGCAAGGGCGGTGTGGTGCGCGAGCCCGAACTGCACCAGGAGGTCTGCGACACCGTCGCCGCGTGGCTGTCCGCCCGCCCGGGCTGGACCGTCCTGGGCGTGGACCCCAGCCCCATCCTGGGGCCGGAGGGCAACCGGGAATTCCTGATCGGCGCCCGCCGGGATTAACTATTCCAACAACTTGAGGGCGTCGGCGGGCGTGGCGACGCCCAGTACCTGGCCCTGGGTGTCCATGATCAGGGCTATCTCCGCCCGCATGTCGCGCAGCAGGGCCAGGACGGATCGCGCCGACTGATCCGGCTGCGCCACCACGGGGGCCAAGGCGTCGTCGCCGTCGATCATGTCGCCCGCCATCACCCGCTTCACCAGCTCGTGACTGGCGGCGAAGCCCAGGACGGTGTCCAGGCCATCGCGGGCCAGGATGACGTGGCTGTGGCGCAAGGCCAGCACGGCGTCGCGCACATCCTCCTGCCCGGCCGCCAAATCCACCCACTCCACGGCGTCGCGTGGCGTCATCACCGCGGCGATGGTGGGCTCGCCCGGGGCGGCGGCCTGGGGCTTGGCCTTGTTGCGCCGGCCAATCTGGTTGGCGGCCTCGACCAGGATGGAGAAGCCGATGGCGGCGTAGAGATAGCCCTTGGGGATGTGCAGACCCAAGCCTTCGGCCACCAGGCTGAAGCCGATCATCAGCAGGAAGCCCAGGCCCAGGATGATGACGGTGGGGTGGCGGGAGATGAAGGCCATCAGCGGCTTGGACGCCACCAGCATGACCGCCATGGCGATGCAGACGGCGGCCACCATGACCGGCAGGTCGTCCACCATGCCCACCGCCGTGATGACGCTGTCCAGCGAGAACACGGCGTCCAGCAGCACGATCTGCACGACCGAGCGCCAGAAGGCGGTGGCACCGGGCGTGGCTGGCCGGCGCTGATGCGCCGCCGCCCCCTCCAGCCGCTCATGCAGCTCCATCGTGCCCTTGGCCAGCAGGAAGGCGCCGCCCAGGACCAGGATCAGATCCCGGCCCGAGAGGGAGAAGCCCGCCACGCTGAACAGGGGCTGGGTCAGCGTCACGATCCACGAGATGGAGAACAGCAGGGCCAGCCGCATGACCAGCGCCAGCGACAGACCCACCAAGCGCACGCGGTTGCGCTGCTCCGGGGGCACCTTGTCGGCGACGATGGCGATGAAGACCAGATTGTCGATGCCGAGGACGACCTCCAGGGAGACGAGGGTCAGAAGCCCAAGCCAGATGCTCGGGTCGGCAAGGAAGTCCATGACAAGGGGGCCTGTTTGTTGTGGTCCTTCGGGTTTGGGCCGTCAGGTTAGAGCAGCAAATGGTGACGATTTGTCGCACATGCCAGCATAAAATGAACCCCCGGCCAGAGGGATCTGGCCGGGGGTGTGTCCATGCGGAGGTATCAGGGGATGGGGTTGTTGACGCTGAGGTCCGGCATCATCAGCACCTGGTCCTGCCGGCGGGCGGCGCGGACCATGGGCTGCACCACGTCCAGCAGCGGACCGTAGTCGGCCAGCACCTTTTCCGCGCCCCGCGCCTCAGCGGCGCTGGCCACCTGTGACACCGCACTGCCGTTCAGCAGGTCCAGCACCATCTCATAGCCGCTCTTGGGCTTGGGGAATTGCACGATGCGCAGGGTGGCGTTGCTGGGGATGCCCGCCACCTGGCGCACCTGCTGCAGGGCGGTGTCATAGCCGCCCAGCGCGTCCACCAGACCCAGATCCTTGGCCTGCCGGCCAGTGTAGACACGGCCCTTGGCCAGCTGGCGCACCTTCTCGATGTCCAGCTTGCGGCCTTTGGCCACGCCGTCGGTGAACTGGGCGTAGATGGCGTCCAGCATGGCGTCCTGGCGGGCCGCCTCACTGTCCGTGTACGGGCTGGCGGGGCTCCAGATCGTGGCGTTGGCGCCGCGGCTCACTTGATCCACGCCGATACCCAGCTTGTCCGCCAGGCCCTTGGCCACGAACTTGCCGCCCAACACGCCGATGGATCCCGTCAGCGTGCCCGGCAGGGCCACGATGCGATCGGCGTCCATGGCCACCCAGTAGCCGCCGGAACCGGCGACATCGCCCATGGAGATGACCACCGGCTTGCCGGCGGCCTTGGCCCGGTCCACGGCATGGCGCACCACCTCCGATCCCACGGGGCTGCCGCCGGGGCTGTTCACCCGGAACAGGATGGCCTTCACGCTGGCGTTCCCGATGGCGCTGTCGAAGGCATCGGCGATGCGGTTGGCGGCGAAGGAGGCTTCGTCGCTGAAGGCCCCCTTGTCCTTGCCGCCGCGCACGATCTCCCCCTCACCCACGATCAGGGCGACGGTGGGGCCCTGGTTGAAGGCGGAGCCGGCGATCTTGCCGTAGGTCAGCAGGTCCACCGTGTCGGCACCGGCGGCCTTGCCGCCCGCCCGCTCCGTGGCGGCCTTCTCCACCTCATCGAAATAGCCCAGCTTGTCCACCAGCTTGTCGGCCAGGGCCTCGGTGTCCAGCAGGGGCGCGTGGTCGATGGCCGTCTTGACGGCGTCGGGCCCCAGGTGACGGCCGTCGGCGATGCCCAGCACCATCTGGTCATAGAGGTCGCCCGCCAGGCTTTCCGTCATCTCACGGTTGGCGGGGGTGGCCTGCTTCTCCGCGTACATCTCGGCCGCCGTCTTGTAATCGGCGCGCTTGGAGATTTGAGGCAGCACCCCGATGGTGTCCAGGGTGCCGCGGAAGAAGGTCTGGGTGACGGCGATGCCGGTGATGCCCACCGTGCCCACGGGCTGCAGCCACACCTGGTCAAAGGCGCTGGCCAGGTAGTAGGGGCTCATCCCGCTGCCGGCGTCGCCGAAGCTCTCGGCATGGACGTAGGCGAAGCGGCCGGTGGCGCGGAAGCGGGTGATGGCGTCGCGCAGTTCCTGGGTGGTGCCGATACCCTGGCTGGCGTTGCCGACCTTGGCCACCAAGCCCTTCACCTTGGGGTCGCGGCTGGCCTGCTCCAGGGCGTCGATGACCTCGCGCACGCTACCGTGGCGGCTGGACAGCAGGCTGGACCATCCGTCCTCACCGGGCGCTTCCGCCAGCGGCCGTTCGAAGTTGAATTCCAGCACAACGGCCTGGGGCAGGGTGGGTTGCTTGTCCTTCGCCTTGATGGCCAGCAGGATCAATCCCGCCGTCAGCAGCACGCCGAACAGGCCGATAAGGGCGAACAGACGGACGATGAAACGCATGTAGCGGTCCCTGGAAGCCGTAAAATCCGGCCGCCATACCACCACAGCGCGTGCGTGTTGCCAAGGCGGCCGGGGGTTAGGGCCGCCGAAGCGGACCCTTCCTTTTTGTGTATCTTGATGTCCACGCCTTTAGGCCGAGGCCGGCGCTGGCGGCGGCCGGGGGGAAGGCGTAAGGTCCGCCGTCATGACCCCCCATGACCCCACGACACCGGGCGGCATCGTCGCGCTGGAGCTGCCGCCGCCCGATCCGGTGGCGGCCTACGCCCGGCTGGCGCACCTGCCCCGCCCCTTCCTGCTGGACGGCGGCGCGGCCGACGCCGACCGCGCCCGCTACAGCTACATTGGTGCCGACCCCTACGCCTGGGTTGAGTGCGCGGATGATGCCGTGACCGTGGATGGCCGGCCCGTGCCGGGCGATGCGCTGTCCGTCCTGGATATTCTGGTGGGACGGGGCGCCGCGCTGATGGGGGACGGGGTGCCCCCGGCCGACTTGCCCCCTTTCCGGGGTGGCTGCGTGGGCTTCCTGGGCTATGAACTGGGCGGCCAACTGGAGACGCTGCCCCGGCCTCGGACGGAGGGCGCCGGCCTGCCCGACATGGCGGTCGGCTTGTACGACTGTATCGTCGCCATCGATCATATACGGGGCCGGGCCTGGATCCTGTCCTCCGGCCTGCCGGAAGCGGATGCCGGGCGGCGGGCGGAGCGGGCGATGGCACGGGCGCGGGCATGGCGGGATCTGCTGGCCAGCCCGGCGGAGGCGACGACGGGTGGGGAGGGGCCCCTCCTGACGGCACCCGGCTGGCGTGCCGGGTGGAGCCGGCGGTGCCATGAGGCGGCGGTGGCCCGCACGGTGGACTACATCGCCGCCGGCGACATCTACCAGGCCAACATCACCCAGCGTTTCCTGGGCCGGCTGGCGCCCGGCGTGACGCCATTGGACCTGTACACCCGTCTGCGCGGCCGGGCCGCCGCGCCGTTCTCCGCCCTGCTGGATTGGGGCCGGATGGAA
>NZ_BACU01000294.1 GCF_000333275.1 Azospirillum sp. B4 | reverse complement strand
TGGATTTCGATGTCCACCACGGCAACGGCAGCCAGACCCTGGCCGAGAACGACCCAGACCTGGTCTATGGTCCACCCACGAATGGCCGCTCTATCCCGGCACCGGCGCCCTGGGCGACAGGGGGGAGTACGGCACGGTGGTCAACGTGCTGCTGCGCGCCGGCGCCGGCGGGGCGGAGTTCCGTGAGGGGATGGCCACGCGCCTGTTGCCGGCCCTGGATGCCTTCGCCCCGGAACTTATCCTCATTTCCGCCGGTTTCGATGCCCACCGCGGCGACCCGCTGGCCGACCTGAACCTGGTCGAGGATGATTTCGCCTGGGTGACGGCCGAGATCGCGGCCATCGCCCAGCGCCGCTGCCAGGGCCGCTTGGTCTCCACCCTGGAAGGGGGCTATGATCCAACGGCGCTGGCGTCCTGCGTGGCCGCCCATGTCGGCACGCTCATGGAGGTTTGAGGCCATGGAGGTTTGAAGACGGCCGGTGCGGCGGTCCGTCACCCGTGACGGGGCTGCCTCCCGGCCAGGATGCTTGCGGCGGATGCCGGCCGGACCTACAGTCGCGAACCTTGGTGTGCGGCGCCGCAATCGCCTATACCGTGTCCGGGTCGGCCGCTCCGATCCAACCTTGGGTTTTGCCTGCCGCCCTTTCCGTTGATCCCGTGGACCCTACATGACTGATCTGACCCTGCCGGCCGACATCAAGGCCATGAGTTTCGAGGACGCGATGGGTGAGCTGGAGCGCATCGTGCGCCAGCTGGAGGACGGGAAGGCCAAGCTGGACGACGCCATCGGCTTCTATGAACGCGGCACCCTGCTGAAGCGTCATTGCGAAGGGAAGCTGCGGGAGGCCCAGGAAAAGGTCGACCGCATCACCCTGGGCGGTGATGGTACGGTGGCCGTGGAACCGGCCCGCATCGATTAAGCCCGCAGCTGACCTTAGAGTATGCCCTGATGCCCAGCCTGCCCAAATCCCTCACCACCGCCATGGCGGACACCGTCGAGCAGGTGGAAACCGCCATCGACATCCTGCTGCCCCGCAGCAGCATGGCGGAGGCCAAGCTGTATGAGGCCATGCGCTATGGCTGCCT
Source organism: Azospirillum sp. B4 (assembly GCF_000333275.1). Taxonomy (GTDB): domain Bacteria; phylum Pseudomonadota; class Alphaproteobacteria; order Azospirillales; family Azospirillaceae; genus Nitrospirillum. The sequence goes on along the minus strand of NZ_BACU01000294.1, from coordinate 1,260 downwards.
GGGCGGGGGCAAGCGGCTGCGGCCCTTCCTGGTCATGGAAAGCGCCCGCCTGTTCAACGTCAGCCCGGCCTGCGCGCTACGCGTGGCGGCGGCGGTGGAGTTCGTCCACTGCTATTCCCTGATCCACGACGACCTGCCAGCCATGGACGACGCCAGCCTGCGGCGCGGCCGGCCCACGGTGCACCGCCAGTTTGACGAGGCCACGGCCATCCTGGCTGGCGACGCGCTGCTGACGGCGGCGTTCGAGGTGCTGACGGACAGCGAAACCCATGAGGACCCCCGGGTGCGCTGCGCCCTGGTTTCCGCCCTGGCCAAGGCGTCCGGCCCGCGTGGCATGGTGGGCGGCCAGATGCTGGACCTGATCGCCGAGAGCCAGGCCCTGGACATCGGCGCCATCACGCGGCTGCAGCGGCTGAAGACGGGTGAGCTGATCGCCTTCGCCGCCACCGCCGGCGCCATCCTGGGCCGTGCCTCCCCGCCGCAGTTCCATGCCTTGCAGGCCTATGCCCATGACCTGGGCCTGGCCTTCCAGATCGCCGACGACCTGCTGGACGTGGAGGGGACGGAGGCCGAGACCGGCAAGTCCGTGGGCCGCGACAAGCCGGCGGGCAAGGCGACCTTCGTGTCCATCCTGGGCCTGGAACGGGCCCGTGACCAAGCCGGCCGGCTGGCCGACCAGGCCACGCGGCATCTGGAGATTTTCGAGGGTCGGGCGACCATGTTGCAGGCGGTGGCGCGCTTCGTTGTGGATCGGCGGTCTTAAGAAAAGAGTTTGATTGGGAGCCGATGAATGGCGACGAAGACCCCGTTGTTGGACCAGTGTCCGACGCCTGACCGCTTGCGCGCGCTGGATCCCTCGCAGCTGCGGCAGGTGGCGGATGAACTGCGTTCCGAGACAATCGACGCGGTGTCAGTGACGGGTGGGCATCTGGGTGCCGGCTTGGGCGTTGTGGAACTGACGGTGGCGCTGCACTACGTGTTCGACACGCCGGCGGACCGCATCATCTGGGACGTTGGCCATCAGGCCTATCCGCACAAGATCCTGACGGGGCGCCGGGACCGCATCCGCACGCTGCGCACGGGTGGTGGCCTGTCTGGCTTCACCCGGCGGTCGGAGAGCGAGTACGATCCGTTCGGCGCGGCGCACAGCTCCACCTCCATCTCGGCGGGCCTGGGCATGGCGGTGGCCCGTGACCTCGCGGGCGGGAACACCACGTCATCGCCGTGATCGGCGACGGGTCGATCTCCGCCGGCATGGCG
>NZ_BACU01000295.1 GCF_000333275.1 Azospirillum sp. B4 | reverse complement strand
TACTGCTTGGCGAGGCGGCGATACGCCTGCTTGATGTCTTCAGCGCTGGCGCTGCGGCCGACGCCAAGGATTTGTAGGGATCGCGCATGGTCGCACTATCTATTGCCAGTCTGCCCCCACAATATGCGCAACGCGCTCGCCGCTTCAAGCACGCGGCAGCCCTACTATTTCGAGGGTGGGGGTTGAAGGCCGGCCCTATGGATCAGCCCCGGCCACGGGGATCGTGGCCGGGGGCGGACCAAAGCGGTAACCGGGGTCAGTCGTTGACGATCTTCCAGCTGCCGTCCGGCTGGCGGCAGGCCGTGCCGTAGCCCTGCTGCCGCTCCCCGCCGACCACGATGGTCTGCTGGAACTCGCGGCAATAGGAGCCGTCGCCCCGGGTGCCGTCGCGCACCGGGGTGACGATCACCTGGTGGTCGTTGTTGGGGTTGTTCCAGACGATGGGCTGCCCCACGGGCGCGGAATAGGCCATCTGCGTGTTGCGCTCCATGGCGGCGCGGTCGGCCTCGTCCATGCGCTTGCCGATGGAGCTGCCGGCCAGGCCGCCCAGCAGGACGCCCAGGCCAGTCATCGCCAGCTTGCCACCGCCGTGGCCGAACTGGGAACCGATCAGGCCGCCGGCGGCGGCGCCGCCCAGCATGCCCACGGTCTGATTCTTGCCCCCCGTGGTGTCGCACGCGCTCAACAGGACACTCGACGCCATCAACGCGACGATGACTTTCTTCATGGTTGGTAGTCCTTCTTCCTCTCCTTGGGCCGCCAGTCCATGTCTTCGCTGGCGGCCGGGTGTCTTTGCGTAAACCGGTCTCGCATCCTTGCCAAGCCGTCCGCCCGGCTCCCGTGCTTACGGGGTAGGGCGGCTCCGTTGCCAATGACCTGGGGCAATTCGACCATCCCAAATCATACGGAAACGTGCGGGGCGTCCATGCGGCGTCCTCCGTGGACAACGATGTAGTGTGGCGTATGGTGGGCGGCAATTCCGGCATATCTATGACACGGACCACGACCATGGATTTTGTTGTCGCACCCGATCCTTATGTCCTGTTTCAGACTTGGCTCGACGAGGCGTCGCGGACCGAACCCAACGACCCGAACGCTATGTCACTGGCCACCATCGGGGCCGACGGCATTCCGGCCGTGCGCATCGTGCTGCTCAAGGGTGTGGATGACGGCGGCTTCGTCTTCTACACCAACACCCTCAGCCGCAAGGGCCGCGAACTGGCGGCCAGCCCGGTGGCGGGCCTATGCTTCCATTGGAAGACGCTGCGTCGCCAGGTGCGGGTGGATGGCACCGTCACGCCGGTGACGGCGGCGGAGGCGGACGAGTATTACGGCGTGCGGCCCCGTGGCAGCCAGATCGGCGCCTGGGCGTCCCAGCAGTCCCAGCCGCTGGACAGCCGCGCCACCCTGGAGCGGCGGGTGGCGGAAGAGACGGCGCGCTTCGGCGACGGCGTCATTCCCCGGCCGCCGCACTGGTCGGGGTATCGCGTGACCCCGGTCCGTTTCGAGTTCTGGCAGGATCGGGAGTTCCGTTTGCACGACCGGTTGGCGTATAGTCGCGGCGCAGATGGCACGGGCTGGACGACGGAGCGCCTCTACCCATGATGATCCTGGTCCCATGACGACATCGGCGGAAATGGGACCGGAACCGGGGGCGGGGCGGTCGCCTGAGTTGGACGCGGCGGGCAGCGACCCCAACGGGCGTTGGCGCCGCGCCGCCACCTACGCCAGCGTCACCGTGGCCGTCGTCCTGATCGCCAGAGAGTTCGGCGCCTATATC
>NZ_BACU01000296.1 GCF_000333275.1 Azospirillum sp. B4 | reverse complement strand
CATCCTGCAGCCCCTGCGACCGTGCGGCGGCCTCCACAGCCGTCAAGGTCGCTTCGCTGCAGATTTCAGCCGCCTGCCACCGGCTTTTCAATTCTGTCAGCGCGAGTTCCGGCACTCCCTTGTCTGACAGCCAGCGTTGGGCCGCAGGATCGGCTTGGCCTGCCCGGTAGAGACGATCCACCAGTACGTCCCGGCGATGCCGGGACCGTGGCCAGGGCATGTATTTAAGGCAGTCCCCACAAGCCTCGTCGAACTTTTCCAGAGCCCGAATTTCAGCAGTGAGAGCATGCTCGTAGGTTTCAAGCGCTTTCTCCGGCCGGTTCTCCCGGTCACCTGCGACCGAATGCGGCTGAGACGCCTGATCCATCATGATGCTGCCCCCTCAATAACCCACCGGATTATAGGGGATATAGCATTCAGCGCCATATTAACTTGTGGTAGCTCATCCAAAAAACGGCCGCTTCGCTCCCACTTTTCCAAATAACTTATGGTAGCTCATACAAGGCTCTGATGTATCTGGGGAACCGCTGGAGCAAATCGCCCAAGGTGGAACAGCCTCTGGGTGGAAGCTGCTCGCGGAAAGACTCGGCCATAGCAGGCTATGGTTCCCGTTAATCGCAAACCGCTATAGTCGAGGGATGTGGGTGGGATGCCTGGGAAATACGGGCCAGGCCTGGTCAGCGCTGGATCACCGAAAGATAATTCTTGAGGGCGGAGATGATCTCGTCGACACACTTCTGCCAATCCCGGGACAGGCGAGTAGGGCCGCGGTTGTCACCATGGACCTTGCCAAGGCGTTCCGGCTCGCTCACCAGGCGGGAGATGGCTGTTTCCAGATCTTCCGTCTTGGCGATGCGGATCAGGGCGAGCGCCACCTTGTTATGAGCGGCGAACAGGCCGCGGCAGGCATCGGCCAGCCCCTCGCGCGCGGTCCGTTCGGCACTCGGCACCGGACCACGGGGCAGCCCAGGGAATGTGCGCCGGCGCTTGGCCTCATCCCGCAGGACCTCCAGTCCCTTCTGAAGCTCGACCCAGGTTTCCTGCCCCCGGCGTTCGGTGAGCAACATCTCGCGGGTCACCGAGGTCAGGTCAGCCAAATCCTTGGGCGATAGCTCAGCCAGATCCTTACGCTGCAGCGCAAGGATTTCCTGCCCAACGGGCAGATGTTGGTCGGGCACATAGAAGGGGAGATCCTTGTCAACCCGGTAGAAACCGCTGAGCATGTGTTGCAGCATGCGTTCCTGGCGCTCATATTCTTCGAGGCGCCCCTTAGCCTTATCCCTCTCACCGGATTTAAGCAGCTTGCGTAACCGCGCGGCTTGGCCTTCTAGGGAGTCGTAAGGGGCACTGGGAATTTTCTTATTGCTGTCCTTGCTTGACACCATTGCTTCCACTCCCCCTGACCCGGGAAGCTCATCCCCAATCGGGCCGAATAGTCCCTCTAGGTCAGTGGCATAGCCGCCGCCGCCAAAAGCCCGGCCTTGGACGGACGCGCCACCGACTTGGCCATCGCTGGCGGCATTGCTACCCCATTTTGAATGAAAATCCATCAAATTTCCGTGCCTCGGATGCTTTCTTGACAAGCCAAATACCCGTCATCTCTGCCGGGAAGCGGATTTCTACATAAGAAAACTCAGCTCAAACCTTACCGCTGTTCTTTCACTGATCAAGCTACATAAACGCCAAAATCGGTGACAAAACTGTGCATATCCCATGGTAGCTATTTTTCAAAAGTCCGCACGGAGGAGCCCGCGATCGAGTTTTTAATGTTGTTTATTAGCGAATTAACTCGCATTCCCCAGACTTAGCTAACCAGTCATAGGCGGTCACTGAACCAGTTTTCTTGTGGTAGCTTGTGATTCGAGATAGCATGGAATGCCTTCTGGTTTTTCATCAAATTTGAAGCATCTCCGCACGCCCAGAGGAGAGTTACTGGGATTTCCATGCACTGAACTCCCTTTCTCTTTTTTCGCGAAATGCAGGAAAAAAAATCCCACTTTGAGAGATCGTCGCTGTGCTCTTGATTGCAGATAATCGATGTCGCTCAACCTTTGGCATCACCCCTCCCGCTGGCTTGTACGGCGCCTCCGCGGCTTGGCGTCCGGATGGGGTTATCCGGTGAAAACCTGTTCCATCTATCGCCAGCCTGTCCAGGGGATGGTGCGCCGCGCCATCTCGGCGGCGATCATCTCGGGTCTGCCTTGCGTCATGAGCCCTGGACTGGCCGCTACGCCGATGTCCGACAGGGGTGCTTGCGGTCTTGCCATGGACACGGTGCTGGAGGCGGGACGGCGTCTCGGCCAGCCTGTCCCCTCCTGGGTTCTGAATGCCATGATCAAGCTCGAGAGCGGTTATGAGCCCTGGGCCCTGAATGTCGCGCGACAGAGGGTCTACCCCACGCCCTCCAGCAGGCAAGAGGCGGTCCGGATAGCGGAGGCGGCCTTGAAGGAGGGCAAGAGCGTCGACGTCGGATGCTCCCAATTGAATATCCGTTGGCACGGCGCCCAATTCAGCAGGCTTGAGGAAATGCTGGATCCCGTCAGCAACGTCGCCTATGCCGCCAGCACCATCCGTGACCTGGCGCGGCGCCATCAATGGGACTGGGGGGCCGCCCTCGGTTATTACCACAACAGCGATGCCCTGCTGCGGGCTGCTTACCTGTGCCACGCCCGCCATCAGATCAACCATGCCGTGAACTGCGACCGACTTGACACAAACGTGGCGCGGCGCCGCTCCAACGGGCCGGGAAATCCATCACCTACCGGTGCCCCGGCGCGGCTCGACGCCAATCCCGCCACCGAAGGCGTCATCGGATCCGTCGAAAGCCTGGCCAGCACCAGGGCCAGGGCCATTGCCGCACAGTTCTCCTCCCGGCCGCCTACAAAGGGCCGAAGCGCCTCAGGCGGATAGGGAGGCTGAGGTGGAACCCAAAATCCAAGTTCATGCAGACAGAGAACCCGGAGGGGCTTGCCCATGAGAACCGTCGTCCTTTTCGAAAAGGGAACTGCTGCCGCCATTGGCGCCGCGGCCCTCGGCCCGGCGTCTCGAAAAATCGATCCCGACAAACAGGCCGATGTGAAATGGCTGGAAAGCGCCGGTCAGATCGAGTGCAAGAACAACACGGTCGTGGTGGTTGCCCGGGGCCATCTCCTCGAACCTATGGAACCGGACGAATTCGATGCCAAATGGGCCGGCAGCTGGAAATTCTCTCAACTCCCCATCGCTCCCGCCGAGCTGCGGTATCGTCCATCCCGGGATGAACGGGGGTCTGACGCCTTCGCCCGCGGCAGGCTGCGCCTCATCGGGGAGCTTCTCAAGGGAGCCGACCGGCTGGTCATCGCGACCGACATGGACCGCGCCGGCGAGGCGATCGCCTACAACATCATCGATCACCTGAAGTGGCGCGGCCGGACACAGCGCCTGCGCATGAAGGACACGACGGTGGACGGCTTCCCGGCCTTCTGGAAGGAGATGGAGTCAGATCCCAACAGTGCCGCGCGCTACGAGCCGCTGGCTTGGGAAGAACGGGCGCGGACCCATGAGGATTACGTGAACGGCATGACGGCCAGCCGGGGGGCCAGCCTGAAGTTGAAGCCCCCCGAATTGGGATTCAGGGAAAGCTACAATTCCGGCAACGTCATGTCACCGGTGGTGGGCCTTCTCGCCAAGCTGGAGGATCGCATCAGGGCCTTTAAGCCCAGGGACTTCTTCGTCATACAGGCGGATGTCGACACCGAGCGGCGGCACCAGGTGATGCTCAGCTATGAACCCAGGGAGGAGGAGAGCCGCTTGTGGTACCGGGAGGAGGCCGAGGCCATCGCGGCGGCGGCCAAGGGCCACAAGGGCGCCCTGCAGGTTGAAACCAAACCTGTTAACGAAGGCCCGCCCAGGCCATACAATACCGCGGCGATCCACAAGGCGGCTGGAGCGGTCTTCAAGTTTTCCCCAGACAAGACCCAGAAGATCATTGAGGGGCTCTACCTCGAGGGGTTCATCACCTATCCCCGAACGCCGGGGGTCTTCTACCCGGAAGCGCGTATCGGTCAGGTTCCCACCATCGCCCGCAATTTGGGTCAGGTCTTCCCCGCCCTCTCCAACGTGGCTGGTACTGTCGCACACCAGGCCGTCGTCCGCCGAGGCAGCCGGTACAACGATGCCAAGGCAGCGGCGCATCAGGGCATCATGCCGACCACCAAGAAGCCCGTCGGCCTGACGGAGGATCAGGTCAAGGTCTACCAATTGATCGCGCGCAATTGGCTGTCGCAGCATCTTCCCGACGCTGTGGATCTGAGGACCTCCATCAAATTGCCCATCCCCTTCCCGGCGTCGGTGAAGAGGGAGGGCTCCCTCGTTCTATCGGCCACGGGATCGGTGGAGCAGGATCCCGGGTGGCGGATTGCCGATGCCGGGCATGGCTCCAAATCCAGGGATAAGCGCCTCCCGCCCGTCAAGGACGGGGAGGGAGCCCTGGTAACAGACGCGTTCGTAGAGCAGCGGCGTACTGAACCGCCCAAGCGTATCAAGCTGGTTGACCTGACCTCCGTCATGGCAAAGCTCATCGACCACCTCGACCAGTTCGTCTCCGATCCCGCAGAGCTGAAGCGGCTCAAGAACGCCTTGAAGACCGATGACCCGGACAACCCCAAAGGCCTGGGCAGCCCTTCAACATACGCCCCTATTTCGAAGAAGGTTCGCGACGAGGGCTTCGTCCGGGAGGAAAAGGGTTTTGTCGTCCCCACCGCGAAAGGCTTCATCAAGGTGGCTTCCTGGGAGGGCTGCTACCCCACCCAGGTTGACCCCGTGACGCGGGCCGAAACCGAGTTCGAACTTTCCCACATCGGGAACAGCCGGTCACCGGCAGAGGCCAGGCAGCGTTACCAGCAATATTGCGAAGCGGCCAATCGCCGGGCCGCAGCCATGACACAAGCCCTGGAAAGCGCCGGGCCGGTGGTTCCGGACCATGTCAGCGTGGAACGGGCCGTCAGCCCCAAGATGGCGAAGTTTGCCAAGGACATGGCTGCCAGGTCGGGAGTCAAGCTGGACAAGGCCACACTGGGAAGCTTCGACAAGCTTAAGTCCTTCGTCGATACCCACAAGGAAACCGACGAGGAGCGACAGGTCCGCACGCCGAAGCAAACCGACGCCATCACCAAGCTTGCCCCCTTGGTGGGCTATAAGTTGCCTGAAGGATGGGAGAAGACGATGTCCCGCCAGGACGCCATCAAGGCCCTGGACGCGATGGGCAAGCTCATGAAAGAGGGCGTAAGGGTGGACGGGACCCCCATACCTCCCACCCAGGGGCAAGTTTCAGCGATAACCAACATGACCGGTTTGGCCGCCAAGCGCGGCATCACGGCTCCGGATCCGAAGTCGATGACCTTCAAGACCGCCAGCGAATTCTGGACCAGATGAAGCAGACCGACGTGCCGCGAAGCCCCCGGGGCCGGCCCTCGGGTGCCGGCGAGGGAAGAGGCGGCGGCGGGTTTTCACGCTCGGGCGGTGGGGGAAAGTATCGGCGCCGGGCCGGCGCTGAGCGTTAAGAAACAATTCGAGAAAAGTTGGCGAGGGGTTCACGTATCTCAATCGAGCGTGAACCCCAGTGTGGCCGCGGCGCGGTCCAGGTTGGCCAGATAGACGGCCTTGAGGTCCGGGGTCGCGGAGTGGTAGCGCCCAAGGGCCTCCCGCCTGTTCCCCTTGGCGGCTTTCAGTTTTTCCGCCAGCAGGGCGGCGCCGGCGGTGACATTGAAGCACCCATCGTCGCGCACGAGCTGGTGGACCACGTCAACCGGGAAACCCGTCAGACCCGCGATCCAGGGCCAACTGCCCTCATTGATCTGCATGGGTCCGCAGTCCAGGGTCGGGTGCCCGTTTCGGTCGTCATGACGCACGCATTCTCCGACATGGGCACCCGCCCCTACGTACCTGCCCCAGCCGCCCCGGGATTCCGTTTCCATGATGACCAGCAGCGCCATCACGAACCAGTCCCTGGACTGGCCGCCCGCGTAGGCGGCGGCGGCGGAAGTCAAGCACGCGGGCGTCACCGGTATCCTTGGACCAGCACCGTGTTCGATGACCGTTGCGGCCGCCGCCGGCGGTCCGACCATCCATGATGACAGGCATCCCAAAGTCAGGACGGAACGCCGGAGCAAGGCCGCTAGGGCTTTCACTGTCCCCTCACCAAACCGCGGCGGGACAGGACCTCCAGGACCAGGGTCAGGAGGATGGAGAGCAGGATGGCGATCAATACCCAGATCACAAGCTGCGGCCGAAGGAGAATGGCGAGGCCACTGATCACGGCGGTCACCACCAGTAACCCGCCCTGCACGCGGGCGTACCGGCCGTCTCGGGATCCCGGGCGGAATTTGCTCCCACCCCAGACGAGCAGAACGATCAAGATGAGTGCGACCATGGATTGATGGTTGTCGGCCATTGGATTTGCCCCGTCATGGATTGGG
>NZ_BACU01000297.1 GCF_000333275.1 Azospirillum sp. B4 | reverse complement strand
AGAAGGAGGGGCCCCGGCATTCCTCCGGTCCAAATCCGGGAGCTTGAAGAGGGAATAGGCCCGCCAGGGTTTCAGGCGCTCCCCGAATTCCTTATCGAGCGCCTCCGCCATTTCGTCGAGGTCGCCGTAGCCGGAGCGGGCCTCTTCCCCATCCCTGGTTTTCAACAGTGCGCGCCAGGTGCCATCACCATCCCTGGTCCTGCTGACCAGCTCGATCTCAAAGCGGGGAAGGCCGATGGTCGCTTTGACGAAGCTCCCTCTCGCCAGAGCATATGCCTTGCGGGTCGCCATGCCATTGGGGGGCTCGGGCAGTGGGGCTGCGGCCAGAAGCTCCCGGGCTCGCTGCGCGCTGGGCAAGTCGCAGAATGCCGGCGAAGTTGCCACCCGGAGAAAAGCGAGGGCAGTGGTCTCCACGTCGACGGCTGATCCGGCGGATTCCAGGGCCAGCACCAGTGACCCCACCTGGGGGAGCGAGGCCGCCAGTGCCAAGGCCGGTGCCACCGCCTCCGCGGCGGCGGTCCGGACAGCGGCCTCGGACCGGGGGCCCGAGGTCACCATACGAATGGCATCGGCGATGAGTCGATCGGCGTCAGCGCCGCTGAGCTCGGAGATGAGACTGGCAGCGCCGCGCGTTTTGGGATCCAGGATCAAGGAATCCTGGCGTCCCCGCGCCAGACCCTCGAGGTGCTCCCATACGACGACAACGGCATCCAAGGCCGCCGCGTCCTTGGACCAGCGCTCCGGTGTCGGTGGAAATAGATGGCCACCCGCCACCGCGCGTTTGAGCAGGCCGGCCGCCAGGGCTCCCGTGACGGACGAGATGGCACCGGCGTCGGCCCCCGCCGCGTTCCTGCGGAGCAGCACGCTGGCGACCTCATGGTGGAAGGTCGGCAAGGGGTTGGTACCGTCCTCCATCTCTGGGGCACTCACCACCTCCGGCGTAAGGCAGGGGGGCCATGCCCTCGGCGGCGTCCTCCATATCCCGGC
>NZ_BACU01000298.1 GCF_000333275.1 Azospirillum sp. B4 | reverse complement strand
AGCGCTGGTCGGGCCCCAGGGTCCAGGTCAGGGTCGGCTGCAGCAGCACGGCGCCCAGGATGACCTGCAGCAGGAACAGGGAGATGAAGGGGTTGGTGGCGCCCCCGCTCAGGTACAGCTGCACGGTCAGGCCGGCCACGTCCAGCAGCATGGCCAGGAACAGCTCGGTATTGCTGATGTGGGGACTGGTGCGGCTGCGGTACAGGCTGACCAGGTTCAGCAGCACCAGGAACAGGATGACCCCGACCATGGGGATCAGCGGCAGGTCGATGTCGAACCAGGCCTGGGCCATGGTGATGGTCGCCACCTGGCCGCCGACCGCCAGCCATCGCAGGGTGACAAGAAGCAGCAGGTTCTTCTTGTTGGTCGTGTCCTGGATCGAAATCTCTTCCATCCTGTCCCTAGTCCTCCCCGGGTGACGGATGTCTTTTCCGGTAGGACTAACGGTTCAACGGCGGGCCGGCAATGACGAAGGCGACCACGGGGCCATCCCGCCACAGGGCCGGGGTGGTCTCGTGGTCGCCCTGAAGGTGGTCGACGGAGGGGAATGTCAGGAAGCGTCCCGGGGGAGGGGAGGGATGGTGATCCACCCCACCCCCGGGAAGACGCCTTACTCCATGGGCATCGCGCCGGGCATCATGTTGGCGTTCAGGTGGAGCATGACCCACCAGGAACCGACCACCAGGATGGCGACGATCAGCAGCGTGAACAGGAAGGCCGCCATGTTCCAGGACCGGGCGGAGGAGCTGTTCATGTGCAGGAAGTACACCAGGTGCACGACGATCTGGACGATGCCCAGGCCGAAGCAGACCGGCACGGCCGTCTCGGCCGGCAGGGCGCCGGACATGACCAGGCCGAAGGGGATGGCGGTCAGGATGACCGACAGGATGAAGCCGACGATGTAGGACTTCACGCTGCCGTGGGCGCCCTCACCGTGGCCGTGGTGGCCATGGTCATGGCCGTGAGCGGAGGTATGTGCGGTAGCCATCACGCGGCCACTCCCGACAGGTAGACGATGGTGAACACGCCGATCCAGACGATGTCCAGGAAGTGCCAGAACAGGCTGAGGCAGGTCAGGCGGACGATGTTGGCCTGGGTCAGGCCCCGGCGCAGCACGTGGGCCATCAGCACCACCATCCAGACCATGCCCGACAGGACGTGCAGGCCGTGGGTGCCGACCAGGGTGAAGAACGACGACAGGAAGGCGGAACGGCTGGGGCCGGCGCCTTCGGCGATCAGCTCGGCGAACTCATGCAGTTCCATGAACATGAAGCCCAGGCCCAGGGCCAGGGTCAGGCCCAGCCAGCGCAGGGTGGCCGACTGCTTCTGCCGCTCGGCCGCGATCATGGCCATGCCGTANGTGAAGCTGGACACCAGCAGGCAGGCGGTTTCGCCGGCCACGTAGGGCAGGCTGAACAGCTCCTTGGCGTCCGGCCCGCCGGCCGTCTGTCCGCGCAGCACCGCGAAGCTCGCGAACACGGCGGCGAAACAGATGCATTCGCTCATCAGGTAGATCCAGAAACCCAGCGTGGTCTTGGATCCGTCGTCTTGGTGCTCGTCATGAGAATCAACGTCATGAAAAAAGGGCGGCGTCGGTGGCCGCGACGGAATTTGCGTTGCTCATCGGCTTAGACCTGCGACGTCAGCTGTTGAAAGTACTTGCCCTCGGTCTCGGCCACCGTCTCGGACGGGACGTAGTAGTCCCCGTTCTCGTTGAAGGAATGGCCGATGGCGACGGCGGCGGCACCGGCGAAGGTCGCCACGACCAGCCACCAGATGTGCCAGATCAGCGCGAAACCCAGGACCGCCACGAAGCCACCGATGATGACGCCGGTGCCCGTGTTGTGGGGCATGTGGATCTTGCGGTACTTGGCCAGGGGCTGCAGGCCCGCACCCGTGGTCTGCTTCTGCTCCCAGAAGGCGTCGCGGGCGGTGACCACCGGCGTGTCCGGGAAGTTGTAGAAGGCCGGCGGGGAGGAGGTGGCCCACTCCAGCGTGCGGCCGTTCCACGGGTCGCCGGTCAGGTCGCGCAGCGACTTGCGGTTCAGCACGCTGACCAGGATCTGCAGGACGAAGGCGCCGATGCCGCAGGCGATGATGGCGGCACCCAGGGCGGCCACCAGCAGGTAGTTGTGCCAGACGACGTTGTCGACGTGGTTCATGCGGCGGGTCATGCCCATGAGGCCCAGGGCGTACAGCGGCATGAAGGCCAGGTAGAAGCCGACCAGCCAGCACCAGAACGACACCTTGCCCAGGCCTTCGTTCAGCTTGAAGCCGAAGGCCTTGGGGAACCAGTAGGTGAAGCCGGCCAGATAGCCGAACAGCACGCCGCCGATGATGACGTTATGGAAGTGGGCGATCAGGAACAGGCTGTTGTGCAGGACGAAGTCGGCCGCGGGCACCGCCATCAGAACGCCGGTCATGCCGCCGATGACGAAGGTGACCATGAAGCCCAGGGTCCACAGCACGGGCACGGTGAACTGCACCCGGCCGCGGTACATGGTGAACAGCCAGTTGAAGATCTTGGCGCCGGTGGGGATGGAGATGATCATCGTGGAGATGCCGAAGAAGGCATTCACGTTGGCGCCCGCACCCATGGTGAAGAAGTGGTGCAGCCACACGATGAAGGACAGGATGGTGATGCAGACCGTGGCGTAGACCATGGAGGTGTAGCCGAACAGCCGCTTGGACGAGAAGGTGGAGATGACTTCGGAGAAGATGCCGAAGGCCGGCAGGACCAGGATGTACACCTCAGGATGGCCCCAGGCCCAAATGAGGTTCACGTACATCATGGCGTTGCCGCCACCGTCGTTGGTGAAGAAGTGCATGCCCAGGTAACGGTCCAGCGACAGCATCGCCAGCGTGGCCGTCAGGATGGGGAAGGCCGCCACGATCAGCATGTTGGAGCACAGCGTGGTCCAGGTGAAGATCGGCATGCGCATCATGGTCATGCCCGGCGCCCGCATCTTCAGGATGGTCGTGATCATGTTCACGCCGGCCAGAAGAGTGCCGATGCCCGAGATCTGCAGGGCCCACAGGTAGTAGTCGACGCCGACGCCGGGGCTGTACTGCAGCTCCGACAGGGGCGGGTAGGCCAGCCAGCCGGTGCGGGCGAACTCACCCACCGCCAGCGAGATGTTGATCAGCAGCGCGCCGGCGGCCGTCAGCCAGAAGCTGAGATTGTTCAGGTAGGGGAAGGCCACGTCGCGGGCGCCGATCTGCAGCGGCACCACCACGTTCATCAGGCCGACCATGAAGGGCATCGCCATGAAGAAGATCATGATGACGCCATGGGCGGTGAAGACCTGGTCGAAATGCTCGGGCGGCAGGGGACCGGCGCCGCCGGTGGACGCCATCGCCTGCTGGGTGCGCATCATGACCGCGTCGGCGAAGCCGCGCAGCAGCATCACCAGGGCCAGGATGATGTACATGATGCCGATGTTCTTGTGGTCGACCGAGGTCAGCCACTTGGACCACAGGGGACCCCACAGGCGGAAGAAGGTGATGCCCGCCACCAGGGCGGCGCCACCCAGGACCATCATCGCCACGGCCGCCATGATGATGGGCTCGTGGTAGGGAATGGCCTCGAGAGTCAGTTTACCAAACATGGATTAGCCCCTCGGCTTGGCGGGATTGCACAGCTGGAGGTCGCCGCCGGCCACTTCCTTGGCCATCGCCAGGCTGACCGCGGCATCCATGCAGGTGGAACCGTCCGAGCACTTGTTGAGAATGTCGTGGTAGAGCGTGGGCTCGACCTCGGCGTAGGTGGTGACCGGGTCCTTCTCGCTGGGCTTCGCCAGCTCGCGGTACTTGGCCATCGTCAGCTTGCCCTCGCCGGCGCGCACCTTCTCCACCCACTGGGCGAAGTCGGCATCGCTCATGGCGTGCGCCACGAAGTGCATGTCGGAGAAGCCGCCGCCGCTGTAGTTGGCGGACAGGCCGTCGAAATCGCCGGCGGCGCTGGCCAGCAGGCTCAGCTTCGTCTCCATGCCGGGCATGGTGTAGATCTGGCTGCCCAGGCGCGGGATGAAGAAGGAGTTCATCACCGTGGCGGACGTCAGCTTGAAGTGGACGGGCGTGTCGGCCGGGAAGGCCAGCTCGTTCACCGTGGCGATGTTCAGCTCGGGGTAGATGAACAGCCACTTCCAATCCAGCGAGACGACCTCGACCTCGACGGCCTTCTTCTCGCTGGCGATCTCCACGCTGGGCTCCAGCGTGTGCGACGACACCCAGGTCACGTAGGCCAGGACGGCGATGATGATGCAGGGGATGCCCCACACCGCCACCTCGATCTTGGACGAGTGATCCCATTCCGGCTTGAAGGTCGCCGCCTTGTTCGAGGCGCGGTAGCGCCAGGCGAACAGGAAGACCATGGCGATGACGGGGATCACGACGATGAGCATCAGGCACGTGGCCAGGATGATGATCGACTTTTCCTCGGCGCCAATGGGGCCCGCCGGATCCAGCAGGGCCATGTCGCAGCCGCTGAGCAGGGGGGCTGCGGCCATAAGTGCCGCCAGGGATTTTGTGCGGCCGCGAAGGCGCCGCAAAAGTCTAAGGGTCGCAGTCATTCTGTCCACGCAAAGCCGTGATTGATCGTCAACGCATGCATTCTAATTTTTGAGCGGCTAGCCGGCGGCGTGCCTGGGTTGTGGCCGTGGCCCACGTACAGGCGGACCAAACCGGCCCATCCGCACGCGCGTTGCCCCGACGCGCCGTGTGAGGTTTCGCACTGCAAAAGAACTAGACCTCCGCCGCGTCGTTTATCGAGTTCATTATGCAGGGGGGATTGGACAATTGGTCCAGGGGGGCGCGGCGCGGCCCAATGCACCCAGGCGGCCGCGTGGGTGGGGTATGGATATAGAGCATTGATACTAATGGAATATTTTTACTTCGGCCGGTGAATTGTCGCGATGGGCAGCGGTTTGCCAACCGGTGACATGCGTATGGCGTAGACCAGACGCGCCCCGGGGTCAAACGACGGTCGTGGTCGAGGCGGGGGCGGGTGCCCCGTTTCACCGGGATGGGTCGCCCGATTCGGAATCTGTCTTGACCACCAACGGTTTATGGTTACGGAATGGTTAAGCGGCCGAAGAAGGTTGTGGACGCAATTGCTGCGTGCGCGAACGCCGGCGCGCCCTCGCCTTCGGGTGGTAGGGGTCAGCGCCGCGCGGGAGGCCGGGCGGGTGGGGCCGCGGCGGGGTCCAGGGCGTCATCCAGGTCCAGTCCGGCGGTGTCGTAGCCGCGGCGGAAGTCGACGATATGCTTGCGCATCCATTCCCGGGCCACGTCGGCGTCGCCGTCCGCCAGGGCCTCGACGATGCGATGGTGGGCGTCCACCAGGCGGCGGGGGCTGAGGTGGGCCGTCTTGGGGTGGGTGAACAGCCGTTCCAGCGCCGGGTAGAACAGTTGGGTCACCGGTTCGCGCGCCAGCAACAGGGCGCGGTTGGCCGCCGCCTCGGCCACCAGGATGTGGAAGGCCACGTCCAGCGGGATGATGGAGACGCCGGCGGCCAGCGCCTCCTCCGTCGCCACCAGGTTGGCGCGCAGGAGGGCCAGGCGGTTGGCGTCGATGCGCGCGGCGGCGTGGGCGGCGGCGCTGGGCTCCAGGTCCATCGACACCTCCCACAACTCACGAAAGGTCACGCGCTGCATGACCATGGCGCGGGACAGGCGGGGGGCCAGATCGCCGTAGTGCGGTTCCGCCACGTACAGGCGCCGTCCGGCCTCCCGCCGCACCAGGCCACTCTGTTCCAGGATGCGGATGCCCTCGCGCACGGTGTGGCGGGTGACGCCGAACTGGTCGGCCAGTTCCGTCTCGGTCGGCAGGATGTCGCCGGCGGTCAGCCGGCCGGCCAGGATCTCCCGCTCTATGGTGTCGCTGACCACCTTGTAGGTGGGCAGGATGGCCAGCCGTGCGAACGCCATGCGCCTAATGCCCCTTTGCCCGCGAGGCCGGATCGGCCTGACACTGCCGGTACCGGCCGGCGCGGAAGATGAAGACGTTGGGCGGCGGTCCACCGCGGCCCGCACGCCCTGGCCGCCCCTCTAGCACAAGCCGGCCCTCGCCGGAATTGATCTTGTGTTTTCAGCGCGATATTTCAATTGTCCAACAAACGAACAATGGCATACAGTGCCCCCGCGCGGCAACGACCCTGGGAAGCCCTGGGGGAGATTGCCGAAAAGGATGATCGGCGCCGGCAACGCATCCGGGACGCCCGAATGACAGCCCGAATGACAGGAGGAAACGCCCATCATGTCCCCGACCGCTGGAATCAAGACCGATGCCTTGCACCGCCTGTTCGACCTGTCTGGCCAGGTGGCCCTGATCACTGGTGGATCACGCGGCCTGGGCCTGCAGATCGCGGAAGCGTTGGGGGAGTTCGGCGCCCATCCGGTGCTGGTGGCCCGCAAGGTGGAGGAGCTGGAGGCCGCGGTGGCCCACCTGGCCGGCCAGGGCATCAAGGCCACCGCCATCCCTGCCGACCTCAGCCGGCAGGAGGCGATGGCCCCGCTGGTGGACAAGGTGATGGCCGATCTGGGCCGCATCGACGTGCTGGTGAACAACGCTGGCACCACCTGGGGGGCTGCGGCGCAGGACCACACGCCCGAACAGTGGGCCAAGGTGGTGGACCTGAACCTGAACGCCGTCTTCTTCCTGACCCAGGCCGTGGCGCGGGCCGCCATGCTGCCCTTGAAGCGGGGGCGCATCGTCAACGTCGCCTCCATCGCCGGACTGCAAGGTCACCACCCGCGTATGATGGGCACCGTCGCCTATGGCACCACCAAGGGGGCCCTGGTCAACATGACCCGCGTGTTGGCGGCAGAGTGGGGCCCCCATGGCATCACGGTCAACGCCCTGGCGCCGGGCTTCTTCCCGTCCAAGATGACGCGCGGCACCCTGGCCAAGCATGAGGCCGACCTGGTGGCCGGCACCCCTCTGGGCAAGCTGGGCAATGACCAGGATCTGAAGGGGGCGGCCCTGCTGCTGGCGTCCGACGCCGGCGGGCACATCACCGGCCAGATCCTGGCGGTGGACGGCGGCGTCAGCGTCATCTGACCGGCACGGCAGGGAAGGATCATCGTCCATGAGCACACCGCCGGTACGTCCCCGTGACCTCAGCTTCCTGCTGCACGACTGGCTGGACCTGGAAGGCCTGTTGGCCTACCCGCATTTCCAAGACCATGGCGTCGAGACCGTGGACGCCATGCTGGACATCGCCGGCCGGGTGGCGGCGGACACCTTCCTGCCCCATTACAAGGCGGCCGACCAGGTCCAGAACGAACCCCGCCTGGTGGACGGGCAGGTGCGCATCCTGCCCGCCATCCACCAGGCGCTGGCGGCCTTCGCCGAGATCGGCATGTTCGCGGCCCCCTTCGATGCCGAGGTCGGCGGCCTGCAACTGCCGCAGCTGGCTTACAGCGCCGCCATGGCCCAGTTCATGGCGGCCAACGTGGCCACGGCGGCGTATCCCATGCTGACGGCCGGCAACGCCCGGCTGCTGGTCCGCTTCGCGGACAAGGCGCTGGTCCGGGCCTGCGCCCTGCCGGAGATCGAGGGCCGCTACTTCGGCACCATGTGCCTGTCGGAACCCCAGGCGGGATCATCGCTGGCCGACATCGCCACCCGCGCCGTGCCGGACGGCGAGGACGGGCTGGGGCCCCGCTACCGCCTGTTCGGCAACAAGATGTGGATTTCCGGCGGCGACCAGGACGCCAGCGAGAACATCATCCACCTGGTGCTGGCCAAGGTGCCGGGGCCTGACGGCAAACTGGTGGCCGGAACCCAGGGCATCAGCCTGTTCGTCGTGCCCAAGGTGCTGGTGGAGGGTTCGGAGCATGCCGGCCAGCGCAACGACGTCGTGGTGGCCGGCCTGAACCACAAGATGGGTTATCGCGGCACCGCCAACTGCCTGCTGAACTTCGGCGAGGGCGCGCGCCACCGGCCGGGGGGCCAGGCCGGGGCCGTGGGATACCGCGTCGGTACGGTGGGCCAGGGCCTGCCCATCATGTTCCAGATGATGAACGAGGCCCGCTTGTCCGTCGGCCTGGGGGCCGCCATGCTGGGCTACCGCGGCTACCGCCTGGCGGTGGACTACGCCCGTGACCGCAGGCAGGGCCGCCCTTTGGCCGCGAAAGGGGGCGCCCCGGTCGCCATCATCGACCATCCCGATGTCCGCCGCCTGCTGCTGGCGCAGAAGGCCTATGCCGAGGGCGCCCTGGCCCTGATCCTGTATTGCGCCCGGCTGGTGGATGAGGAGTTGCAGGGGCCTGCTGAAGGCCGGCCTGCCGCCGCCGGCTTGCTGGGCCTGCTGACGCCCGTCGCCAAGACCTGGCCGTCGGAATGGGGCCTGGCTGCCAACGACCTGGCCATCCAGGTGCACGGCGGTTACGGCTATACCCGCGATTTCGATGTGGAGCAGCTGTACCGCGACAACCGGCTGAACCCCATCCATGAGGGGACAACGGGCATCCAGGGCCTGGACCTGATGGGGCGCAAGACCCTGCGGGACGACGGCGCCGCCCTCGCCCTGCTGCGCCAGCGCGTGCATGCGACCGTGGACCGGGCGCGGACGCAGCCGGGGCTGGCCGACTTCGCGCATGTGCTGGAAGTCACCTGGGCCCGGATCGGCGCCTTGGTCGGCCATCTGAAGGCGGCGGGCGACGATGTCACCAGCCTGGCGCAGGCGACGTCCTTCCTGTCGGCCTTCGGCCATGCCGTCGTGGCCTGGCTGTGGCTGGACCAGGCGGTGGTGGCGGGCGGCCTGGGCGCCACCGACGATCCGGAGGAGGCCGCCTTCCGCGCCGGAAAGCTGGCCGCCTGCCGCTTCTTCTTCGAGACGGAAGTGCCGCGCGTCGATGTCTGGCTGGGCATCGTCGGCCGGCGCAGCGACCTGACACAGACTCTCGATCCCGCCGGCTTCTGACGGCGCCTTGCAAAGGGAAAGCAGACCATGACCGAGGTTTACATCGTTTCCGGCGTGCGCACGGCCATCGGCGATTTCGGCGGCGCGTTGAAGGACGTGGCGCCGGGTGAGCTGGCCGCCAAGGTGACCCGCGCCGCCTTGGACCGCGCCGGCGTCGCCAACGACGCCGTGGGTCACGTCGTTTTCGGCCAGGTGATCCTGACCGAGCCGCGCGACGCCTATATCGCCCGCGTCGCCGGTGTGGGCGCCGGCCTGCCGGTGGAGGTGCCGGCCCTGACGGTGAACCGCCTCTGCGGCTCCGGCCTGCAGGCGGTGGTGTCGGCGGCGCAATCCATCCTGCTGGGCGACTGCGACGTGGCGGTGGCGGGTGGGGCGGAGAACATGAGCCGCGCGCCCTACCTGCTGCCCGACGCCCGCTGGGGCAGCAAGATGGGTGACAGCCGGGTGGTGGACCTGTTGAACGGCGCCCTGTCCGATCCGTTCGACCGCAACCTGATGGGTGTCACGGCGGAGAACGTGGCCAAGCGCTATGGCGTCAGCCGGGACGACCAGGACGCCCTGGCCCTGGAAAGCCACCGCCGCGCCGCCCGCGCCCAGGCCGAGGGCCGCTTCGCCGAGCAGATCCTGCCGGTGGAGGTGACGGTGAAGCGCCAGGCGGTGCAGTTCGCCACCGATGAACACGTGCGCCCCGACCTGCAGCCGGGCGACCTGGCCAAGCTGCGCACCGTGTTCCAGAAGGACGGCAGCGTCACCGCCGGCAACGCCTCGGGTATCAACGATGGCGCGGCCGCGCTGGTCCTAGCTTCGGGCGAGGCGGTGACGCGCCTGGGCCTCACGCCCATGGCCCGCCTGGTCGGCTACGCCCACGCCGGCGTGGAGCCCGCCTACATGGGCATCGGCCCCATCCCGGCGACGCGCAAGGTTCTAGCCCGCACCGGCCTGTCGGTCCAGGATCTGGCGGTCATCGAATCCAATGAGGCCTTCGCGGCGCAGGCCTGCGCCGTGGCGCGGGAGCTGGATTTCGACCCCGCCAAGGTGAACCCCAACGGCAGCGGCATTTCCCTGGGGCATCCGGTGGGCGCCACCGGCGCCATCAATCTGGTGAAGGCCGTCTATGAGCTGCGTCGTATCGGGGGTGGCCGCGCTTTGGTTACCATGTGCATCGGTGGCGGGCAGGGTATCGCCGCCATCGTCGAGTCCGTCTGAGCCCAAACCCCGCGAAGCCAAACCCCGCGAAGCCAAATCCCGCGAAGAAGGAGTGTCCGCCATGCCGGTGCAGATCGACCTGAGGGACGGCGTCGCCGTCCTGACCCTGAACCGTCCGCCGGTCAACAGCTTCGACCTGGGGCTGCGCCGTGACCTGCGCGCGGCCATGGCCATGGTCATGACCCGGGCCGATGTCCAGGCCGTGGTGCTGACCGGTGGCACGCGTCACTTCTCCGCTGGTGCGGATATCGAGGAGTTCGCGTCCGGCACCCGGGGTGGCGCCACGGCGGTCCCCACGCTGCCGGACGTGATCGTCGACCTGGACCAGGCCGCGAAGCCGGTGGTGGCCGCCATCGCCGGCACCTGCCTGGGCGGCGGGCTGGAGGTGGCGCTAGGCTGTCATCATCGAGTGGTGGCGGCCAACGCCACCCTGGGCCTGCCCGAGGTGAAGCTGGGCATCCTGCCCGGCGCCGGCGGCACCCAGCGCCTGCCGCGCGCCATCGGTGTGAAGGCGGCCCTGGACATGATCCTGTCCGGCACGCCCATCGGCGCCGCCAAGGCGGCCAAGCTGGGCCTGGCCACCCTGTCCACCGGCGACCTGATCGAGGACGCCATCGCCGTGGCGCGGCAGGCGGCGCGCGACGGCGCCAAGCCGCGCCTGTCGCTGCAGCGGGCGCTGATGCCGGATGACGCCGGTGCCGATTGGTTCCAGCGGCAGATCGATGGGCTGAAGCGTGCCCTGCCGGCCCCGCTGGCCTGCATCGAGGCGGTGCGGGCGGCGGTGGAGCTGCCCTTCACCCAAGGCCTGCAGAAGGAGTTCAACCTGTTCCGCGAGCTGGTGGTGACACCGGAGTCCAAGGCGCTGCAATACGCCTTCTTCGCCGAGCGCCGCGCCGCCCGCATCGACGGGCTGCCGGCTGACATCCAGCCCAAGGCCATCGAGCGCGTGGCCGTCATCGGCGCGGGCACCATGGGGGCGGGCATCGCCACCGTGGTGGCCAACGCCGGGCTGGAGGTCATCCTGCTGGACCGGGACGAGGCTTCGGTGAAGAAGGGCCTGGCCGGTATCGCCAAAGGTTACGACGCGGCGGTGGCCAAGGGCCGCATGGATGAGGCGGAGCGCGACCGCCGCCTGGGCCGCCTGCACACCGCCACCGATCTGGCGGCCTGCGCCGCCGTCGACCTGGTGATCGAGGCGGCGTTCGAGGACATGGGCGTCAAGCAGACCATTTTCCGCACCCTGGACACGGTTTGCGGGCCGGACGCCATCCTGGCCAGCAACACCTCCACCCTGGACCTGGACGCCATCGCCGCCATCACCAGCCGGCCCCAGAATGTGGTGGGCCTGCACTTTTTCAGCCCGGCGCCGGTGATGCGCCTGCTGGAGGTGGTGCGGGGGGCCGAGACATCGCCGGAGGTGCTGGCCACGGCCATGGCCCTGGCGCGCAAGCTGGGCAAGGTCGGGGTGGTGGCCGGTGTCTGCAACGGCTTCATCGGCAACCGCATGGTGGAGGAATACCTGCGCCAGGCCTACTTCCTGGTGGATGAAGGCGTGCTGCCCTGGCAGGTGGACGGCGCCCTGGAACGCTGGGGCATGGCCATGGGGCCCTTCGCCATGATGGACCTGGCGGGCAATGACATCGGCATGGCCATCCGCGCCGGCCGCAAGGCGGCGGGCGACGAACGCCCCTATTCGGCCTTCCCCGACAAGATCTGCGCCTTGGGCCGCTTCGGCCAGAAGACGGGCAAGGGCTATTACCAGTACGATCCCGCCACCCGGGCGCGGGAGACCGATCCGGAGGTCGACGCGCTGGCCCAGGCGCACGCCAAGGAAGTGGCCCGCGAACACGGCCTCACGCCCCGCGTCATCGGGGATGAGGAGATCGTGGCCCGCTGCCTGCTGGCGCTGGCCAACGAGGGGGCCGCCTTGCTGGGCGAGGGCATCGCCCAGCGCGCGTCCGACATCGATGTCGTGTACCTGACCGGCTATGGCTTCCCGGCGCACAAGGGGGGGCCGATGTTCAATGCCGACAGCATGGGCCTGGAAAACGTGCTGCGCCTGATGGAAGGCTTCCTCGACGGCTACCAGGGCCAGTTCTGGAAGCCGGCGCCCCTACTTTGGGAAAGGGCCAGCGGCGGCGGCCGGCTGACCGCCTGACGCCTTATCGCAGCAGGCCCAAGGTCAGCGCCGTCGTCAACACCCGCAGCACCCGGCGGACCGATGGCCGGGTGCCGCAGACGCGGCGCAGGGGGCGGGTGGCGCGCCAGATGGTGCTGTTCTCGATGGCGGCCAATCGATCCACCTCCCGCCGGGCGGCGTCCAGCGTCTGGTTCAGCGCCGCCATTTCATGAGCCCGCGCCTCCAACTGCCCGGTCAACATGACGGCCGTTTCGGCCAGCGACTGGTTCAGCGCGGCCTGTTGCGCCATTGCGTCGTTGGCCATCACCAGGCGGTGTTCCAGCGCCTGCGCATGGGCGTTCGCCGCCGATAGCGTCTGTGTCAGGGTCGCGATCTGGTGGGCTTGCTCATCCACCTGGCGGTTCAGCACCTCCACCGCCCGATCCAAGCGGCCCACGTGGTGGAACGCGGGGCGCAATGTGTCGAAGGCGTGGGTGAGGCGGGCGATGGCTTGGTCGAGCAGCACCGTTTCCGGGGGAACCCTGCCGGAGGCCACCTGACGCAGCATGGCGTAGGTGGCGGTGACGTCCGGCGGGATGGCTGGCGCCAGGCAGAGATCCTCCGCCTCGAACAGGGCGTGCCGCAACTCGGGCGCCAGGAAATCCTGCGCGTAACGCGTCGCCTCGGCTGGATCCAGGGGTAGGTCCAGGGCCGTGGCCAGGCGTCGCAACTGTGTCACGGGCTGGGCCATCATGACGTCGTAGTCGACGATGATCCGGGCCTGGCCGGCCGTGCCGCGCAGGGCGGCCAGCACATGGCCCAGCCAGAGGAAGTGGCTCTTCTCGGCCGGGAAACCGTCGCGGCGGCGGAGCGAGGCCGCCACGCTGATGGGGTTGCGCATGGCGATGACGTAGGACGCCGTGACGCCGAGATGGGCGAACACCGCCTGCCAGAACGGCAGCACCCGGGCCAGGCGCGGATCCTTCATCCCGAAGACGACGCCGTCCTTCAGTTTGCGGCGCAACAGCGCGACCGCCTCCAACATCAGGTCGGCGGTGGCGTCGCACGTCAGCTCGGGTGCTGGAATGTCCGCGATGGTATGCCAGGAATGGCCAAAGCGGGACAGCAACCGGTCGTTCAGCGCCACGACCTCCGTATCCTCCCAGTATCCCTTGGCGTTGTCCCCGGTGGCCGGCATCAGCTGGTCTCCCAGGTCAACCCCCAGGGCCAGCAGGCCGCGCGTCAGCGCGCTGGTGCCACTGCGATGCATGCCCAGCAGCACGATGAGGCGATGGCCGGAACTTTGCTCTGAACCAGGTGCGACGCTCGATAGGGGGGCTATCGCCACCGGCACCTTTGCGGCCAGCGCGTTCATGAAGGCACCCCCGGGGGCGCCACGCGGCCCGGAATGGACAAGGGGCGGCCCGCGCGATGGGGAAGGCACCGCCGTTCCAGTGTCTGTTTCATGGCCGATAGCAATGGCCAACCTAATTGAGACCAACCCAACTGGCCGTGGGATTGGCCATAGGCGCTCAATAATGCGGATAGTCCGCCCAGAAGAACGGTGCTTTCCATGATGCGGTTCGCCTCCGCGACGTGCATTTTCCTGGATGGTGATACGAAGGTCCGCTTAATGTCCTGTTGCTTGCTTTCGGCATATTCAGATCGGCAAGTTACCACGGTCAATTTGCCGCGGTTCCAGCCCGCCGCATGGTCGGTTGACCTTCGCTAGGCGGAGCTATTTCTTTCGGGTGCGCGTTTTTGGCGCGGGGCTGTGCCGTGGACCTGCCGCCATCACGCCCCATTTCGGCTCCAATCCGCCCCGAGCGTGGGCGGGCGAAGGTGGGCGGCGCCCTATGGGTGGGCGGACCGCCGCCAGGAAGGAAGGAGTCGACAATGATGTACCGGTTCAAAACCCTGGGCGCGGCCCTGGTTCTGATGGCCGCCTCGGCGTGCGCCGGCGCGCCGGGACCCGCGCATGCGCAGCCCGCCCATCCCGCCTACCTGCACGCCCTGTCGGACCTGAGGCTGGCCCGGGCCATGTTGGACAGGCCCGCCGAATACAACGTGGTGCGCGACCAGTTCGCCGCCATTGATCATGTGAACGGCGCCATCGGGGAGATCCGTCACGCCAGCTACGACGATGGCAAGGACCCGCGGTGGAATCCCCCCATCGACGCCACTATCGACCATCGCGGCCGCCTGACCAGGGCGCTGGACCTGATCGCCTCGGCGGAACGTGACCTGCGGTCCGAGGAGGACAACCCCGATGCCGCCCGTTGGCGCAACGTCGCGTTCCATCACCTGGAGGAGGCGCGCCACGCGGTGGAGCACGCCATCACCGACAAGCGCATCGATGAACGGTATTGAGGGTTGATCGCGCGGGTGGCGCCCGGCGCCGCCCGCGATGACCCTTCCCCAGGCCTCCCTCGCGGGGCCCGCCCTGGCGAGGCCCCCCCGGCGAGACCCCCTACGTCAAACACCCCATACCCCGCTTCGCGCCGCCACCCTAGCCTTTGCCCTGTGATCGCCGCGCCCAAGGCGGCGACGGATGGAAGCGAACGGGAAGGGGATGGTGATGAGGGGGATGTACAAGCCGGCCGGTCTCGCGGCCCTGCTGCTGGCGGCGACCAGCCTGTCGGCCCCGGCGGCCAAGGCGGCGGACGCGGTGAAGGTGGGCGTGCTGCAATCGCTGACCGGCACCATGGCCATCAGCGAGGTCACGGTGAAGAACGCCGAGATCCTGGCCATCGACGAGATCAACGCCGCCGGTGGCGTTCTGGGCAAGAAGATCGAGCCGGTGGTGGAGGATGGCGCGTCCGACCCCGCCATCTTCGCCCAGAAGGCGACCAAGCTGGTGCAGGACGGCGGCGTGGTCACCGTCTTCGGCGGGTGGACGTCGGCCAGCCGCAAGGCCATGCTGCCGGTGTTCCAGAAGCTGAAGAGCCTGCTGTGGTACCCGGTGCAGTTCGAGGGCAACGAATGCTCGCCCAACATCATGTATTCCGGCGCCCAGCCCAATCAGCAGATCCTGCCGGCCCTGACCTGGGCGGTGGAGAAGGGCTATAAAAGCTATTTCCTCATCGGGTCCGATTACGTCTTCCCCCGCACCGCCAACCTGATCCTGAAGAAGCATATCGAATCCTCCAAGCTGAAGGTGGCTGGCGAGGAATACGTGCCGCTGGGCGGCACCGACTTCAGCGCCGTCATCGCCAAGGTGCAGGCGGCCAAGCCGGACATCATCTTCAGCACCCTGAATGGTGACAGCAACGTCAGCTTCTTCAAGCAGATGGCCGCCGCCGGCCTCCCCTCGGCCAAGCTGCCGGTCATGTCCTTCAGCATCGGCGAGCAGGAGGCCGTGGCCATGGGCCCCAGCCTGGTGGAAGGCAGCTACGCCGCCTGGAACTACTTCCAGAGCCTGGACACGCCCGCGAACAAGAAGTTCGTGGCGGCCTACCAGGCCAAGTTCGGCGCCGGGGCGGCCGTCACCGATCCCATGGTCCACGGCTATGTCGACGTCTACGCCTGGAAGGCGGCGGTGGAAAAGGCCGGCAGCTTCGATCCGGAGAAGGTGCGGGCGGCGGCGGTGGCGCTGGACCTGCCAGACACCGCCATGGGCAAGGTGAAGTTCGCCGCCAACCAGAGCCTGGTGCAGACCGGCTACATCGGCCAGCTGGACCCGGCGGGACAGTTCAAGATCATCTGGCAGTCCAAGGGCACCATCGACCCCGATCCCTACGATCCGCTGGTCTTCCCGGGCAAGAAGTGCCCGGCAAGCTGACGCGAACGGCCACCGGCAAGGGGCCTGACCTCTTGCCGGTGTAGGACGCGACTGCGTCCGCCGGAGATTTTGGACTGCTGAAGCAGTCCTGAATCGAGGATAGCCAAGGCCACGGATGTGGCCGCCCGGCATTTGAGGGAGAGAAAAATGGGTGAGTGGCCCTTGATCGCCGGCCAGATTTTCAACGGGTTCAGCGTCGCCTCGCTGTACGTGCTGGCGGCCCTGGGCCTGGCGCTGAGTTTCGGCCTCATGCGCGTCATCAACATGGCGCATGGTGAGATGCTGATGCTGGGCGGCTACCTCGCCTACCTGACCCTGCAGGTGGTGCCGGGGCCGCTGGGCATCCTGGCCGCCATGCCGGTGGCCTTCCTGGGGGCCGCCGCCGTGGGCGCGGTGCTGGAAACGACGTTGATCAAGCGCCTGTCAGCCCGGCCGCTGGACACCCTGCTGGCCACCTGGGGCGTCAGCCTCATCCTGCAGCAGGCGGCCCGCAACATCTTCGGCGCCATTGGCGTGGATGTGCGGGCGCCGGACTGGTTGAACCATGCCTACACCGTTCCATCCGGGCTGTTGGAGGGCCTGACCATCCCGGCCACCCGCCTGTTCATCCTGGGGGTGGCCTTCGCCGTCATGGGCGCGCTCAGCCTGCTGCTGGCCCGCACCCGCATCGGCCTGCTGGTGCGGGCCGTGAACCAGGACCGGGGCATGGCGGCGGCGTCGGGCATCAATGTGCGGGCGGTGGACCTGTCGGTGTTCTGCCTGGGCACCGGCATCGCCGGCCTTGCCGGCGTGGTGCTGGCCCTGCTGGGCCCCGTCACCCCCAACGTTGGGCAGAGCTACGTCGTGCCCGCCTTCCTGGTGGTGGTGCTGGGCGGCCTGGGCAGCCTGAAGGGCACGGCCATCGCCTCCCTGATCGTCGGGCTGTTCTCCGCGCTGGTGCAGATCCTGGTGGATGTCAGCCTGGCGCAGGTGCTGCTGCTGCTGTTCGTCATCGGCTTCATCCAGTTCCGTCCCCAGGGGGTGGTGGCCGTGCGCTCCCGCGCGCTGGATGCGTGAGGCGCACATGAAGGAGGACGGCATGGATATGAGCATGCGCAAAGATACGCCGCTGTCGCGGCCCCTCGCGGGCATCACCCTTGGCCGGCCCCTTACCCTGTCGCTGGCCGTGGTGGTCCTGGGCGCGCTGGCCCCCTGGCTGGTCTCGGCCTATGAGCTGAACCTGCTGGCCCGTTTCCTGGCTATGGCGCTGCTGGCCATGGGCCTGGTGCTGGTCTGGGGGCAGGGCGGGGTGCTCAGCCTGGGACAGGGCGTGTTCTTCGGCCTGGGCGGCTATGCCATCGCCATGCACATGAAGCTGGCGGCGCTGGGAGACGGGGAGTTGCCCGACTTCATGGTGTGGAGCGGCCTGGACGCCCTGCCCTGGTGGTGGGTGCCGTTCAAAAGCCCCGCCGTCGCCCTCCTGGGCGTGGTGCTGGTGCCGGGGGTGCTGGCGGCCCTGTTTTCCTGGGCGGTGTTCCGGCGGCGCGTGGGCGGCGTCTATTTCGCCCTGATCACCCAGGCGCTGGCCCTGGCCTTCGCCACCCTGCTGATCAGCCAGCAGCCGTCCACCGGCGGCTTCAACGGCTTGACCGATTTCCAGACGGTGATGGGTATGGACCTGGGCACGCCCGGGGCGGCCCGGGGCCTGTACTGGCTGACCCTGGCCCTGGTGGTGGCTGTCTTCCTGGGCCTGCGTGTCCTGATGGCGTCGCGCTACGGCACGTTGCTGCGCGCCATCCGCGATGGGGAGAACCGCATCCGCTTCCTGGGCTACGACCCGACGCCGTTCAAGGTGGTGGCCTTCACCATCGGGGGCGCGCTGGCGGGCCTGGCCGGCGCCCTGTTCACCCTGCATGCCGGCGTGGTGTCGCCGGCCCTGGTGGGCGTGGTGCCGTCCATCGAGATGGTGATCTGGGTGGCGGTGGGGGGCCGCAACAGCCTGGCCGGCGCCATCGCCGGAACCCTGGCCGTCAACCTGGCCAAGGACGGGGTCAGCAGCGCCTTCCCGGACCTGTGGCTCTACGCCCTGGGCCTGGTGTTCGTGCTGGTGGTCACCCTGCTGCCCGGCGGCCTCGCCGGCCTGGTCACCGACGCCGGTGGAACTGGATTGGGGAAACGCCTGCAATCCTTGGTCGTTGGGGAAACGAAATGAACGCGCAGGCTACCGCATCCCATATCGGCACCACCGCCCCGGCCAGCAATCTGCTGCTGGCGGTG
Source organism: Azospirillum sp. B4 (assembly GCF_000333275.1). Lineage (GTDB taxonomy): Bacteria > Pseudomonadota > Alphaproteobacteria > Azospirillales > Azospirillaceae > Nitrospirillum. The sequence goes on along the minus strand of NZ_BACU01000298.1, from coordinate 4,520 downwards.
GACGGGGTGACCGTCGACTTCGATGGGTTCAAGGCGCTGAACGGCTTCAGCCTCACGCTGGACCGGGGCACGCTGCGGGTGCTGATCGGCCCGAACGGGGCGGGCAAATCCACGTTGTGCGACACCATCATCGGCCGGGTGCGGGCCACCAGCGGCCGGGTGATCTTCAAGGGCCAGGATATCACCCATCTGCCGGAGCATGAGATCGTGCGCCGGGGCGTCTGCCGCAAGTTCCAGACCCCGGGCGTGCTGCCCGGCCTGTCGGTGGTGGACAACCTGATGATCGCCGCCCGCCGCGACCGGCGCTGGTGGTGTTCCTTTCAGCGTGGCGCGGCCGCGGAGGAGGGGGCTCGGGTGGCCGAGATCCTGGAAACCACCGGCCTGGCCGATCGCGGCCGCGTTCCCGCCGGCACGCTCGCCCATGGGGAGAAGCAGTGGCTGGAGATCGGCATGGTGGTGGCGACGCGCGCCGACCTGTTGTTGCTGGATGAACCCACCGCCGGCATGGGGCCGGCGGAGACCAGCCAGACGGCGGCCCTGATCCGCCGCCTGGTGGGTCAGCACACCGTGCTGGTCATCGACCATGACATGAGCTTCCTGGAGCAGTTGGACGCCCGGGTCACCGTCATGCACCAGGGCCAGTTCCTGAAAGAGGGCAGCGTGGCCGCCATCCGCGGCGATCCGGACGTCGCCGCCGTGTACCTGGGCCGCGCGAAGGAGGATGGGCACCATGGCTGACACCCTGCTGAAGCTGGACGGTGTGGCCACGGCCTACGGCCAGAGCCAGGCGCTGTGGGACATCGATTTGGAGGTGCCGGCCGGCAGCGCGGTGGCCCTGATCGGCCGCAACGGCGTGGGCAAGACCACGCTGCTGAAGACCATCATCGGCGCCCAGCGCCTGAGCGGCGGGCGCATGACCTTCCAGGGCCGGGACGTCAGCGCCCTCGGCCCCCACCAGCGCGCCCGGGCCGGCATCGGCTACGTTCCCCAGGGCCGCCACATCTTCCCCCACCTGACGGTGCGGGAGAATCTGGAGACCGGCCTGTCAGCATTGGCCGGCCGGGCCGGTGGCGCCGGCGCGATGTCTAAAAGTGCGATAGGGGCCGGTATCCCCGACCACATCTTCGACCTGTTCCCCAAGCTGGCCCAGATCATCAACCGCAAGGGCGGCGTGCTCAGCGGCGGCGAACAGCAGCAACTGGCCATTGGCCGCGCCTTGGCCGGGCAACCCCGCCTTCTGCTGCTGGACGAACCGACGGAGGGCATTCAACCCTCCGTCGTGCAGCAGATCGAGGACGCCTTGCGCCGCATCCGCGCCGAGCTGGGTGTCACCGTCCTGATCGTGGAGCAGTACCTGGACTTCGCCTGGTCCTTCGCCGACAGCTATCGCGTCATGCAGCGCGGTCGCATCATCCGCGCCGGCAGCACGCGCGAAGAGACGGCGGCGGAGGTGGCGCACCTGGTGAACATATAGGGCGCCGTCATGGGGCCGGCGCTGGCGTGTTGGGTACCACTTTGGTAATAATCGCCCGCTCCTTGCCGCCAACGCCCCCAACCGCCGATGCCCGCCATCCCCCAGCGTGTCCCCTACGTGATGTGTGCCGTGGCGCTGGTGGGCCTGTACGGCTGGCTGGCGACGCTGGGATACGGGCAGAATTCTGACACCTACGCCATCCTGCGCAGCTGGCAGCGCATGGTCGACTCTGGGGTTTATGTTCCCTCGCGGGGGCAGGGTTATCCCGTGCCGGAACTGGTCATCGGCTGGCTGGCATCGCGGGGCGGATCGCTGGCGTCCAACGCCTTTTCCGTCATGCTGGCGCTGGGCACCTTGGTCCTGGGCTATGACGGTCTGCGGCGGCTGAACCTGCCGGGCGCCCTGCCGGCCACCGTGTTCGTCATGGCCAATCCCCATTGGGCCATCGCCGGGACCACCTCGCTGGACTATGTCTACGGCGCCTTTTTCTTCGTGTTGGGCGTTTGGTTGCTCAGCCGGGAATGGTCCACGGCGGCCATGCTGGCCCTGGCCTTCGCCACCGGCAGCCGCATCGTCTATGGGCCCCTGGGCCTGGGGGTGCTGGTCGCCGCCTGGATGGTGGCACCGCTGGAACAGCGACGTGACCGGATGGAGCGGATCGTGGGGTTTTGCCTGGTTTCCGGGCTGTTCTACCTGCCGGCGTTGATCACCGCCCGGGTCACGACGAACTTCCTGTATCACACCGACCCACCGAATAATGCCCTGGCGGCGCATGTCGCCCGCTTCTTGTGGAAGACACCCGGCCTGTACGGCAATGTCGGGGCGGTGATCCTGGTTTTGGCGCTGGGGCCGCGCCTATGGCGCTTGGCGCGGGATCGTGCCGCCTGGCGGGGCCTGTCGGCGGAAAGGCGGCTGGTGGTGGCCGGGGCGTTGGGCGTCCTGGGATACAGCACCCTGTTGTTCGCTTATCTGCCGGCCGAGGTCGGGTACCAGATCCCCTCGCTGCTGGCGGTCGCCGTGCTGCTGGCGGCGCTGGAGGTTCCAACGGCTTGGCTGGCGGCGCTGATCGCCAGCCAGGTCCTGCTGATGGTGGCGCGTCCGGACGTGCTGACCATCACCACCGCGCCGCGCGGCTGCATGGATGCCACGGTTCCGGTGGGGGCCACCTTCGACCCGGCGGTGAAGCCGGGTGTGCTGGTGGCCCATGTGGGGCAGGTGCGGGCGGCGTCCTGCCGTCTGTGGCATTTGCCGCATCCGGTGGGGGACGCCTGGACTCCGTTGCCCAGCCCCCGCCTCAGCCGGCCGAAGCTGCCGGTGGACCCCCCATTGGATCCCCCGGCGCCCCGTCCGTAAGCCTCAGAAGTTGAACCGCACGCCGGTGGTGGGGGAAATGTTGTCGGTGTGCAGGTAACCCGCCGCCAATCCGCCCGCGACTTCGGAGTACATGACGCCCAGGTAGGCGTCGAACCGCCGGGCGAAGCGATAGTCGGCCACCAGAGAATAGGCGTTCAAGGTGCCGGAACAGGTGGCGGCGCTGGCGTCGGAACACCCCTTGGCGCCATAGCTGTTCTGGTCATAGTGATAGAACGCGGCCGCCAGGTCCACCTTGGGCGTGACGGCGTATCGCGCGCCGGCCCAGGACACCTGGATGATCTTGTCATGCACGAAGGCGCTGTTGTTGACGAAGGCCAGGGTATAGCCACCGATGTCCGTGGACCCCGCCCGCAGCGGCACCGATGGATTGGCGAAATCGATGTATTCGTAGCCGGCATACAGCTTCCACTGCGGGTCCAGCGCGTATGAGCCCATCAGGCCATAGGCGGTGTTGTCCGAAATGGTCGCCGCCAGGGAATTGCCGGGGTTGTAGCCCAACGCCGCCGCCTGGGTGACCTGGGCGGCCGACAGCGCCCCGGCCGAGACCATGTTCTGCTTCTGGGCGTAGGTGGCGTCGACCGACAGCCCGGCGACGTCCGTGCCCACCTCCACCTGCAGGGCATTGCCGTGCATGCCCCCATTGTCCTCGCCGAACTGGTACATGGCGCCAACGCGCAGCGGGCCGAGCTTGTTGGTGTATTTGACCGAATTGTCCAGGCGATAGTCCTCGGTGCTGCCGCCGCCGCCCGTCAGGCCGGAAAAGCCGATGACGGAGAAGGCGTAGGCGCTCTGCTGCGGGTCGTAAGTGGCCACGTTGTCGGCCATCAGCGTGTTCTGCCGGCCGAAGGTGACCGTCCCCCATTCCTTGGAACTGACGCCGACGTAAGCCGCGCGGTTGAAGGCCTGACCGGCATGGCTGGAATCACCGTTGGCGGTCTGCTTGGTCAGCGCGACGCCATTGTTGGCGGCCATGGAACGGGGGCCGTCGGCCAATTGACCGGATTGCGGGTTGAAGCCCGTCTCCACCTTGAACAAGGCCGACCAGCCTTCCGCGAACTCCTCCGACCCGCGCAGGCCCACCTTGGATTGGCTGAGTCCGTTGGCGGCCAGGGAGGCGATACCCTTGTTGCCGTTCTTGCTGACCAGGAAGTCCAGCCCCGGCGGATAATAGGGGCTGAGCGGCGCGCCGTGGGACTGGTAGGAAAAGCCCATGTCCACGGTGCCGTAGAGCGTGATGCCATAGAAGGTCAGGCTGCCGTCCTTGGGCAATGTGGGATGCGCCGCCGCGTCCGCCACCTTCTGCGCCGCTTGCGCCGCTGACTGGGCGACCTGGGCCTGTTGGGCGGCCTGGGCCGCTGTCTGGGCGGTGGCGGCGCTCTGGCCAGCCGTCTGGGTCTGCCGCGTTTCCAGTGTGTTCAACCGGTCCTGCAACGCCTGCATGGCCTTGGCCTGGGCCGCCATCTGGGTCTGCGCCTCCTGCATCTGCTGGCGCAGCTTGCGCAACTCATCGGCGTCGCTCGCCCGCGCGGTGGCTGGCGCCAGGGCCAGCAACGCGCATATCGCCGTCATGACCAGAGGCGTGGCCCGGGATAGGGCGCACGCGGGGACGGCCCCGCGCGCCGGCGCCGGGGCATGGCTGTTCGTCAAGGTCACGAAAGACCCTCCCACAATA
>NZ_BACU01000299.1 GCF_000333275.1 Azospirillum sp. B4 | reverse complement strand
CGGCCTGGATGCCGGTGGCGTTGGGGCCGATGTTCGCCACCGCCGCCCTGCAGTTCCGGCGCGCGCCGGCCCGGTGATGAAGACGCGGGCGCCCTCCGCCGCGAAGGCCTTGGCGGTGCCCAGGCCGATGCCGCTGGTGCCCCCGGTAACGACCGCGACCTTACCTTCAAGCTTGCGAGCCATTTCGTCTTTCCTTTCAGTATTTTGTGTTGTTCCGCCCAGTGGCGGGCGGCTGATGAGGGAAAGATGTCGCCAAAACCGATTTTTCAAAATAGAAATGACTGAAAACTATCGTTGCAGGTGTCGACCAGGGAATGCAGATACGCATAGAGCTGGATGAAATCCTGTGCCGAAGTGGCGGGATCGGACGTCAGCTGGAAGGGGATGCAACTTTTCAGCGTGGTGGCCAGGGCCGCGTCCAGCTTGTCCGTCGGCGCGACGCCTGCGAAATTGTAGCCAATCTTGGCCGACAGGGCCAAACCCATCTTATACGCGTAGTCGTGTTGGCAGGACGGCTTCGTCGACAGATCCTCCGCCAGGGTGGGCGGGTTGTGGGCGCAGTCCTGCGGAAAGCCCAGAGGGTTCAGGGCGACCTGGAAGGTGCCGCCCGTGGGCGGGGGCGTGCGGTCGCCCTGCTGGGGCACCGTCAGGGGGCCGAAGGGCGACTGGGTGCCAGTTCGGGTTTGGCCGTCGGACGGCAGGGCCTGGGAGATCACCGCCGGATATGTCGCGATGTCGTGCGGGTTGGCGAAGGAGGCGACGGCGAACCAGGGGCGGGCGTTTGACGCGTCCGGCGCCGGCTGGTTGGGTGCCTTCTCGCTCTTGATGGCGGCGGCGCGGTCATAGTCCAGGCCCAGCGCCTTGCGGCGCAGGAAATTGCATACGGAATCGGCGAAGCCGATGTCGCGGTAGGTGCCCAGATTGTTGGGTGAGGCGCCGTGCGGCTCGGGATAGGACTCCTCCCAATCGTCGAAGCCATAGGCCTGCAGGCTGTGGTCCGGCGGGTTGCTCACATGCCATTTGCCGAAGTAATGGGTGCTGTAGCCGGCGGCCCGCATCCAGCTGCCCAGGGTGGGGATACCGTCGGCCGCCAGCCAGGGGAAGTTGGCGGCATCACCGCTCTTGAACAGGCCATCGGTCTGCGTCACGCCGGTGCGCGTGCCGTATTGGCCGGTGTAGATCGTGGCCCGGCTGGGCGTGCAGGCGCTGGCGGCGATCGTATGGTTGCGCAGCACCACCGCGTTTTTGCGCAGGCGCAGCAAACCGGGAAAGAACTCGGCGTAGGGATCGTCCGGCCCCACCGTTCCTTGGAAGCCGAGGATGCGCTTAAGCGCCTCGGCGAAGCCGCCCTCGGCCCCGTAGGAGAAGCGGGGGAACCGGTATTGGTCGCTGGTGACCAGCAGGATGTTGGGGCTCGTGCCCATGGCGCTTTCCTCCCGTGGAAGGCCGCGCCCGTGGTGTCATCGCGGTTGGACAACCAGTGCGGGCTTTAGCGGCTGGAGACACTATAAAGACGCGACATGGTTTCGCCAAGGAATATCCCGTTATGGTTGTATTGATTAGCCGTTACGCTACGGACGGCAGCGCGATCTGCACCTTCAGGCCGCCGCCGATGCGGTTGGTGGCGGTGACCGTGCCGCCCAGCGCCTCCACATTGCGCTTCACGATCCACAGGCCCAGACCGGCATGGCCGGGCGACCCGACCTTGGCGTCGCGCCGCGCGTGATCGGGGGGCCGCAGGGAGAAATAGCGGTCGAAGATGTTGTCGATTTTGTCGGGGGCGATACCCGGCCCCGTGTCCTCGATGGTCAGGGTCACCGTGTCCTCCTCCTCCGACAGGCGGACGGCGATGGCGCCCGCGTCGGGCGTGAAGCTGACGGCGTTGTCCAGGATGTTCTCCACCACCACCGCAAGGGCCACCTTGCCGGCGCGGACATGCACATCGGGCTGCAGTTGCCGGCTGAGCCGGATTTGCCGCGCCACCAGGACCTCGCGGTAGCTTTTCAGGATGTCGGCCACGATGGTTGTCAGGTCCACGCTCTCACGCGGCGATTCGATCATGTCCGCCATGGTGTTATCCAGGCACTGCGAGGCGGAGATGAGGGCTTTCAGCCGGTCCAGCGACAGCTCGATCAGTTCCGCCGCGCGCTTCCCGCGCGCATGCTCCGGTGGCACCAGGCGTTTCAGCGGTTCCAGGCAGGCCTGGATGGTGGCGACCGGACCCTTGAAGGAATGGGCGTTGTCCTCCGCCGTCTGGCGGATGACACCAGCCACATGGTGCAGGTCGTGCACCAGACCGTCGAAGTCCTGGGCCACGCTGTCCAATTCAGGGATGGCGTTGCGGCTGGCGAAGGTGTTGCCGGCCACCCGGCCCTGGCGGATTTCGCGCGCGACGTGTCGGAAATGGCGGATGTGGCGCCGCACCGACAGGGCGGTCAGCAGGGCCACAACGGCCACGGCCAGGTACAGCATCAGCGAGAGCCGCACCTGCGGTGTCTGCCAATAGGGACGGCCGATGGCGGTGGCCAACAGTTCCGACGTGACATGGGAGGAAACCAGGACCCAGCAGCCCCAGCGGCTTTGGATCGGGATGACGGAGGTCAGGATCTCCTCATGCCCCGTCGGCTGGGTGTAGCGGATGTCCACCGGCTTGTCCCAGGTGCAGCTTTCCGCCACCTGGGAGACGATGCCGTGGCGCTGAAGGTTGTCCAGCGTGGCACCCAGGTCGGCCGCGCCGACCCTGGGCGCCGACGCCAAAAAGTAGAAGCCGCCGTCCTGGCCGGCGGCCCCACCCTTGGGCTGGAACATCAGTTTCAGGTTGGTGCCGTCACCGTCGTACTTGGCCAGCTCCTCGTTCAAGGACGTGGTGGGGGGGCCGCTTTCCCGGTTCAGCAGCGGCTGCAAGGCCTGGGCGATCAGCCAGCTGCTGTACCGGAGGTTCTTGGTGACAATCTCCCTTTCCTTTCGATCCGCCGTCTCGAACTGGCCGTACAGGATGAAGGGAAGGGCGGCGAAGATGGTGAGCAGGAAGCCCAGCCTAACCGTGAGTGATCCGGATATCCTGCGGGCGGCCCATCTCAGCCGCGTTGGCGTCAATGGATGCCGGGTCACGCCATCGGTAGCCGAAGGCCGCGAAATTCTCAATTTCCGCAAAGCCACGATCGATAGCATTGAACTTGCTCCGGATCCGCTTGATCGACGAGCGCACGTTGGTCCGGAAGCCATCGTCGCCGCTGCCGGCGATGAAACCGCTCCAATGCACGCGGTCGTAGATGGCCCGGTAAGTCACGTGCTCGCCCAGATTGGCCACCATGAATTCGACGATACTAAATTCGGTAACCGTAAGCATCACGTCACGACCCTGCCAAAAGGCTCGGTTCACCTTAGGCTTAAGGGTAAGCTTTCCGCATATGATCTCATCGCCCGCCTTCACCGTCGGGGTCGGTGCCGCGGCTGCCGGGGGCTGCACGATCAGGCGGATGCGGCGGGCCAGCACCGACATGCCGCGCGTCTTGTCGATGAAGTCGACCGCGCCACGGTCCAGCGCCAGCGTCTCGTTGGCGGGCATGGTCATGCCGGTCAGGAAGATCACCGGGATACGGCAGCCGCGCCGCCGCAGGTCCGGCAGCAGGTCTATGCCCAGCGTCCGTTCCAGGCACCAGTCGATGACCAGGATGTCGGCGGCCCCATCATCCAGGCTCGACCCGTCCTCGGCCGCCAGGAAGGCGATCAGCGACTTGGCGTCGGGAAAACCCGTGACGCTGAAGCCCAGGTCCTCCAACTCACCCATCGCCGCCTCGCGAAAGGCGTCGTCATCGTCAACCAAGACCACGCGGGCCGGAACGGCCGGCAGGACGTCATTTGGCTTGAGCCACGGCCCGGATGTCGGCCAGGCAGTAGCGTTTGCGGTCGCCGGTGTCATTGTCACTTGTCACCTCATAGCTGAGGACGCGGTAAGCCTGCGTCTTGATGTCTGGGTACAGTGTCAGGTCGACGGTGCAGGCCCCATGCCGGTAGAGCCATTCCTTCCCGGGGGCCAGATCCTGCTGGGAAGAGGGGGGGCCCATCAGGGCCTGCAACTGGGATTCGTCCAGGCCGACCAGGTCGACGTCGGGCAGGGCAACCGCCGCGGCGTTGGCGGCCATGGCGGTTGAGGGGGAGGTGGGGGTGTTGGGCGCGCCGGACGGCCGCCGTGCGGCGGCCGTGCGGGTGCCGCCGGCGCTGTCACCAGCCGCCGGGTTGGCGGCGGGCGCCTTGGCGCGGGTGGGGGCCGGACGGGTCACCGCGATCTTTTGCGGGGCCGGCTTGGCCTGCTCCCACGGGGGCAACCAGGCAGTGCAGCCCGACAGTAGCATCAGCCCGGATAGGCCTGCCCGTTGCCAGAGTTTCGCGCGCACCACAGAAAACCTCCATAAGGGACGACCTCCGTCAGCCCGTGCGCCCGGGGGGAACCGGGGCCGGTCACGCGTCTAATTGGGGTGGTCCCTCCCGGGGAGCCTGCCTTCATGGGCGTGCGGTCCCCGGTAGGCAGGGGCCGTCACCCTGTTTTATGGTTCAGAAGCCGTCCGCCCCTTCGTGGCACGGGATAATGGCATCACCGTGGCGGTGGGAACGTCCGCTGCCTACCGTTCAAGGCCCTTCGATCGCCTGGAACTACCGGCAACCCGCCGGTGATCAAGCAACCGTCAGTTACATCTAATTTAGCATAAACACAATCTATCATTCGGATTGGCGTTGTTCGCAAGCACGGAAACAATGACGTGCAATGCAGCGCGGCCGCCATTGGGCATTCGGTGAACACAGTTTCGTCACACGACGCGGGTGGCATATGCCCAAGGCTGTGGGGTATATGCCCAATACCTGCACCGATTTATCGACCGGGGGCATCGGGCATATCAGGCGGAGGTATTTGCTCTCAGGGGTATGTCGAATGCTACATCGATGGCCGTCTTTTTGGTCTTGCGATGCGGTTTCTGGCGGTGAATTCTGGTATCGGCCACGCCGAAAGAGAACCGAAGTTCTCTACCCGCTTCGGCTTCGCGCGCCTTAGTGCGGAACTTCCCTCCAGCCGGGGAAATTCCGTCTTCATCCAGGGCAGCGGCGGGACTTCTAGAGATCTGCAGCGAGGTAAAACATGGATCGCCGACATTTGATCGCGGCCGGTGCCGCGCTGCCCTTCGGCTTGTCTGCCGCCGCGCGCGCGGGTGCGTCGCCGGTCCCTGATACGTTAGCGGGGCCTGATACCACCGAAGGGTATGTTCAGGTGGCCCAGGCCACCACCACCAAGGCCACCCCCACCATCTATGACTATGGCGCCGTCGGCGACGGCGTCACTGATGACAGCGCCGCCTTTTCCAAGGCCCTGGCCGCCGCCGCGACCAAGGGCCTGATGGTTATCGTGCCCGCCGGCACCTATGCCATCGCCAAGACCATCTCTTTCGTGTCGACGCAGGACGCGGGCAGGCCCTGGGGTTTGCAGGCGCAGGGCGCCACCCTGGTGTCGTTCATCACCAACGGCACCGACATCATGAGCCTGCAGGCGGTGAACACGGTGCGTTACTTCCGCATCCTGGGCGCCATGAAGATCCTGGGCACGGGCAAGGACGGCAACGGCCTGCGCATCATCGCCTACGGCAGTTCCTACTTCTTCTACAACGTGACGCTGGACGGCCTGTGTGTGGAGGGTGCCGGCCTGAATGGCCTGCTGTTCGAGGGCAATGTCTTCGAAAGCCTGTTGATCGGCTGCTTCTTCCAGGACTGCAAGCAGAACGGCGCGGTCTTCGCCCAGTCCAAGGGCGGTATCTGTTCCGCCATCACCGTTGTCGGCTGCTTCTTCGCCCAGAACACGAAGTGCGGCATGATGGCCACCAACTTCGATTCCACCTACGGCGGCACCACCGACGTGCGTATCTTCGGCGGCTACTGTCGCGACAACGGCAGTTACGGCTTCTATTACAACAACGGTACCTCCAGCGGCGCCGCCATCGAACAGGTGGGGTTTGAGAACAACTGCCGTTCCCTTTCCCCCGGGGACCCGAATGGGGCCCACGTCTATGGCCTGGTGCAGGTCCGCATGCGCAATTGCACCGGCTATAACGAGGGGGGCGGGGCGACGTACCTGGTGCGCGGCTGGTTCAGCACACTGTCCGTGCTGGACAACTGCGACCAGTCATCGGGGGGCGCCATGGCCACCACCGGCAAGTCGCGCCTGGCCCAGGTGAACGGCAATGCCGCCGGCCACGTGCTGATGCGGCAATCCGGTGGCGGCTTCGATGTGGTCAGCGGCACCGCCATCACCTGGACGGCGGAGAATTGTTCCGGTACCTCGCCCAAGGGCACGCTCAGCTTGAAGGCCACGGTGACATCATCCTGATGAACCTTTTCAGGGCCAACCCGGGTGTCCTTATGAAAAGGGGGCGCGGACCCGTGGTCCACGCCCCCTGATCGAACCGGGCCCTGCCACCAGGCCGGTCAGCCTTTGATGAAGGCCAGCAGATCGGCGTTGATGGTGTCGGCGTGGGTGGTCGCCATGCCGTGGGGGAAGCCCTTGTAGACCTTCAGCGTGCCGTTCTTCACCAGCTTGGCGGACAACAGGGCGGAGTCGGCGATGGGGACGATCTGGTCGTCATCGCCGTGCATGATCAGCACGGGCACGTCCATCTTCTTCAGGTCTTCGGTGAAGTCGGTTTCCGAGAAGGCTTTGATGCAGTCGTAGTGGGCTTTGATGCCCCCCATCATGCCCTGCCGCCACCAGTTGTCGACGACGCCTTCCGATACCTTGGCGCCCGGGCGGTTGAAGCCATAGAACGGGCCGGCCGGAATGTCGCGGTAGAACTGGGCGCGGTTGGCCACCAGGCTGCTGCGGAAGCCGTCGAACACCTCCAGCGGCAGGCCGCCCGGGTTCTTGTCGGACTTCACCATTATGGGGGGCACGGCGCCGATCAGCACTGCCTTGGCCACCCGGCCCTTTTCGGCGCGGGCTACGTAGTGCGCCACCTCACCGCCGCCGGTGGAATGACCGATATGGATGGCGTTCTTCAGATCGAGGGCCGCGGCCAGCGCGATGACGTCGGCGGCGTAGGTGTCCATCTCGTTGCCGGTGTCGGTCTGGCTGGACCGGCCGTGGCCACGGCGGTCATGGGCGATGACGCGGTAGCCCTGGCCCAGGAAGAACATCATCTGGTTGTCCCAGTCATCCGCGCTGAGCGGCCAGCCATGATGGAAGACGATGGGCTGGGCGGTCTTGGGACCCCAATCCTTGTAGAAGATCTGGGTGCCGTCTTTGGTGGTGATGAAGCTCATGGAATGGGTTCCTTTGCCGGCGGCGTGGCCGTGGGTGGGGCCGTGGGTGGGGGAAGGGGATTCGGTGGGTGCGGCCAGCGCGGTGGCCGCGCTGGCGGGCAGGATCACCAGCGCGGCCAGGGCGCTGCCGCCCATCAGCACGGCGCGGCGGGAGGCGTCCGGCCCGGAGGGGGACGGGTTGGTGTCGGCTGCCGTCTGTTCGCTATCCAGTGTCATGTCCCTGCTGTTCCTTCGGATCTGCGGAACCGGTACCGGCCCCCGCGATGCCCAAGGTAAAGGCTGCGGGGACCGGCGCCTTGCAGGGATGCGCGTGATTTGTTGAATTGTGCGCAGAAATAGTTTCCCGGCCGAAGGGGCGCACGGGAACTTGGCTTCCTCAATCGGCGCTGATGGTCTCGGCCAGGAACCAGGCGCGCTCCTCCGCCTCGTCGATCCAGTTTTCCAGCAGGCTGGCGGAGGCGACGTCGCCCGCCTCGTCACAGACCTCGTGCGCCTCGCGCAGGATGCCGGCCAGGGTGACGTTGTCGTCGTGCAGTTCGCGCAGCATGTCCAGGGCGCCCACCTTCTCGGCGTCGTTATCCTTGATGCGCTGCAGCTTGGCGATCTGGCCGATGGACTTCAGGGTGGTGCCGCCCACCTTGCGCACCCGCTCGGCGATGGCGTCGGTGGTCGCGAAGATCTCCGCCGCCTGGGCATCCAGCAGGAGATGATATTCCCGGAAGTGCGGGCCGGAGATGTGCCAGTGGAAGTTCTTGGTCTTCAGGTACAAGGCGAACATGTCGGCCAGCAGCGGCGTCAACGCGCCCGGTACACCCTGGAAATTCGGCTTGGTGCTCATCGATCGGATCTCCCGTCAGGAAAATGGATGCGCAGGGGCTAGCAGCCTGTCCCGGTCACCGTCTTGAAGGCTTGCCCCGGTCTTGTAGGTTGCGCGCCTATAATCGGGGCCGACCGTGGAAAGCTGGCCGGCAGCATAGATTTAGGGTCCGCACCCGACGTTCCAAGGCGGCGCATGGTCCCCGGCCAAGGGATATAAGCCCAGGAAGAGCATTGCTTTTTGAGAAGGGGCGCCCGATGTGGGCGCCCCAAGCCGTCAGGCGGCGTCGACCAACACCACCTCGGCATCCTCCACGCCCACCACCTCGACCACGGACTGGTCGGTGATGGCGGCACCGTCGCGCGCCTCGATGCGGACGCCGTCGATCTCCACCACGCCCTTGGCGGGAACCAGGTAGACATGGCGGCTGGGATCCAGGGTCAGACTGACCCGCTCACCCGCCTTCACCGTGGCGCCCATCACCCGGGCCTTGGCACGGATGGGCAGGGCCCCCTCATCCTCCGGATAGCCGCTGGCCAGCGTGACGAACTTGCCGGAGCGGTCGGCCTTGGGGAAGGGCTTGGCACCCCAGGACGGCGTGCCGCCCCGCGTTTCCGGCTGGATCCAGATCTGGAAGATGCGGGTGGTCTCATCCTCCAGATTGTACTCCGAGTGGCGGATGCCGGAACCGGCGGACATCACCTGCACGTCGCCGGCCTCCGTCCGGCCTTCATTGCCCTGGCTGTCCTGGTGGGTGATGGCGCCGTCCCGGACATAGGTGATGATCTCCATATCCGCATGCGGGTGCGGCGGGAAGCCGGATTTGGACGCGATCTCGTCATCGTTCCAGACCCGCAGGGCGCCCCAGTTCATCCGGCTGGGATCGTAGTAGCTGGCAAACGAGAAATGGTGCTTGGCCTTCAGCCAACCATGGTTGGCGCCACCCAGCTTGGCGAACGGACGACGGTCAATCATGACGCAACTCCTTGCTTTCACTTCTGCGCGGTGCCGATGGGCGCCGCTGACAGGACTTAAGATGGGCCTGATTGACGACGACGAAAATAGAAACTATGGAACTTCATCGTTTCCATTTTTGATGTCATGGCGCCGGAGCTTCCCCCATGTCCCTTCCCGACCTTGAGGCCTGGGCCATCTTCGCCAAGGTGGCGGAGACAGGGTCCTTCGCCGCCGCCGCCAGCGACTTCGGCCTATCCAACGCCACGGTGTCGAAGGCGGTGAAGCGGCTGGAGGAACGGTTGGGCGAACGGCTGGTCCACCGCACCTCCCGCCGCTTCTCCCTGACCGAGACGGGGCGGGTGCTGGCGGTGCGCGCCGCCCAGATCCTGGCGGAGGGGGAGGCGGTGGAGGCCGAGGCCCAGGCCAAATCCAGCCAGCCGCACGGACGGGTGCGGCTGGCCGCCCCCATGTCCTTCGGCGTGCGCCACGTGGCGCCGGCCCTGCCGGACTTCCTGGCGGCCTATCCGGACGTGACGGTGGACCTGCAGCTGGACGACCGGCTGGTTGATCTGGTGGCCGGCGGCGTGGACGTGGCGCTGCGCATCGCGGAACTGGCGGATTCCAGCCTGATCACCCGGCGGCTGTGCCCGGTGCGGCGCTGGGTGGTGGGGGCGCCCGCGTACTTCGCCCGCCGGGGCCTGCCCACCCGTCCGCGCGACCTGAAGGATCACGCCTGCCTGGTTTACAGCTATCTGGCGACGGGGGAGACGTGGCGCTTCGCCCACCTGGACGGCACGGAGGAGTCGGTGCGGGTCAAAGGCCCCTTGAGCGCCACCAACGCCGACGCCTTGCAGGACGCGCTGCTGGCCGGCCTGGGCATCGCCATGCAGCCGGACTTCCTGGCGTGGGAGGCGGTGCGGGACGGCCGCCTGGTGATCGCCCTGCCGGACTGGTCACCGCCGCCCCTGGCCATCAACCTGGTGACGCCGGCCGGCGGCCCTCGCGCCGCCCGCGTGGCCGTTCTGTTGGACTTCCTGGCGCGCCGCTTCACCGCCGGCTCGGCCCCCTGGACGCGGGACTTCAATCCGTGATCAGGGTGCCGCCGTCCACCACCAGATTGTGGCCGGTGACGAAGGCGCCGGCGGCGGAGGCCAGATAGACGGCGGTGCCGGCGACCTCCCGGGGCGTGCCCATGCGGCGCAGCGGCGTCTGGCTCATGCGCTTTTCCAGGCGGGCGGGGTCGGCCTTGAACACGGCCGACAGATCGGTGTCGATCAGGCCGGGGCTGATGGCGTTGACCCGCACGTTGCGCGGCCCATATTCCACCGCCAGGTTGCGCGCCATCTGGGCCAGGGCCGCCTTGGTCATGGAATAGACGCCCAGGCTGCGGTTGCCGCGCAGGCCCGACAGGCTGGACATCAGGATGACGGCGCCGTCGCCCCGCGCCGCCATGGCCGGGACGATGCGGTTGCACAGGCGGAAGACACTGCGCAGGTTGATGGCCATGACGCGCTCATAGGCCGCGTCCGGCGTCTCGGCGCTGGGGCCGTTGTGCAGGTTCAGGCCGGCATTGCAGACCAAGATGCCGACGCCGCCGGGCATCGCCTCCGCCGCCGTGGCCAAGGCGTCCAGGGCGTCGTCATCGGCCACATCGCAGGGGAGGGGCTGGGCATCCAGCCCCTGGGCCTGGAACTCCGCCGCCACCCGCCGGCAATCCTCCGGCACCTCGCTGGAGATGAGGACGGCGGCGCCGGCGCGGGCCATTTCCAGGGCGATGGCATGGCCAAGGCCGCGCGTGGACCCGGTGATGAGCGCGCGCTTGCCCGCCAGGCTGAACAGATCCATGGCACCCCTCCCGTCTTTTTCGTGGGGCCCATTGCCGTCTATTAAGGTTGTGCCGTCAACCAGGATTCGCGCAAGGATCTTTAATCTTGACTGATTAAAGATCCCCCTCAGACGCCGGGCGGCCACATCCGTGGCCTTGGCTGATCCTCGCGTTCCAGTCCGCTACGCTCCCCAGAACGCTCCGGCGGCCCCGGTCGGGGCCTACATGAGCCGATGGCTCATGCCGTTAAAATCAACTCACCCGCTGCTTCGCCAGCTTGCGGGCCAGGGTGCGGCGGTGCATGCCCAGGCGGCGGGCGGCTTCGGAGACGTTGAAGCCGGTGTCGGCCAGGGTCTCGTGGATGCGCTCCCACTCCAGCGTCTTGATGGAGGTGGCGCGGCTGCTGAGGCTGACGCCGCTGTCGCCCTCGCTACGGCCGAAGGCGGCCTCGATGTCGTCGGTGTTGGACGGCTTGGCCAGGTAGTGGCAGGCGCCCAGCTTGATGGCCTCCACCGCTGTGGCGATGCTGGCGAAGCCGGTCAGCACCACGATCTTCATTTCCGGATCGTGCGCGTGCAGGGTCTTCACGCATTCCAGGCCTGAGGCGCCAGCCAGCTTCAGGTCGACCACGGCGAAATCCGGCGCTTCGGCCGCCAGCAGGTCGGGCAGGGCCTCCGCCCGGTCGGTGCTCACCACGTGATAGCCGCGCCGCTCGAACGACCGTTTCAGCGCGCGGCCGAAGGAGGGGTCGTCCTCCACGATCAGCAGGACGGGGGCGTCGTCGTCCCCAAATGAGCTATCGTCCGTCATCGGCATCCTCGATCACCAGCGGGTCGATGGGCAAGCGCAGTTCCACGGTCGCCCCGCCGGCTGGGTTGTTGTCGGCGGTTACCCGCCCACCCAGTTTGCGCGCCACATTGACCGTAAGGAAGAGGCCAAGTCCGCGACCAGGTTTGTCCTTGGTGGACTGGTAGGGCTTGCCGAAACGCGCCAGGATGTCTGGCGCGAAGCCGGGGCCCCGGTCCTGCACCGTCACGGTCAGCACCCCGTCATGGCACGCGACGTCGATGCCGACCCAGGTGGGGCTGGCCTCCACCGCGTTGTCGAAGATGTTGAACAGACTTTGCTTGATCGCGGTGTCGGACACGATGGCCACATCATCGGTGATGTGGTTGGTGTATTCGATCTTCCGGTCGGCGTGCGCTTGACGCCAGTCGGCGACCACGGTGTCCAGGAAGCGCACCAGGGTGGTGCGCGCCGCCCCTTCACCCCGAGCCGTGCCCGCCGTCAGCAAGATGCGGGACACGATCTCCTTGCAGCGGGCGAGGGCCGCCTGCATCTCCGCCACATCGTCCAGCAGTTCGGCGTTCCCGGCGGCGGCGGGCATGTGCTGCCAGTCGTTCAGGATGACTGACAGGGTCGCCAGCGGGGTGCCCAGTTCATGCGCGGCCCCTGACGCCAGCAGGCCCATGCGCACGATGTGGTCCTCCTCCACCGACTTCTGCCGCAGGTCCGACAGGCGCGCGTCGCGTTGGCGCAGGTTGCCGTTGATGCGGGCGACGAAGCTGACCGCCAGCACCGACGCCAGCAGGAAGCAGATGAAGGTTCCCGCCAGGTACAGATCGAACACCCGGGGCCAGGCGCCGCCAGC
>NZ_BACU01000300.1 GCF_000333275.1 Azospirillum sp. B4 | reverse complement strand
CACACCAGCGCATGGCCTTCACCAGGCCGCCGCTGGACACCATGTTCAGCCCCTTGGCCATGCCGGACTGGATGTCATGGATGATGGCCACGTGGCGGCCGTCGCGCTGCCGGACCAGGCAGCCCAGCGCCACGGTGAGGATGGATGGACAGAGGCTGATGACCAGGGGCTTGGGCTTCAGCCGGCCCGAGGCCCGCGCCCACAACCCCGCCAGCAGGAAGCTGGCCTCGGCCATGATGCGGGCCTTGGCCGATCCTTTGCGCGGGATCATGGTGCGGACGCGTTCCACCCGCACGCCGTTCAGGATCTCATGACCGCCCCTGAAGTCCTTGTACTGGGTGAAGACCTCGTTGCCCGGATAGTAGGGCAGGCCGGTGAACACCGTGGTTTCGCATCCCAGCCGGGTCAGCCACTCCGCCAAGTCGGCGCATTGCGGGGCGGAGCCGATGAGTTCCGGCGGGTAGGCGCGGGTCAAAAGGGCCGCCTGGGGGGAGGGGACGGAGGAAGGAGGAAGATCCATCCCCTTCACCCCCTGCGGCGGCAAGTCACGTAGGGCCTCTCGCTCCATGGGGCGTTCCTCAACTCGGCCGGATGGCCTCAACCGAAGTGATCGGCCAGGGGACGGGCGTAGTCATAGTTCAGCGGCCCGTAGCCGTACTGGCGATAGCGGCGCGGGTCGACCCGGGACATGATCACGCCGGCCAGGTCGCACTGCACCTCCACCAGTTGGCGCAGGGCCTGCAGGGCGGCGTTGCGGCGGGTGTGGTCCCAGCGCACGGTGAACAGCACCTTGTCGACCATCCGCGCCATGGCCAGCACCTCGGCCCCCACCAGCACCGGCGCCGTGTCGATCAGCACCAGGTCGTAGTTCTTGGCGAAGGTCTGCAGCAGGACCCGCATCCGGTCGGATGTCAGCATGCGGGTGTCCTTCGACGTCCAGTGGCCGGCGGTGATCAGTTCCAGCCCCGACAGGGTGTCGTGGTGGATGCAATCGTCCAGCACCACGCTGTCATCGGTCAGCAGCGAGGCCAGGCCGTGCTTGTTCGACACGTTGAACAGCTTGTGCTGGGAGGGGGAGCGCCAGTCGCAGTCGACGATCAGGATACGCCGGCCGTGGCTGGCCAGCAGCCGGCCCAGCGCCGCGATGATGACGCTCTTGCCTTCGCCGGGGGCGGCGGAGGACAGCAGCACCGTGCGGGGGCTGTACTCCAGCTCCGACAACTCCAGCGCGATGTGGATCTTGCGCAGGGTTTCGGCGAAGGGCGACACCGGTTCGCGCAGCACCTGGGCGGTGGGCGACTTGCCCTTCACCTCCGGCACCAGGGCCACCACCGGAATGCCCGTCGCGGCCTCGATCTGGCTGCCCTGGCGGAAGGTCTGGTCCGCCTCTTCCATCAGCAGGGCGATCAGCATGCCGGCCACGGCGCCCACCAGCGTGCCCAGCAGCAGGATCAGGGCCTTGGGCGGATAGCTGGCGGCCACGGGCGGCGTCGCCTTGGAGATGACGCGGGCGTCCGGCGCCTCCAGCTGCTGGCGGCCGATCAGGCGCTTCTCCTCCGTCAGCATGGTTTCCAGCAGGTGCCGGTTGACGGCGGCGTCGCGTTCCATCGCCTCCAGGCGGATGGCGTTCTGGTTGTCGGCGCCCAGGGAGCCCTTGGCCTCGTTGAAGTCGCGCAGCACGGCCTGGTAGCGGGCGTTGGCCGTGCGGGCCACGTTCTGCAGGCCGGTGATGATGCCCTGCATTTCAGCCCGGATCTTGCGCTGCGCGTCGGCGATCTGGGCCTTGGCGTCGGTCACCTGCGGATGCTTGTCGCCGTAGGTGGCCGACAGCTGCGCCAGGCGCTGTTCCGCCTGGGCCTGCTGCGACTTCAGCGACTGGATCAGCGGGTTGTTCAGCACTTCCGGCACGCTGTCGCCGGTGACGCCCTGGCGCATCAGGGCCTGGGCGTCGCCCAGGTGGGCGTCGGCGTCGGCCTTGGCCGACTGGGCGGCGATCAGCTGGGTGTTCAGCTCCGTCAGGCGCTGGCCCATGATGCCGGTGCCGTTCTGCTGATCATATAGGCCGTACTGCTTGCGGTAGTCCTCTATGGCGCGCTCGCTGTCGTCGACCTGCTTGCGCAGGTCGGCGATCCGGCTCTCCATATACTCTTCCACCCGGCTGGCGGTGCCGACCTTCACGTCGCGCTGTTCCGCCAGATAGGCGTCGGCCACGGTGTTGGCCACCAGGGAGGCGGTCTCCGGATCGCGGGTGGTCGCCTGGATCTTCAGCACGTCGGATCGGCCGACGGTGGCGATGTCCAGCTTGGACAGCAGGATGTCCACCGTGCGGTTCTCGATCATGGCCGTCTGGCGGGCCTGTTCCGTCGGGCTCAGTGGCTCCGCCGCCTTGGGCTTGGTCAGCCAGTCGGCCACGCCCGCCGGCAGCATCCGGGCCCAAAGGGGGGCCTGCGGCGGCGCCGTCTTGGCGTCGGGGTTGAACTCCGGATCGTCGTTCAGGTGCAGCCGATCGATGACCTTCTTGGCCAGCTCCCGCGATTGGGCCACCAGGCCCTCGCTCTGCACCCGTTCGGCATTGAAGCTCATGGACGCGATGGTGGGGCCGATGCCGTCCAGGGCCGGCTGGGGCACACCCACCAGCACCCGCGCCTCCGACGTGTAGCGCGACGGCATGCTGTAGCCGACGATGCCGGCCAACAGGGCGGCGCCGACAGTGCAGGCCAGCACCAGACGGCGGTGGGCCCAGATCTTGCGGTAGGTGTCCAGCACGTCCCGCTGCTGTTGGGGCGGGGGCATGTACACCGGGCGGGGCGCCGGCGGCGCGGCGGTGAGGCGCCGGGGGAGGATGGGGCCACCACCCAGGGCGCGGGGCTGCTCTGGCAAGGTCATCAGAAATAGCGCTCCCGGACAGTGATGACGTCACCGGGCTGGACCGGTGTCGTCGGTTCGGCGTCGACCTGGGTTTTGGAACCGTCCTTGGCGGTGCGCTGCAGACGGAAGTCGTCGTCGCGCGCCCGGTAGGTGAAGCCGCCGGCCAACGCCACGGCGTTCAGCACCGTCATGCCGGAGACGTAGGCGTAGCTGCCCGGGGTCTTGACCTCGCCCAGGATGTAGAAGGGCCGGTAGCTCAGAACCTCCACGCTGACGTGCGGGTTCTTGATGTAATTGGGCGACAGGCCGCTCTCCAGCGACTTGCCCAGCTGGGCGGCGGTCATCGAGCCGGCATGCACTTGGCCCACCAGGGGAAAGGACAGGGTGCCGCTGCCGTCGACGGCGTATTCGCCCGACAGGTCCTGCTGGCCGAACACGGTGATGCGCACCCGGTCGCCCGGGCCCAGCTGATAGTCGGCGGCGGCGACGCCGCCCATGCCGGCACCGGGGACGGCACCGGACTTGGCCCCGGTCTCGTTGTTCGCGACCTCGTTGTTGGCGACGGGGCCCACGGCGGCGTTGGGTGCCGGCGGCTGGCCGTTGCCCTGGGCGTGGGCGGTCAGGGGAAGGGACGCGAAAGGAAGCGCGATGGTCCCGGCCACGACCGCCAGCACGGCCAGTCGGGACGGAGATTTACGGGGGAGGCGGGAAGGCAGCATTCCGGCACCTTCTGCTTGATCGGAGGCATCCCGGCCGCGCGGCGTCCGGGGCTCGTGTCGGGGTTGTCTGGTGGCGGCCCGTTTTGATGGGGCTCACACGATAGTTTTATCAAACGTGGGGGGCGGCGGTTGTGATCAAACGAGGGCCGCCCCCACCAGGGCTGTGATCGCGATGGATACAGCCAGTATTCCCTTACATGTGAAGGGTTAGGCCAACCAGGATGTTGTGGTCGGCATAGCCGATTCCGGTCCGATTAGACGACCGGATTTGGTAGTTGTAACGGACGTTGAGCGCTGTCATTTGGCTCATCATGTATTTCGCGCCCAGGCCGACGCCATAGACATCGTCTGTTCGGTCTATATTTTGGAAGTCGTCAGCCTCATGGCTTAGCTGCAGGTGGAGCTGCACGTTGCGCAGCAACTCATGATCCACGGCCAGCGTTTCCCTGGTCCCGAAATAGCCGGCGGCGCCCACGACGATGGTCTCGTTGATGTCGCGGGTGATCTCGCCGGTCACGGTGGTCAGGGTGGTGACGTTCCAGGTGACCTTGGCGCCGCCGGTGGGGCCGGAGAAGGTGCCCAGGCGCGCGTCGTCATAGTCCTGCGACCGGTAGCCGGCGAACAGATCCAGCGAGGTGATGCCGGTCAGGTTGTATTTGCCGCCCACCACGGCCGTGTAGCCGGTGGAATTGCGGTTGAAGCCGCTCATGTCCGAGGTGAAGTCGTAATTGCGCGTGTTATAGGCGCCCTTCACGTACAGCTCGTACAGGCCCTCGATCGAATAGCCGGTGCGGACGCTGATCTCATTCTCATCGTGGTTCTGGCGTTCCCACAGGATGGTGCGTCCGTCGAAGGTCTGGGCGTTGGCGAAGTCGTAGCGGTTGTAGCTGTCGCCCAGCTCCACGAACAGGTTGCCGAATTCCTTGTGCCCGACCAGGTTGGCCGAGGTCTGGTTGTATTCGGTGGGATCGGCCTGGCCGACGATGTTGTTGGGCGAGGTGCGGGGCAGGTGCCACAGGCTGTAGTCGGCACCACCCGCAATCCAGGCGTCGTGGTAAATCTCCACGCGACCGTCGCCGCCAATGTCGTAGTTGGCGTAATTTTCGCGGCTGTTCCGGGCGTACCAGTTGATGTCGCCGCTGGCGTGCAGGTTCAGCTGATGGACGTTCCAGTTGGATTTGAGCTCCAGCTTCGGCTGCAGCACCGTGATCAGGTCACTGGTGTCGTTGCCCTGCGTCGCATAGATGTTGCTGTCATAGACCTCGTCCAGCGTGATGCTGGGGTAGAGGATGAAGCCGCCCATGCGGATGCCGGCAGGGTCATAGTCGGGGTGCTGGCGGGTGGCCACCGTGTCATCCGGCGAGGTGTCCGTCTGGGCATTGGCCGGCAGGACCAGGCCGCCGGTCAGCGCCAGGCCGGCCACGGCCGCCAGCAGGCGCCGCCGCAGGGGGTTGGCCAATGCGGGTTCCAGGGTGGGGTACAGGGTGGGGTCCAGGGTGGGGTATAGCCGCGCCAGCGGGCGCGTATAGGTGACGCGGAGCGGCGCCACCCCGTCACGGATTGGGGCCCGGGGTGATCGGGCGGTCTTTGCAGGCATTGGATTTGACCTCGGGCTCGACGCGTTGCCCATGCGGGTCCGCGTCTTGGTTTAAAAACGGGTTGCCCCCCGTTCCCCGCCCGCTTCCGCGTCAATATGGCTCCCTCTCCCGGGTTGGTCCCCGGGAATGGGGCCGCGCTCACGCGCGGCCGTAGGTGTCTGACAGACGCACGATGTCGTCTTCGCCCAGATACGCGCCAGATTGCACTTCAATCAGATGCAGGGGCAGTTTGCCGGGGTTCTCCAGGCGGTGCTCCATGCCGATGGGGATGTGAACGGACTCGTTCTCCCGCACCAGGCGGTTCTCGCCATCCCGCTGCACCAGCGCGGTACCCTGGACGACGATCCAATGTTCCGCCCGGTGGTGGTGCTTTTGCAGGCTGAGGCGCGCACCCGGCTTCACCATGATGCGCTTCACCTGGAAGCGGTAGCCGATATCCACGGCGCGGTAATATCCCCACGGCCGGTAGACCGTGGTGTGATGGGTTTCTTCCGACCGGTTGCGGCGGCGCAGTTGCTCCACCACCTTGCCCACGTTCTTGGCGTGGGCGGCGTCGGCCACCAGCACGGCGTCGTCGGTGGCGACGATGACCAGATCCTCCACCCCGATGGCGGCCACCAGCCGGCCGTCTGAATGGACGTAGCTGTTCTTCACGTCCTGCAGGATGACGTCGCCCTGCTCCACGTTCCCTTCGTCGTCCTTGTGGCTGACGTCCCAGAGGGACCGCCAGGAACCGACGTCGCACCATGCCATCTCCACCGGGATGACGGCGGCCTTGTCGGTATGCTCCATCACCGCGTGGTCGATGGACAGGGACGCGGCGGCGGTGAAGCAGGCCTCGTCCAAGCGGAAGAAGCCATTGTCCTCCTTGCCGGCGGAAATGGCCTCGCGCACGGCGGTGACCATGTCGGGCTGCAGGCGCTCCAGCTCCGCGATGTACTGGCGCGCGGACATCAGGAAGATGCCGCTGTTCCACAGATAGTTGCCGCTGGCCAGGTAGGTTTCCGCCGTCGCCAGGTTGGGCTTCTCGGCGAAATGCTCCACGGCGCGGACGCCGTCCACGCCCGCCAGCGGGGCACCGGTACGGATGTAGCCATAGCCCGTCTCCGGCTTGTCGGGCACCACGCCGAAGGTGACCAGGTGTCCGGCCTGCGCCGCCGGCACGCCGCGCGCCACCGCCAGGTAGAAATCCGGCAACGCGCCGATCAGGTGGTCGCACGGCTGGGCCAGCATCAGGGCGTCCGGATCGCGGTCCAGCAGCCACAGGGCTACGGCGGCGATGGCCGGTGCCGTGTTGCGCGCGGCACTTTCCAGGATGATGGTCTGCGGTTCGATCCCGATCCCGTGCAACTGCTCGTGGATCATGAACCGGTGTTCCTCGTTGCAGATGACGATGGGGTCGGCGAAGCCGGCATCGCCCAGGCTGCGCGCGGCCGTTTCCTGCAACAGGGTCCGATCCGACGTCAGCGCCAGGAACTGCTTCGGGTGGATGGCGCGGGAAAGGGGCCACAGCCGGGTGCCGGCGCCGCCGGACAGGAGAACCGGATGGATTTGCGTGGTCCGCAGGGCCCGGGTGGACACGCGCTCCGTCACGTCATGCATTTTATGACCGCTCCGCTTCAGGGTGGGAACATTTGACGGTGACGCTACGGGTCGGGCCCGGTGGGGGCCAGTGACCAAGCCGTGGCCGCTTGTTGGGGGGTGGTCAGGGGGGCGACCCGGGCGCCCAGGTCCGCGCCCCAAAAGGGTGGGCCGTCGGCCCCCCCGCTCTTGGACGGGTGCGGCGGCGAGGCGCGCAAACGAAAGCGCCGCCCGGTGAGGGGCGGCGCTGCACGGTATCGGCGATGTTCTGGGGGAAGATGTGCTGGGGCGTCAGGTCGCGTCCGCGGCGAAGGGAGTGAGATCCCGTGCCTCCAGCCGCGCCAGCAAGGCAGCCAGGCGGTCCGCCTCCGCCTGCACCGCGCCGTGAGGGGCCCACGCCGGCAGATCATGGCGGGCCGTTGGCGGCGAGACACGCACCTGGACCAGATTTGTGGTCTCGTTGGGATCATTCCGCAGATCGTACATTTCCCATTCCTGCGGGACGCGTTCTTGGGGGTCGCAATAGCGCGCCAGCTTGAAATCGGCGGTGCGCACACAGCGGACATGGTTGGGCTGACGAACCGGACCTGGAGCCAGGTCGGGAACGGGGCCTTTGCCATGCCAGCCATGGCGCACGGCGGCGACCGTGGCGTCGTAGATGGCGAATTGGCCGTAGGACGCCGTTTCGTGCGGATCGCCAATGGGGGGCAGGGGTTCCGTGATTTCGTCGTCCGTGATGAACAACACCCCCTGGCGGGGCGTGCCGTCCGGTTCCATCACCACCTCCGTCCTGCCGTGGATCAGGGGGGCCAGGTTGGCGCCCGGCAAGGGGGGGAAAGGCCCGCGCGTGGCGGCCAGCCGGCTGGCGACCTCCGCCTGATCCACCTTGGCCAGGCCCAGAATGGTGGGCAGGATGTCGATGTGGCTGGTCACCTGGTCCAACTGCCGCAAGCCGCCGTGAACATGGGTGGAGGGCGGGAACTGCACCACCACGGGGACGTGCAGCGCCTCCTGATAGGCGGTGTGCCACTTCTCGATCATCATGCCGTGGGCGCCGGCATACTCGCCATGGTCGGCGAGGAAGACGACGATGGTGTTTTCCGCCAGGCCGGACTCCTCCAGCGTGCGCAGCACCCGGTCGATTTGCGTGTCGACCAGGGAATGCAGATACGCATAGAGCTGGATGAAATCCTGTGCCGAAGTGGCGGGATCGGACGTCAGCTGGAAGGGGATGCAACTTTTCAGCGTGGTGGCCAGGGCCGCGTCCAGCTTGTCCGTCGGCGCGACGCCTGCGAAATTGTAGCCAATCTTGGCCGACAGGGCCAAACCCATCTTATACGCGTAGTCGTGTTGGCAGGACGGCTTCGTCGACAGATCCTCCGCCAGGGTGGGCGGGTTGTGGGCGCAGTCCTGCGGAAAGCCCAGAGGGTTCAGGGCGACCTGGAAGGTGCCGCCCGTGGGCGGGGGCGTGCGGTCGCCCTGCTGGGGCACCGTCAGGGGGCCGAAGGGCGACTGGGTGCCAGTTCGGGTTTGGCCGTCGGACGGCAGGGCCTGGGAGATCACCGCCGGATATGTCGCGATGTCGTGCGGGTTGGCGAAGGAGGCGACGGCGAACCAGGGGCGGGCGTTTGACGCGTCCGGCGCCGGCTGGTTGGGTGCCTTCTCGCTCTTGATGGCGGCGGCGCGGTCATAGTCCAGGCCCAGCGCCTTGCGGCGCAGGAAATTGCATACGGAATCGGCGAAGCCGATGTCGCGGTAGGTGCCCAGATTGTTGGGTGAGGCGCCGTGCGGCTCGGGATAGGACTCCTCCCAATCGTCGAAGCCATAGGCCTGCAGGCTGTGGTCCGGCGGGTTGCTCACATGCCATTTGCCGAAGTATGGGTGCTGTAGCCGG
>NZ_BACU01000301.1 GCF_000333275.1 Azospirillum sp. B4 | reverse complement strand
CGGTTGCAGCCTCAGCTTTGATATACGCTGGTCAACAGTACGTACCTACGTATCAGTTCCAGGACTTGAGTTCGGATGGTGGCTACTTCGTGCTGAACGGGGTGGTTCAGCCGGTGGGTGGCATCATCACCGTCACATCCGCCCAGTTGGCAGGGCTGCGCTTCGTGGCGGGAAGTGTGGCCGCCACGGATGTCGTCATGGTGCGCCTCAGCGACGGTGTCGTTTGGACGGAGTGGGAACCCACGCTTGTCAACACAGTCGTATCCGCCGGCCAAGCCAACCCCGGATCGGAGACGGTTATCAATGCGCAGCTGGCCAGTGACCAGACGGCGCCGTCGGTGGCGATCCTGGCGGACGGCAGCTATGTGGTGGCATGGCAATCTGCGGGGGAGGACGGTGCCGGCTGGGGCGTTTATGCCCAGCGGTTCACGGCGGGAGGCGGGAAGATCGGTGGCGAGTTCCGGGTGAACACGACCACCACTGGCGATCAGAACGCCCCGACCACGGTGGCGCTGGCCGACGGCGGCTTCGAGATTCTGTGGCAGCAGAACGCTGGCGCGGTTTATGGGCAGCGCTATGACGCCACCGGGAACGCGGTGGGCGGCCAGATCAGTGTTGCCAGCGGAAGCAGACCGGTCGCGACCCTCCTGGCGAACGGCAACCTTCTGGTGGCGTGGGTCTTTTACGATGTGAACACGGGCAACTTCATCAAGGGGCAGATATTCGACGGCAACGGCACGGCCATCACCGGCCAGTTGATGCTGTCGACTTACCTTGGTACCGGCAGCTATGCCCAGGCGGCGTATCCAGCGGTGACGGCGCTGGCGGACGGTGGATTTGTCGCCAGTTGGGACTTTAGCATCGCGCGTTATGGCGAGGACGTGTTCCTGCAGCGGTTTGACGCGACGGGCAAGGCGGTCGGCGGCTACACCGACATTCTGGGCGGGCCGATAGCGGGGGAGCAAATTTATACCTCGATGGCGGGCCTGAAGGACGGCGGTTATGTCGTTGTCTTCGCCAGCACGGGCACGGGGGACACGTCCACGACGCATAACATCCTGCTGCGTCGCTATGCGGCGGATGGCAGCGCGGTTGGTGCCGCCATCCAGGTCAACACCTATACCGCGGACGACCAGACCCTGCCCAAAGTCATCGCGACGTCTGATGGCGGCTACTTGGTCACCTGGGCGTCGAACGGGGAGGATGGCAGCGGCTTTGGCATCTACGCCCAGCGCTACGATGCCGGTGGTGCGGTTGTGGGTGGCGAGTTCCGTCTGAACGACACCACCGGCGGCAACCAGACCCAGCCGGTTTTAGCGATGCAGCCAAATGGCGACTATATCGCCATATGGGCCAGCCAGACGGCCGATGGCTATGACATCATCACCAAGAATTTTACCGCCGTCGCGCCCTATTCCGACGGACGTACAGTGTTGTTAGGAGCCCAACAGTCGGTTGCAGCCTCAGCTTTGATATACGCTGGTCAACAGTACGTACCTACGTATCAGTTCCAGGACTTGAGTTCGGATGGTGGCTACTTCGTGCTGAACGGGGTGGTTCAGCCGGTGGGTGGCATCATCACCGTCACATCCGCCCAGTTGGCAGGGCTGCGCTTCGTGGCGGGAAGTGTGGCCGCCACGGATGTCGTCATGGTGCGCCTCAGCGACGGTGTCGTTTGGACGGAGTGGGAACCCACGCTTGTCAACACAGTCGTATCCGCCGGCCAAGCCAACCCCGGATCGGAGACGGTTATCAATGCGCAGCTGGCCAGTGACCAGACGGCGCCGTCGGTGGCGATCCTGGCGGACGGCAGCTATGTGGTGGCATGGCAATCTGCGGGGGAGGACGGTGCCGGCTGGGGCGTTTATGCCCAGCGGTTCACGGCGGGAGGCGGGAAGATCGGTGGCGAGTTCCGGGTGAACACGACCACCACTGGCGATCAGAACGGCCCGACCACGGTGGCGCTGGCCGACGGCGGCTTCGAGATCTGTGGCACCAGAACGCTGGCGCGGTTTATGGGC
>NZ_BACU01000302.1 GCF_000333275.1 Azospirillum sp. B4 | reverse complement strand
ATCTCCACGTCCAGGGTGGTGATCTGGCCATCCACCGGCGCCCGCACCACCAGGCTGTCCAGGTTCTTGCGCGCCATGGCCAGGTTCTCTTCCAGCCGGCGGGTGCTGTCCTGCATCTCGGTGTACTGGCTGGCGCGCATCTTGTCAGTGGTGCGCATGGTCTCCAGCGTCAGCTCACGCCGGCGCTCATACCATTTGATCTGGTCGCGGATGATGTCGATGTCGCGTTGCGAGGACGCGCCCGTCTTGATCAGCGCGGTCTTGCGCTCCAGGTCCTTGGACAACCA
>NZ_BACU01000303.1 GCF_000333275.1 Azospirillum sp. B4 | reverse complement strand
GGGTAAGCGCCGTCGGCGCGGTGGCGACGCCCGAACAGTTCCCCGGCGAGGGCCGGTTGACGGGTTTGGCCCTGGGCGCCACCGGGGCCCCCGCCGTGTTCGGCGGCCTGACGCCGCTTGCCGCCCAAGCCCTGGTGGCGCACACGGGTTGGCCGCCGGCCCCCGGCGCCATGATCGCGCTGGTCGCCCTGGCGGTGCTGCCGGTCATCGCCCGGGCGCCGGAGACGCGGCCCCGGGCGTCAGACGCCCAGGCGCCGCAGGTCGGCATCCACAGCGCCGGCATAGGCGGTTCCGAACAGGCGCAGATGGACCAGAAGCGGCCATAGGCGGTAGACGGGCAGCCGGTCGCGCCATCCCACCTTCAGATCCAGGGCGTCGAAGAAGGCGGCGGGCGGATGGTCGAACAGGGTCAGCATGGCGATATCCACCTCCCGGTCGCCGAAGAAGCAGGCGGGGTCGATCAGGCCCGTCACCCGACCGCCGGAAACCAGGACGTTGCCGCCCCAGAGATCACCGTGCAGCAGCGCCGACGGCGGGCGTTGGGGCAGGAGATCCCCAAGCCGCCCGGCCAACCGATCCAGGCGGCCGCCCAGATCGGCCCCGACATGGGGGGTGTGGCACCGCAGCCTATGCTCCGCCCAGAATCCAGGCCAGTCCCCGCTCCGGGGGTTGGGCATGTCGACGCGGCCCAGCCTATGGCCGTGCGGCCAGCCGTAGGCTTCCTCCGTGCCCGCGTGCAGGCGATTGAGGACCACGGCCAGGTCATCCCAGGCGGTGGCCGGGCCGCCATCGGCCGCCAGCTTTTCCATCACCAGCCAGTGATCGTCGACCGCCAGCACCGCCGGTGCCGGGACACCGTGCGCGGCGATGGCGCGCAACATCGCCGCCTCCGCCCGGGCGTCACCACCGCTCTTGGCCACCACCCGCCGACCGTCCGCCACCGTGAGTTCATGGACCTGGGAAAGGTCGCCGCCCGCCATCCGGCGGACGGCGACCACGCGCTGCCCCAGAAGTGATGCCAGCGCGTCCTTCATGGCGTCCATTCCCCACCTTACCGTCGCATCCACTGTCGCATCGGGGGGAAGTTTACCCCAGATCCCCTCAGATCCGGGTCCTGATGCCACCGAACACACCCCGGCCCGGCCGCAGGAAGCCGGTGGGGTTCTGATAATCCCGGTCCATCAGGTTGGTGATGCGGCCATAGACGGTGAACTGGTCATTCAGGTCATAGCTGGCCGCGACGTCCACGATGGCATAGCCCGGCGCCTTCAGGCGCGGGATGGAGAAGTCGCGGTTACCGTCGATAACGGATCCCACCGCCAGCAGGGTCAGATCCAGGGACAGCCTGTCCGTCGCCTGCCAGCGGACGTCGACATCGCCCTTGTGCCGGGGCCGGCGCAGCAACTCCTGATTCAGCACGTCGTCGTAGGCCAGGGTGTAGGTGTGGTCCAGGCGCACGGTCAGCGTGTCCGTGGGCTTCACGGTCAGGAAGCCTTCCACCCCTTCGGTGTGCGCCTTGCCGATATTGTCGTAGGAGGTGTAGTTGGCGTTGTTCGTGATCAGGTTGGTGACGTCGTTGTGGAAGTAGGTGGCGCCGAAGCGCACGACGCCCCCAACCAGCGGCTGTTCGAAGCCGGCGTCGTAGCCGATGCTGGTTTCCGGCTTCAGCTTGGGATTGCCGTGGAAACCGTAGGCCGGATAATCCTGGAACATCTCGCTCAGGCTGGGCGCCTTGAAGCCGCTGCCCACGCTGGCCTTCAGCTTGGTCCCGGTGGTGGCGACGATGTAGACGGGCGCCACCCGGTACGTGGCCTTGCCACCGAAGCGGTCGTTGTCGTCGTAGCGGGCGCTGACGGTGTCGTGGAAGTTCTCGAACAGGGTGGACTGCAACTCGGCATAACCCGCGTTCAAGGTGGTGTGGGCGGCGGTAGGCTGACGGATGCCATCGCGCTGATGCTCCGCCCCCACCACCACCGTGTGGCCGGCGGCCAGGGCGTAGTCCGCCTGCCAGTCCAGCTTCACCCGGTCGCCGGCGTAGTAGGTGTTGGCGCTGCCGGGCGTGGTGGCGCTGGTCTTCACACTGCCGTAGGCGAGACCCAGGGTCTGGTTCAGCCGGCCGTCCAGCAGGCTGAGATGGCCGGTGCCGCGGGTGTAGTACTGCAGCGTGTCGTTGGTGCTCTGCTGCGCCGCCGGGGTGGCGGGGTAGGTGCTGAAATCGTCCCCGGTGAAGCGCAGCCGGGTCTTGGTGTAGCGGCCAACCAGACCCAGGTCGACGACATCGCTGACCTCATAGCCCAGCTTGGTCGAGGCCGTGACGTTGTCATACCAGTCGTCGTTCCGCGCCTCCCCCGCCGCCAGCAGGTTGGCCGGCGTCACCGGCGTGGCCCCCGACCGGAAGTGGGCCACGGTGGCGCGGTACCGCAACGGCCCCGTCGCCCCGCTGACTCCACCCGTCTGGTTGAAGGTGTCGAAGGACCCGCCCTCCAGACCCGCGCTGAACGTCGCCGGCCCGGCGCCGTCCCTGGTGATGACGTTGATGACGCCGCCGATGGCGTCGGAGCCGTAAAGGCCGCTCTGCGCCCCGCGCAGCACCTCCACCCGGTCGATGTCCGCCGTCAGGAACTGGCCGAAATCGAAGGTGCCGTTGGGGCTGCCGGGGTCGCCGACGTCGATGCCGTCCATCAGCACCTTCACATGGTTGGAATTGGTGCCCCGCATGAAGACATAGGCCTGCCCGCCGGGGCCGCCGGTCTGCACGACGTTCAGGCCGGGCACGTCCTTCAGCACGTCGGGCAGGGTCTGTTCCTGCCGCGCAGCGATGTCGGCGGCGGTGACGACGGTGACGCTGTTGGCCACCTGCAGTTCCGGCGTGGGCAGGCGGGTGGCGCTGACCACCACGTCCGACAGGGTGTCGACGTCGGCGGCCCAGGCCGGTGCGCCCAGCGCGACTAGGGTGGCGGTTGCGAGCGGCAGGCGTAAGGACAAGATGGCTGTGCGCATGATGGTGCGTTCCCCTGGCATTGAATCCAGGAGCCGGCAGGCCGGTAGGCGGTCTTGCGGATAATGCTGTCCATCCCCCCGCGGCCCCGCGACGACTCCAACACTGTCGTCGCGACGGTTGACCCCGCAGCCCCCGGCGCACCCCGGCCGGAAACAGGACGACGGTGCTAGGCAGGTCTCCTGGCTTCCGGGTCGCCGCTCACGTCCGCCTTCCCAGGGCCATGGGGCCCCAGTGGCATATCGGACGCTCGCTCACCGGCTACAGTTGCGGGGGCAGCCACGGTCTTGAACACCCCGTGTTCCCTTTTGATCCCCTCGCGGGGAACCTGACACCTGCGCGGCAGCATACGCAAAGCCGGCCGGCGGTCAATCGCCGCGGCAGGCCATGGCCGCCGGAGCGGCGACTTTTACCAATTGCGCCAGTATCCCCATCAAAATAAGGCACAACCCCTCCCGCCAACCGATGGTCGAAAGGCGTCGCCGGTGCCGTGACCAATATTTGACTATATTATGGCGCCGGCGTCCGCCGTGGCGATAGGGCATCTTTGTGGACACTCCTGTCCGCTTCCGCCCCTTCTTTGGGCCGGCATCCGATGTGAATTGACATATATTGTGATTCAACTTTATCGGCGCTTTCTCAATATAGAATCGCCCCTACGCCGCTGGCTTCAGTGGACGCGTTCAACCCACCCGCGCGCGGCGTGATGATTATCTTACGCGACACGGGAACCGACTGGACGGCTTCGACGTTTTAGGCGGTGCGTTCTTACCACGCCCGTTTTCCGTCCACCTCATCCCCAGCGGTTTCTTTCGGAGGCAAACCCCGATGTATCCCCCCGGCCGTATGATTTCGCGTGACACCTTCCGGCGGCCAACGCTGCTGGGCACGCTGCTCGGTCTCACGCTCTGCCTCCTCTGCCTGCTCGACCCCGGCCAGGCCCAGGCGCAAACCCCCTCGCCTCTCAGCGAGTGGCAGTATTCGGCGGGCGTCATCCTGCGGTCCAAGTTCGAGAACCCGTTGCCCACCTGGGATGTCAGCGTCGGCGCCGCGGGCACCTTCCAGCCGCGCTACCCCGGCGCGTCACAGTACAGGGTGCAGCCCGGCATGAACCTGGACGTGCGCTATGAGGACATCGCCTTCTTCTCCATGGGCGAAGGCCTGGGCGTGAACGTGCTGCGTGGGGAGAATTTCCGCGCCGGCGTGGCACTGGGTTATGACATCGGCCGCGACCAGGACGACAGCGACCACCTGAAGGGCATGGGCGACATCGCCCCCGCGGCGGAGGGCAAGATCTTCGCGGAATACACCGTCTTCCCCGTGGTGGTCAGGCTGGCCGGGCGGCGCGGCTTCGGCGGCAACACCGGCTGGGTGGGTGACCTCAGCGCCTATCTGCCGGTCTATGGCAATGAGCATTTCTTCGCCTTCGCCGGCGCCACCGCCACCTATTCCGACGCCAATTACGTCCGCCGTTATTTCGGCGTCAGTCCGGAGCAGGCGGCACGCAGCGGCTACACCGCCTTCAAGCCCGGCAGCGGCTTCAGCGGCGCCGGTTTCGGCGCCAGCGCCGTGTGGTTTCTGACCGACCACTGGTTCTTCACCGCCGACGGCGCCGTGCAGCGGCTGTTGGGCGACATCACCAACAGCCCCATCACCCGGTCCAACGTCCAGATGACCATGAACCTGAGCGTCGCCTATCGGTTCTGACGTCCGAACAGGGCCGGCTTATTGGCCGGCCCAAACCTCTGGATGGGCGTCCATGTAATCGCCCAGCGCCTTTGCGATCTTGGCATCATCCGCCAGCCCGGGGTGGGAATGGCAGCCGGTGAAGGCGATGTCGTGCATGGGCAGGAAGGCGACGCGGTTCTCACCGGCCGCGTGCAGCCTGTCCGCGACCTTCGCCACCTCCGCCACGATCTCGCCATTGGCCATGTCCGTGGCCCACAGCAGGAAATAGGCCTGCGGGTTGCGGGCGCGCAGGGCCGTGACGAAGTCCACATACGTGGTCTCATAGTCCGCGTGCAGGGCATCACGGGTGGCCCATTTCTCCCCCGGGTTCAGCGCGGTGGAGAAGTCGTTGGTACCCAGCGCGATGACGATGACCCGAGGATGCCAGGCCGCGTCCTCATACCGAGCGGCATGCTCGAACAAGGTGTAGGGGTAGGCCTGCGGCAGGGTGTCGGCGGCGAAACCGTTGTAATTGCGCACGATGCCGCGTCCGGAAATGGCGTTCACCTGATAGTCGGCGCCATAGCGGCCGGCCAGGCGCGGGGCGATGCCCTGCGAGGTGTCGGTGGTGTCCCACACCTCGGCGGTGGTGCAGGTCGCCTGGAACGCCGACTGGTCGGCGATGTTGCCATAGCCCACGGTGTGGCTGTCGCCGATGAACTCGATCTGCCGGGCGCGAGGCTGCAGCGGCAGCGCCACGGTGCCGGCCGGGGCGTAGAAGCCACCGAAGACGCTGGGCCCCGCCTGGGTTTCGCTGGCGGTGTCGACGCGCAACGTGTGCACCCCCGGCTTCAGGCCGGCGACGCGGTAGACGCCCGGCTTGGGCCTCACCAACGCGACCGGCGCCCCGCCGTCGACGCTGACGCGCAGGCTGACATCACCGGGGCCCACGCGGAACAGAGCGGCGGCGCCCTTGAAGCGGGTCTCGACATAGGTGCCCGGCCATTGCCGGCGGAAACCGCTATCCGCGCCGTCGGCCAACACACGGCCGCCGATGCGGCTGGGCAGGGCCTTGGCGCCAGCGGGCAGGTCGGCCACCGGGGCGACCTTGGGGGCCGCCGTCTCGGCCAACGCGGGACCGGTGGCCAGCAGGGCCGCCACCGACAAGACGAACAAGGATTTCACCGCCGACGCTCCCGTCATCAGACTTATATGTCAAAACGGCGGGAGAGTAGCGGGAATGGACCGCCGCGACTAGCCTGGCGCTTCGCCGGGTTCGGCACCCTGGCACTTGACCGGGGGGAGGGATTCCAGACGGGCACCGGGCGCCGACCGGATCGGTTGCCCGATGACAGACCTGCATGGGCCCGAGGCGCCGCCCGCCCTCACCCGTCATCTGCCACCCGCCAAGGTTGTTGCGCCGCACACAAACCCGGAGTCCCGCCTGTGCAGTTGCGAAAGGCCTTGCGCCTTCCCCGACTGAGACCGGTATCAGTCGCCCGGCGATTGGTACAAACGCCACATTGATAATATCATAAACGTAATCTTCAATTTTTTGTCGCCCATCGCCGCACCCTGTGGTAGCGTTACCATTGCATAGGGTTGGGGGCTCTCCACGATAGGGGCGGCTGCACAATTACTCTGGCAAACGGGAGGAAGAATGCTGGCGGGCTAATCATGCCGCTCGCCTGCCAGATAATACAGAACGCGGGTATTTTCATATAAATATGATAGCGCTAACAGCGGAAACGTTGGCGCTGCCGTATTTGTTCGCCCGCGTCGAATATCACAAACAAAATTCTATATCCGGAAACTAGGGAGGGATAACATGGTGAGATTCCAAAGAAAAAAGGGAGCGTCCAAGTCTTTGGCGGCGGATTTCCGCAACGCCATCCTGGCTGGTGTTTCGCTGGCCACCATCACGGGCCTGGCAACGCCTGCACTTGCGCAAACATCGCAGGCCAATCCGGCTCAGGGCGGCGCCAATTCTGATGTCATGCAAGACATCATCGTCACCGGTATCATCGGGTCTTTGCAACGTAACCTGGATATCAAGCGCGAGGCGGACGGCCTGGTCGACGCCATTTCCGCCGAGGACATTGGTAAGTTTCCCGATTCCAACGTCGCGGCATCCATGCAGCGCATCCCCGGCGTGTCCATCAGCCGCGGCACCAGCAGCATGGGCGGTGTGCCCACCTCCACCGGTGACGCCACCGCCATCACGGTCCGCGGCTTTGGCCCCAGCTTCAACGAGACGTTGTTCGATGGCCGTGTTTCGGCCACGGCCGCCAGTTCCGGCCGCGGGTTCGACTTCAGCTCCGTCAGTTCCGACTTCGTCGGGCAAATCGACGTGCTGAAGTCACCGGACGCGGCCCTGTCCGCCGGCGCCATCGGCGCCACGGTCAACATCAAGTTCCCCAAGCCGCTGGAACATTCCGGTTTCCGGGCCGCCGGCTCGGTTTCCGGTTCCTACGCCAGTGACGCGGATGGCGCTTCGCCCAACGGCGCCTTGCTGGTCAGCGACACCTTCGCCCACGACACCTTCGGCATCCTGGTGGCGGCGGGCTATAACGAGACCCAGACCCTGGGCAACCATGTGAACAACCAGGGCTGGATCGGCACCACCACGGACAAGTTCGGCAGCCTGGCCTCCGGCACGGCTTCCGGCACCCCGGCGTGGTTCATCCAGGACTACGGCATTTATCAGGAACACAGCGACACCATCCGCAAGTCCGGCCGCCTGGCCTTGCAGTGGCAGCCGTCCGATCAGATCGAAATCACCCTGAACGACGACTTCCAGCAGGAAGACGCCCACCAGAACCAGTACGGCTACAGCATCTGGTTCAATTCCGGCAGCCTGCAGAACGTCAAGACCAACAGCAACGGTTCGGTCGTCAGCTTCGTCCAGCCGAACACGCCGACGGATTTCCAGGCGCAATACAACAGCCAGGTGCTGAGGAACAACCTGTATGGCCTGAACGTCAAATGGACGCCGACCAACAACTGGAAGATCACGGTCGACGCCGCCCGCTCCGAATCCTGGCAGAACCCTGGCAACGAACTGACCAGCCTGGACGCTGACGTCGGCTATGGCTCCTGCGCCAGCGGCACCTGCATCAACACCAACAATGTCGGCATCGTCGGCGTGGCGGCCGGGTCCCTGCCCTACCCCACCGTCTACGGCCCGAACGGCGACACCTCGCACTTCACCAACGGCTTCATCGGGTCGCACGTGCTGCCCATGAGCTCGACCCGCAACTACAACGTCATCGACCAGGGCAAGGTCGAGGGCGAGTGGAAGAGCGGCGACACCACCATCCGCTTTGGCGCCCAGTACATCGACAACAAGGAAGACCTGTCGGCCTATAACAGCTTCGCCAACAGCGACTGGCAGGCCTACAGCGGCTATGGCCCGGCCTCGGGTTCGCCCACCGGCGTGGCGCTGCCGCAGGATTGGTTCACCAAGACCTTCAGCACCGCCAACTTCATCCCCGGCTTCGCCAACAATGGCAACCTGCCCTCGCAGATCCTGATGGCGAATCCGTACCAGATCCTGAACTACCTGCAATCGCTGGGCAACCCGCAGACCAAGACCATCCCCGGCTTCAACACCGGTTGCTGCACCCCGCCCTTCGATGGCGTGTACCGGATGATCCTGGACCCGGGCTCCAAGCGTAACATCGAGGAAGAGACCTACGCCCCGTATATCGCGGCGACGTTCAAGACCCAGGTGGCCAACATGCCGCTGAAGGTCAACCTCGGTGTTCGTGAGGAAATCACCCACGTCATCTCTTCCGGCCTGGGGCAGACGCCAACCAGCTTCACCGTCACGCCGGGCGACAAGACCGCGTTCACGGTGGCCTACGGCCCCGTCTCCACGGTCGAAGGCACCAACAATTACCAGTACATGTTGCCCAACCTGGACCTGACCCTGGGCGTCACGGACGATCTGCAGGTGCGCTTCAACGCGTCGCGCACGCTGACCCGTCCGCCGCTCAACAACATGACCCCGGTGTACAGCCTGTCAACCCAGCGCGTCGGCACCGTGTCGGCCTCGGGTGGCAACCCCAACCTGATGCCCTACCTGTCCGACAACCTGGACATCGGAGCCGAGTACTATTACCAGCGCAACTCCTACATCGCCCTCGATGGCTTCATGAAGAGCGTCAGCAACTTCATCATCGGCGGCACATCGCAGAAGACCTTCGCCGGTGTCATTGACCCGACCACGGGCAAGGACATGCAGTACAGCTACAGCACCTACGTCAATGGACCGACGGCCGAGATCTACGGGCTGGAAATGGCCATCCAGCACGTGTTCGATGACACCGGCTTCGGCTTCCAGGCCAACGCCACGGTGGTGGGTACCAACAAGCCCTATGATCCCCTGAACCTGGCGGTCAGCAACTTCGCCGTCACGGGTCTGGCCAACTCCGCCAACTTCGTCGCCTTCTACGACAAGCATGGCTTCCAGGCGCGCGTCGCCGTGAACTGGCGCGATGAGTACCTGGACCACTTCGGCCAAGCGCAGGGCGGTTCCATCTTCGGGTCCGAGCCGACCTTCGTCGATCCGGCCTGGGAAGTGGACTTCAGCACCAGCTACGACGTGAACGAGTATGTGAGCGTCTACTTCGAGGCCTTGAACCTGAGCAACGAGACCTACTCGACGCACGGCCGGTTCAAGGAACAGCTGCTGGATGCCGTCGCCTACGGGCAGCGGTACACCATCGGCGCCCACTTCAAGTACTGAGTGGTTTGTTTGTGAGCGTCTCTTCTTCCTCCTAAACTTAACAGGGGCCGCCGTGGCACGTGGCGGCCCCTTTTTTCCCTCCCGGGGGATGGAGGAAAGGCTCTACACTGGCACGAAATCGGATGTCCGGGAGTCCCTGCCAGGGAGAGGGGGCCGGCGTCCCTGAACCAGGATGCCTTCATGGATCGTCCCATCCAGCACATCGTCATCGTCGGCGGCGGCACGGCCGGCTGGCTGACCGCGGGCATCATCGCCGCCCGCCACAGGGCGCGCATGCCCGCCGGCTTCAAAGTCACCCTGGTGGAATCCCCCAACGTCGCCATCATCGGCGTGGGTGAGGGCACGTGGCCCACCATGCGCACCACGCTGGAGAAGATGGGCGTGTCGGAGACGGAGTTCTTCCGCCATTGCGACACCGCCTTCAAGCAGGGCGGCAAGTTCGTGGGCTGGACCACCGGCGCCCCGGGCGACGCCTACTATCACCCGCTGATGCTGCCCCACGGCTGGTCCCAGGTGAACCTGGTGCCCCACTGGCTGCAGGACGCGCGGGGCCGCACCTTCTCCGACGCCGTCTGCCCGCAGGAAGCCATCTGCGAGGAAGGGCTGGCGCCCAAGACCATCGCCACGCCGGAATACCGGGGCATCGCCAACTACGCCTATCATCTGGACGCCGGCAAGTTCGCCGGCTTCATGCAGAAGCACTGCACCGAGAAGCTGGGCGTCCATCATGTCCTGGCCGACGTCACCCAGGTGAACCAGGACGAGACCGGGGACATCACCAGCCTGGTGACCGAACAGGCGGGCGAGATCACGGGCGACCTGTTCGTGGACTGCACCGGCTTCCGCGCCCTGCTGATCGACAAGACCCTGGGCGTGGGCTTCAAGGAATGCCGCGACGTGCTGTTCTGCGACACCGCGCTGGCTGTCCAGGTGCCGTTCGAGCGTGAGGAC
This sequence comes from Azospirillum sp. B4, assembly GCF_000333275.1. GTDB lineage: Bacteria > Pseudomonadota > Alphaproteobacteria > Azospirillales > Azospirillaceae > Nitrospirillum. The sequence goes on along the minus strand of NZ_BACU01000303.1, from coordinate 37,239 downwards.
GCGCCCATGGCGTCGCAGACCATCGCCACGGCGCAGTCCGCCGGCTGGATCTGGGACATCGCCCTGCCCACCCGGCGCGGCCTGGGCTACGTCTATTCCAGCGACCACACGGATGAGGAGACGGCGCGGGCCGAGTTGGCGCGCTATGCCGGCACCCAGGCCGAGGCGCGCAAGATCCCCATCCGCGCCGGCCACCGGGAGAGGTTCTGGAAGAACAACTGCGTGGCCGTGGGCCTGGCGGCGGGCTTCCTGGAACCCCTGGAAGCGTCGGCCATCATGCTGATCGAGCTGTCGGCCAAGATCATCGCCGAACAGCTGCCGGCCCGGCGCAGTGTCATGGACATCGTGGCCCGCCGCTTCAACGACGTGACGCTGTACCGCTGGGGCCGCATCATCGATTTCCTGAAGCTGCACTATGTCCTGACACAGCGGACGGATACGGCCTTTTGGCGCGACAATGTCGACCCGGCCTCGGTACCGGAGCGCCTGCGGGATCTGCTGCGCCTGTGGAAGTACCGCGCGCCCTGGTTCCTGGATGAGTTCGACCGGCTGGAGGAGGTGTTCCCCGCCGCCAGCTACCAATACGTGCTGTACGGCATGGGCTTCCGCACCGAGGTGGACGCCATGGACAACGGCGCCAGCGCGACGCTGGCCAGCCGCATCCTGGAAGAGAACGCGGCGATGGCCCAGAAGATGCGGGCCAACCTGCCCAAGAACCGCGATCTTGTGCGCAAGATCCGCGACCACGGCATGCAATCGATCTGAGCGGACCCCATGACCAATATCGCCATCGTGAACCACCAGGCCCACCGCGACCTGCAGGTGAAGGCCAAGGCCAGCCCGGCGTTCGACGCCCGGCATTTCGTCACCGTCATCGTGGCGGAATTCCCCCTGCTGGCCGTCCAATGCCCCATCCTGCTGTCCAAGGACGCGGAGACCGGGGCCTTCGTCTGCGGCGCCGTTCTGGGCTTCGACCAGGGGGAGAATTTGTTCCTGACGCCGGAGGGCTGGCAGGGCTACCGCCCCCTGAACCTGCAACGCGGCCCCTTCTATACCGTGGGTGACGACCTGGCCATCGACCTGGACGATGCCCGCGTCGGCCGAGACGCCGGCGAGCCGTTGTTCGCCGCCAATGGCGAGATGACGCCCTACCTGAAAAGCATCATCGCCGCGATGCAGGAGCTGCGGCCGGGGCTGGAGCGCACCAAGCGCTTCATCGACACGCTGATGACCCTGAAGCTGGTGGAGCCCGTCGACATCAGCCTCCGCTTCGACGATGGCACCCAGCGGGAACTGACCGACCTGTACACCATCGATCGGGAGGCCCTGCGCGCCCTGCCCGACGCCGCCGTGCTGGACCTGTTCCGCCGCGGCTATATGCAGTTGATCTATCTGATGATCGCGTCGCTGAAGCACATCCCCCTGATGGCGGAGCGCAGGAACCGCCGGCTGACGGCCGGGCTGTCCTCGGCCCCCGCCTGGGGCTGACNGCGCCCCCCATGACCACACCGATCGCCACCGCGACGGGCGGGAGATCACCTCGCGCGAGCAGTTTCAGCGCGAGGTGGTCGACAGGTGCCAGCCCCTGGTGCTGCGTGGGCTGGTGGGCCACTGGCCGGCGGCGGCCACGGCCACGCCGGCGGCCTTCCGTGATTACCTGGCCCGTTTCGGTCCCGGCGTGGCCATGGAAACCTTCGTCGGCCCACCGGAGATCAAGGGCCGCTATTATTACGGCGCCGACCTTCAGGGCTTCAATTTCGAGCGGCGCACCCTGCGCCTGGGCGAGGCCCTGGACATGATGGTGCGCGGCCTGGGCGATTCCGGCAGTCCCACGCTCTATGCCGGGTCGCTGACGGTGGACCAGCATCTGCCGGGCTTCACCGACGAAAACGCCATGCCGCTGCTGCCGCCGGGCACGCAGGGCCGCGTTTGGCTGGGCCACGCCTCCACCGTCGCCACCCATTATGACGCGTTCGAGAATTTGGCCTGCGTCGCCGCCGGCCGCCGGCGCTTCACCCTTTATCCACCCGCCGCCATCGCCGACCTCTATGTCGGGCCCATCGACAACACCCTGTCGGGCCAGCCCGTCAGCCTGGCGGCGTCCGACCCCGACAACCCCGCCTATCCCCGCTTCCAGGCCATCCGCGACCAGGCGCTGGTGGCGGACCTGATGCCCGGCGACGCGCTGTTCCTGCCCAAGTTGTGGTGGCACCAGGTGGAGGCGACGGCCCCCTTCAACGCCATGGTCAACTACTGGTGGGACGCGCACGCCACCGGCCCCGACGCACCCTTCACCAGCCTGCTGCTGGCCATGATCACCCTGGCGGAACGGCCGGCGGCCGAGCGCCAAGCCTGGCGCGCCTTCTTCGACCACTACGCTTTCCGCCAACAGGGCCATCCCCTGGCCCATCTGCCAGAGGAGAAGCACGGCGTGCTGGGCCCCCTTAAGGCCGGCAACTACGGCCGCATCCGCGCCCGGGTGATGCACCTGCTGCGGGGTGGATGAGAGAAGCTGTTATTATGACAGTGACATTTGATCGTAACCGCTCAAACGTCCCCTCATGCGCCGGGCGGCGGACATCCGTCCGCCTTGGCTGATCCTCGCTTTCCAGTCCGCTCCGCTCCCCGGAAAGCTCCGGCGCCCGCAGTCGCGGGCTACAGCGCCACGAGTCTATATCTCGTGCCGCTGATTTTATTCCCTCAATCGCCGGGCGGCGCAGTGCCGGTCGATGAAGGCCTGGTGGTGGGGCATGGTCTGGACCACGCGGCCGATGACATCGTGGATGTTGGCCAGGGCACCGCGCATCTTCTCCGGATCCAGCAGGTCGGTCAGCGGGTCGTAGCGGCGCGGAATCAGGCCCTGTCCGGTGAAGACGTAAAGCCAGCTCTGCTCCGGGAACAGTTCGCTGTCCTCCCGCTGGATCCGGCCGTGGCTCTGGAATAGCTCGATCTTGGTCTTCAGGCTGTCCGGCCATTCGATGGCCGCGCAGTGGCGCCAGAAGTCGCTGTCCCGCCGTTCGCCGGTGGCGTAATGCAGCACCAGGAAGTCGCGCACCCGCTCATACTCGAAGGCCAGCATCCGGTTGTAACGCTGGATGTCCGCAGGCTCACACCGCCGGTCGGGCAGCATCTGGATGAACAGGGCCAGGCCGCGCTGGATCAGGTGGATGCTGGTGGACTCCAAAGGTTCCAGGAAGCCGCTGGCCAGGCCCAGGGACAGGCAGTTGCGCTTCCACGTCTCCCGTCGCCGGCCGGTGACGAAGCGCAACACCCGGGGATCCGCCAGGGGCTTGCCCGCAAGGTTGGCGAGCAGCGTGTCGCGCGCCGCCGTGTCGTCCAGGAAGTCCTGGGCATAGACCAGGCCGTTGCCTTCGCGATGCTGCAAAGGGATGCGCCACTGCCAGCCGGCGGCGCGCGCCGTCGCCAGGGTATAGCTGGGCGGCGGCCCGGCGCGCTCGCTGGGCACGGCCATGGCGCTGTCGCACGGCAGGTGGCGCTGCCAGTTCTCATAGCCGGCCTGCAAGGCCTCCTCGATCAGCAGGCCGCGGAAGCCGCTGCAATCGATGAAAAAATCGCCCTCGATCCGGCGCCCGTCCTCCAATTGCAGGGCTGCGATGAAGCCGTCCTCCGGCCGCAGCTCGGCCTGCACCACCTTGCCTTCCACCCGGGTGACGCCGCGCGCCTCGGAATAGGTCCGCAGATAGCGGGCGAACAGGGCGGCGTCGAAGTGCAGGGCGTAGGTGATGCCCTCCAGCGGTGACCCCGGCGCCCGCACCGGCCGCATGAAGCGGTTGTGCGCCGCCGCCACGGCCTGCAGCGAATACTCCTCCAACGGGGCGGCGTCCCCCATGAGGCGCTGGCGCAGCCAGTAGGCGGGGAAGCCTATCCCTTCCATCTCGAAACCGGTGTGACCGAAGGGGTGGAAATAGGAATGGCCGACGCGGGTCCAGTCCTGGAAACGGATGCCCAGCTTGAAGGTGGCGTTGGTCTGGCGGATCAAATCGTCCTCATCCAGGCCCAGCACGCGGATGAAGTTCATGATGGGCGGGATGGTCGCTTCGCCCACGCCGACGGTGCCGATCTGTTCGGATTCCACCAGCTGGATGTCGCACTTCAGGTTGTGCAGGAACTTGGCCAGGCTGGCCGCCGCCATCCAGCCGGCGGTGCCCCCGCCGACGATGACGATGCGGCGCAAAGGACCGCTGTTAGCGTTATCATCTTCAGCGTGCGGCGCGGCCATGTCTTTTTTGGTCCTGGCGATTTCTCCCTGTACCCCCTTTCTATCCTGGCGCGGGGCGCCGCGTTACAACTTTTTATGGCAGGCGTCACGAATGCGGGGGAGGCAGCCCCGGAACCACCCTCGCCCCCTGACGGTTTGGTGACATCACCACCGGGAGGGCCGCCACGATGGCGCCGCGTTCGTTCTGGAAAGGCTATCTCAAGCTGTCGCTGGTCACCTGCCAAGTGGCCATGACGCCGGCGACGTCGGAGAATGAGAAGGTCCGCTTCCACACCCTGAACCGCCACACCGGCAACCGCGTGGTCAGCCGCTATGTCGACGCCGGCACCGGCGACCCGGTGGAGGAGGAGGACGAGGCCAAGGCCTATCCCCGGGGCGAGAATGACTACCTGATCCTGGAGGATGACGAACTGGACGCCGTGGCGCTGGAAAGCACCCGCACCATCGACATCGAGATGTTCGTGCCCCGCGATAGCGTCTGCTGGATCTGGTATGACACCCCCCATTACCTGACCCCGAGCGACCCGGTGGGGGAGGAGGCGTTCTCGGTCATCCGTGAGGCCATGGCCGCCACCGGCACGGTCGGCATTTCCCGCCTGGTGATGTACCGGCGGGAGCGCGCGGTGATGCTGGAGCCGCAGGGCAAGGGCATCATCGTCTGGACCTTACGCTATGGCGACGAGGTGCGCGACGCCGAGGCCTATTTCGGCGATATCCGCGAGGAAAAGCCGGCGCCCAAGCTGCTGTCCCTGGTGAAGACGCTGATCGAGGAGCGCACGAAGGCCTGGGCCCCCTCCCTGGTGGACGACCCGGTGCAGGAGCGCCTGCTGGACCTGATCGCCGCCAAGAAAAAGGGCCGCAAGCGCCCGGCCAAGGCCAAGGCGGTGGAGGCGGATGCCCCCAGCAACGTCATCAACATCATGGACGCGCTGAAAAAAAGCCTGGCGGCGGAAGGCAAGGGCACGCCCAAGCGGCGCTAGACCGATGCCCTTGCAGATCGATGTCGGCCTTGTTTCCCCGGCCTCAGGCGTACGGCACGGCCTGGAATTCCGGCAGCGCCTCCGCCCGTTCCGACAGGCGGACCAGGCCCGGGTGCTTGGCGGGATCGACCAGGCCGGGCGTCATGTTCTGGGTGAAATACCAGGTGACGGCGGTGGTGATGTCGGCCTGGTCGGGGCGGTCGCCGCCCAGCCAGGCGGCACCGTCGCCCACCTCCTTCTCCAGCAGGTCGAAGGCGGTGACGGCCTGGGCGCGGACGCGGTCCAGCCAAGGCTGGTGCTGCTTGTCCTCCGGCCGCAGGTTCAGCTCATAGGCCACCTGCACCGTCTTCTCGCACGCCACCAACGCCAAGCCGATGATGCGCTGGGCGCGAATGAAGGCGGCGGGGTCGGCCGGCATCAGGTGCCTGTCCGCCGGCACCAGCCGCTCCAGCGCCTGCAGGATCAAGGTGCTGTCCATCAGGACGGTGCCGTCGTCCAGCACCAGGGTCGGCGCCTTCACCACCGGGTTGATGGCGGCGAAGGTGTCATAGTGGCGGAAGACGGAAACGGCCTCATGCTCAAAGGTCAGGCCCATGGCCACCAGCGAGATGCCGACACGGCGGACGTAGGGGGAATCTGGCATACCGATCAGGCGCATGGGGCGAGCCTCCTTCATGTGGGGAGGCGCATTCTGCCTGAAACGGCGACGGGCGCCAGCCCTTAGCGCCTGGCCTTGCGCGACGGCCCCTTCCCTTCCTCCAGCGGCCGGGCGGCGGCACGGAAATCGGCCCACGGATCGGCCTTCAGGGTCGCCAGGCGCGTGGGCGCCGTCATGACCGTGAAATAGGCCGGCCCGATGGCGGGGCTCAGTTCGTCCCAGGCCAGGGGCATGGACACGGCGGCACCCGGCCGCGCCCGGGTGGAATAGGCCGCCACGGCGGTGGCGCCGCGCTGGTTACGCAAATAATCCACCAGGATCCTGGCCTTGCGCTTGGCCTTGGTGATGGTGGCGACGAAGCGGTCCGGGCTGTCGGCGGCCATGGCCTCGGCGATGCCCTTGGTATAGGCCTTCACCGCCTCCCAATCCGCCTGGGGCTTCAAGGGGGCCACCACATGCAGGCCCTTGCCGCCCGTGGTCTTGACGAAGGCGGCCAGCCCCGCCTGTTCCAGCCTGTCCTTGACCTCGCGCGCGGCGTCGATGACGGCCTGCCACGCCACCCCCTCCCCCGGATCCAGGTCCAGGGTGATGGTGTCCGGCCGCTCCCAATCCGTCAGGGTCGTTCCCCAGGGGTGGATCTCCAGCACCGCCGCCTGGACCAAGCCCAGCAGGCCGTCCAGGTCGTTGACGGCGATCAAGGGCCCCTCTCCCGGCTCGGTCGGATCGGGCACCTGGACGATGGCCTTGTTCAAACCATTCCACGCGTGCTTCTGGAAGAAGCTCTCACCCGTGATGCCGCTGGGGCAGCGCAGCAGGGCCAAGGGCCGGCCGACGATGAAAGGGGCGATGTGGCGCCAGACCTCGGTGTAATAATCGGCCAGGCCGGCTTTGGTCACCCCCTCATCCGGCCAATACACGCGATCCGGATGGGTCAGCGTCACCTGGGGCTTGGGCGCGGGGCGGGGCCTGCCCGCCGGCGCGTTGGCTACCGGTTCGCGCACCACGTCTTTCGGGTCCTTGTCCTCGCGCAGGCCGCGGAAGGCGGCGTGGCGGATGTTACCGTCGCCGGTCCAGCTGCGGAAGTCCACCTCCGCCACCAAGTCGGGCCGGACATAGCGCACCAGGCGCCGCTCCTCTGTCGTCAGGCTGTCGTCGAAGGGACTGTCCTGCACCCGCATACGCTCCAGGCGGCGAAACAATTCTTCCGCTACCGAAACGGTATAGCCGGTGCCGACACGGCCCACATGGCGCAGCTTGCCGTCCTCATACACCCCCATGACCAGGGAGCCGATGGCCTTGCGGGCGGTGGTGGATGGGACGTAGCCGGCCACCACGAATTCCTGCCGGTTCCCGCACTTGGATTTGATCCAGCCCTTGCCCCTGCCCGGCTTGTAGGCAGCGTCCCGCACCTTGGAGACGATGCCCTCCAGGCTCAACCGGCAAGCGTGTTGCAACACCAGGCCGCCGCTCTCCTCGAAATGCGCGCTGTAGCGCACGGGACCGCCCGCCCCGGCCAGCAGGGCCGCCAGCGCCGCCTTGCGATCCTCCAGTCCCACGCCCCGGAGATCCTGGTCCTCCAGGTACAACAGGTCGAAGGCGTAGAAGACGAAGCGGTCCTGCCGCCCCTCGCTAAGGTCGCTTTGAAGCGCAGAGAAGTCGGAGGCGCCGGCGGCACTCTCCACCACCAGCTCGCCATCAATCAGCGCCCGGCCCACGGGCAGCGCGGCCAAGGCCTCGGGCACGGCCTTGCCGAACTTCTTGGTCCAGTCCAGGCCGCTCCGGGTCAGCAGTTTCACCCGCCCGGCCTCGATCCGCGCCTGAAGGCGATAGCCGTCGAACTTTATCTCATGCACCCAGCGCCCACCCGTGGGGGGCTTGGCCTGCAGGGTGGCCAGCGCCGGTTCCACGAAATCCGGCAGCTCGCCCGGTTTGGCGCCCTTTAGCCTGGGCACCGCCACAGCCTCGGCCTTGGCCGCCGTCTCGCGGGCAGTGGAAGCGTTGGCAGAAGGCCCTTTGCCGGCGGCTCCGCGCGCCTTCTTCACGATCCTGCCCGTCTTGGACGACCAGCCCGGCTCCTCCCCCGCGACCTCATCCAGGCCGCGACCGGTCTTCACCGAGTTCGGCCGCTCCTCCAGGATATCGGGATCGCCTTCGGCCCGGGCGGCTTCGTCGTCGCCCTTGATCAGCAGCCAGTTCTCCCGCTTTTCCCCCGGGCGCCCGTGCATGCGCACCAGATGCCAGTGGCCGCCCAGCTTCTCCCCGTGCAGCTCGAAATCCAGGTGTCCCTTCGCATAGCCCTTGTGCGGGTCGCCCACTGGCGACCATTCCCCCCGGTCCCAGACGATGACGGTGCCGCCGCCGTACTCTCCCTGGGGGATGGTGCCTTCGAAGTCGCCGTAGTCCAGCGGGTGATCCTCGACATGGACGGCCAGGCGCTTTTCCCCCGGCACCAGGCTGGGGCCACGGGTGACGGCCCAGCTTTTCAGCACGCCGTCCATCTCCAGCCGGAAATCGTAATGCAGACGCGTGGCGTCATGCTTCTGGATGACGAAACTGTGCCCGGCCTTCCGCCCCTTGCGGCCCCGGGGTTCCGGCGTGGCCGCGAAGTCGCGCTTCTTGTGATAGGTCTCCAGCGCCATGGCCTAGCCCGCCTTCCGCCGGGCGGGGGCGGCCTTGCGCGGCTTGACGCGGTTGGCGTTCGCCGCTGTCTTCTTCGCTGCCGGCTTTTTCGTGGGCGGCTTCTTCGCCGCCGCGCCCAGGCCGGCGCTTTCCCGCAGCGCGGCCATCAGGTCCGTGGTCTTCTTCGGCGGCGCGCGCTTGAGCGCCGGCAGGGCCTTGCCCTCCAGCTTGGCCTTTACCAGTTCGGCCAACGCCGCTTCGTACCGGTCGTCGAAATCGGCGGGATTGAACGTGCCCTTCTTGGTTCCAATGATGTGCTTGGCCAGGTCCAGCATCTCCCCCTCGATCTTGATATCCTGGATCTCATCGAAGGCCTGGGCGGCGGCGCGCACCTCGTAATCGAAGTTCAGCGTGGTGGCGATCAGGCCGGCGTCATGGGGGCGGATCAGCACCGTGCGGGCGCGGCGGAACAGCACCGTCCGCGCCAAGGCGACCACCTTCTTGGCCCGCATGCCCTCACGGATCAGGGCATAGGCTTCGTCCGCATGGCGGTCACTGGGCGCCAGATAATAGGGCTTGTCGAAAAAGACGTCGTCGACATCGGCACAGGGGATGAAGGCCATGACCGACAGGGTCTTGTCGCTTTCCGGCACGGCGGCCGCCACCTCTTCCGGTTCCAGCATGACGTAATCGCCGCGCGCCACCTCATAGCCCTTCACCTGGTCCTCGCGATCCACCGGTTCTCCTGTCTCGCTGTCCACGAACTGGCGCTGCACGCGGTGGCCGGTGGCGCGGTTGACGGTGTGGAAGGCGATGCGCTCCGACGCCGAGGCGGCGGTATAGAGCGCCACGGGGCAACTGACCTCACCGATCTTCAGAAACCCCTTCCAGTTCGCCCTGGGGGCCATGACGCACCTCCCGAACCACGACGTTCAAGAACGCGACTCAACACCGGTGATGGGACGTGGGTTCCGGGGAACCGGCGTCAGGCCTTCCCGGTTTAGCGAGGGCCATTTCAAGGGAGGGGTGGGGTGAAGCTGTTCAACTGCCAGGCTTGCGGCCAGATGCTGTATTTCGAGAACCGCGTCTGCGAACGCTGCGGACATCGGCTGGGCTATCTCCCCGACGACGACAGGATGCATGCGCTGGAGGCGGAGGGCGAGGCCTGGCACGCGCTGGGTGCGCCGCAGCGCCTGTACCGGTTCTGCGCCAACGCCGAGCAGGACGCCTGCAATTGGCTGGTCCCCGCAGGATCAGAGGAGCCCCTGTGCGCCGCCTGCCGTCACAACCATACCATCCCCGACGTGTCCGACGCCCAGGCGCTGGCCCAGTGGCGCAAGATCGAGTTGGCCAAGCATCGCCTGTTCTACACCCTGATCAAGCTGGGCCTGCCCCTGGCCAACCGGTCGGACGATCCGGACAGCGGCCTGGCCTTCGACTTTCTGGGCGATCCGGCCCCCGGGGCATCCGAAGGGCCGGTCATGACCGGCCATGCCAATGGCTTGATCACCCTGGCCTTGTCAGAGGCCGACGATGGCGAGCGGGAGACGCGCCGTACCCGCCTGCACGAACCCTATCGCACCCTGCTGGGTCATTTCCGGCATGAGATCGGCCATTATTACTGGGACCGCCTGGTACGCGACGAGGACAGGCTGGAGGCCGCCCGCGCCCTGTTCGGCGATGAGCGCCAGGACTACGCCGCCGCCCTGCAGCGCCATTATGACCAGGGCCCTCCGCCCGACTGGCAGCAGTCCTACATCAGCGCCTACGCCACCAGCCACCCGTGGGAGGACTTCGCCGAAACCTGGGCGCATTACCTGCACATCGTCGACACGCTGGAAACGGCGCACGCTTTCGGCATGCACGTCCGCCCGGCGGTTGACCCCACCGGCGACCTGTCCGGCCGGGTGGACTTCAACCCCTATCGCCACGGCACCATCGCCGACATTGTGGACGCCTGGCTGCCCATCGCCTTCGCCGTCAACAACATCAACCGCAGCATGGGCCAGACCGACGTCTACCCCTTCATCCTGACGGAACCGGTCATCGCCAAGCTGGGCTTCATCCACAGCCTGGTGGGGGCTGACAGGGCGACCGGCACCTAACGGTCATAGACCGGTTGGGGCCCCCCTCTTCCAATCGGGTAACTCCAAATAAAGATAATCCACCACATTCCACAAACGGTTTAAACCAATTATAGTAAGTGTCTCTGGTCACAAGACTATCACCTATCGTCAGAAATCGTCACATTTACGATGAAAAAAGATAATAGAGAAATTAAATTCATCGAAGGCATTCGCGGCTTTAGCGCGTTGCAGGTTTTATTTACACACTACTGCTGCGCGTTCTTTCCAGCTCTTGCTCGCGTTGGTGGAGCGCCTCAATTTTCGTGGGAGAAACGCGCAATTGACAGCCCAATAGTGTTCCTTTTTGATGGCGGAATACCCGTTTTCATCTTCTTTACCATGAGCGGTTTTGTGCTCGGCGGCGTTTTTATCAACTCCGAACTCACGGTGACACAGCAAATAGCCAAGAGATTCATTCGCTTATACATTCCAGTATTCTTCTCTTTAATTTTTTCTGCTGTGCTTATTTATAATTTCCGGGACATTCGCCTGTCTTTCCAAGCAGTAAGTATATCCGGCTGGGCTCGCAGCCTCTACAATGTGTCTGATTTATTTTCATATTCGTTTTTCGGTGAGATATTTTTTAATTCAATGATTATTGGTTACAAGAATGGCACTGTTCTTGATACCATGAGACTATCAACTCCCGGCCTTTTGCCTTTGACCTCCGGCCTGAATCCCCCTTTATGGACCATTCACACGGAATTTTGGGGATCACTGTTGGTGCTGGGGGTCGCGCAACTCTACCGACGGGTATCCCGTCGCACCTTCTGGTCCGTATTCGCCCTGCTGCTATACTTGACCGGCGTGGGGTTCTATTCCCTGTTCCTCATTGGCTTAGCGACCTACATCCACCGGGATCGGCTACTGGATAGCCGGCGGGGCATGGCCACCACCATCATCGGCCTTCTGTTGCTGGCGGCCGGCATTTACATCCCCAGCTGCGTCAGCTCGGCTCCCTTCAATTGGCTGCAGGACCGCTTCCGGTCTTTCGTCTGGATGCAGGCTTTTGCGGGAGTGCAGATACAAAAGGAGCTGGGTGCCGTCCTGATACTGGCGGGCATCATTCTGCTGCCCGGGCTGCGCCGCTTTCTTTCCACACCTTTCGCCGTCTGGCTGGGCAAGATTTCCTTCGGGTTGTACCTGACACATTTTCCGCTGCTGTTCACCGTCGGGGTGGGCACGTTTGTCGTCGCCCAACCGCATATGGGCTATCTGGCCGCCGCCCTGCTCGCCACCGGCGTCGGCACGGCCGTATCCCTGCCGGCCGCCATCCTGTTCCATCGGTTTGTCGACCAGCCGGCGATTTACCTCAGCCGCAAAGCCAAGCTGAAGCGGTCCGCCGTCGTTCTGGACAGCCCGGCCAAATCCACCGCGACGCCCTGAGTCATTGGAATTACGATATGGAAAACACCGGTTCTGACGCGGTGGGTCTGCCAGCGGAAATCAGCATACGGCCGGCCGCGGATGTTCCGCCCGCCAGCGGAACTGAGATATCCGCCTTCCGAGTCACACTGACATTTTCCGTTCTTGTCCTTTTCGCCATCGGCGTCGCCATCGCGGCCGTGACCTTCCATGGCGTCCCCGCCACCTTGCCGTCGGCCGACATCATCATCCCCAAGCTTCGCCCGAACGTGGCGCCGGAGCCAGTGGAACGCTTCGCCTTCATGCTGGGGTCCGTGCTGGTGCCGGCCGCGGCCTTGGTGCTTGTGGCCATGGGGGGGACCATGGCGGTGTCGCTTTCCCGGCGGGGTTGCGCAGCCCTGTCGGCTGCCTTGTACGCGATGATCGCGGCCTTGATCCTGATCGGCTTTTCCGAATTCGACTTCGGGCTGTCCACGCTGAAAGGCAAGGCGGCCCTGGACCAACGTTCCCTGCCCATCCTTCTTGGATGCGTCGGCCTCGCGGCCGCCTGGACTTTCGCGTGGGTGGGCGCTGGCCGGAAACAGCGGCTACCCCGGCCGGCACCGGCCTCCCTGGCGGCGGCGACCTGGGGACCGTTCATCGTCGCATTGGCGACCCAGGTGTCCTGGCGCGTGGTGGGCGAGACCTCCATGCAACCAGCCATCGCCTGGTCCATCCACATGGACGCCGTGACCTACGCCATCGCCCAGGTCATCTCCGGCAGGACCATTCTCGTCGATCTGCCGTCGCAATACGGCTTCGCGGCGGAATTCCTGGGCAACCTGTTCAGGATGATCGGCTTTTCCGTCCTGAAGATGACGTCGCTTTTCGCCCTGATGCAGATCTTCGCCCTGGCCGCCCTGTTCCAGGTGATCCTGAAGCACACGCTGCATCTGGTCCTTCAACTCGCCTTTGCCTTGGCACTGGTCATGGTGACGTTCGAGACGGTCATCCGGATCAACGACGTGGCGGAATTCTACTTCCAATATTGGCCACTGCGTTTCCTGTGGCCCGCCTTGTCGGTGCTGGCGTTTCATTTCTATCGCCTGCGGCCCACCCTCGGCCGCGCCGCGACCGTATCCCTCATCGGTGCGGTCGGCAGCATCTGGAATGCGGATTCCGGCCTGGTCATCGCCGGCGCCTTCACTGCCTTCCTGGCGGTGAAATGGCTGTGCCTGTTGGGGCATGCGGGCACGACGGCCCCCCGCCGCCATCTCATCAGGGCGGCGGCCCTGCATGCGGCCATCTTCCTGGGAGTTCTGGGCGTCACGGCGCTTTATATCCTGGTCAAGGGTGACCACGCGCCCCATTGGGAATGGCTGACGGCCTACCAACAGCTGTTCTACGGCCTGGGACTGCAGATGCTGCCCCTGCCCCTGGGCGTCAGCAATCCCTGGATGACCGTCCTGGGTGTGTACCTGCTGGGCATCGTCACCGCCGCCATCGCGGGGCAACGGGCCGCCACCAGCCGAACCATGGACCTGGTCTTTTATCTCAGCGTCCTGGGCTGGGGCCTGTTCGTGTACTACCAGGGCCGATCGCACATTCTGAATCTCATCACCGTCTGCTGGCCGGCGCTGATGATAGGAACCATCCTGGCCGACCGGGCGATCCGCTTCGTGCGCAGCGGCCGGCTGGGCCGGCCGCACCTGATCCTGCCATCGGTCGCCTTGGGCCTGCTGCTTTATTGCGCCGTTCCCTTCGTGACGCATGCCGGCGCGCTTTGGGCCGGCGCCGGGGATGCGTTCGCCAGTCGCGGGGCTGCCGTCTCACCGCTGGTGGCCGATGAGTTGGCGTTCATCCGCAGCTACAGCACGCCGGGCCAGGAGTGCGTCATCCTCTCCCTGCGCCAGGGTCTGTACTACGCCGCCACGGGGCTGTCCGCCCCGGTCGAGGGACCGGGATACATCGAGCTGCTGACGGTCCGGGATCAGGATGCCCTGATCCAGCAGCTGACGAGCCACCGTTTCGCCTGCGTCTTCGTCGGCCTCGGCCCCCAAAGCGCGGTGACCCTGGGAACGGACGTCCTGGGCCTTTTCCCCGGATATGACACGGTGGCGACCAGTCCCCTGGGCTCCATGATCGCCCTTCGCCCATCCGCCCAATAAGGCGCACCGGGGCCCGGGCGGGCCTGTCCTTCAAAGACAGAGCCTTTGCCCGTCTTGTGGCTTGACGACCGCCACAAGCCAGAGTGCAATGTGACCCAGACAATAGTGTCACAGCCCGCCTATTCCCGTGAGGACTCGGCCGCATGCAGCCGTACAACCAGTTCGCCCACGCTGACGGGATGTACACCATCGCCGCCAGCCTGTCCGGCACCAACCTGGAACGGGCTGGCGACCATAACCAGCGTGTGACCCTGCAGGCCATTCGCGTCAGCGGCCAGACCACGCGGGCGGAACTGGTGGAACTGACGGGCCTGACCCTGCCGGCCATCGCCAACATCACCAAGCGCCTGCTGTCGGACGGCCTGATCGTGGAGGCCGGGCGGCAGCATGGCGGACGGGGCCAGCCCGCCATCCTGCTGGAGATGAACCCAGACGGTTGCTTCTCCATCGGCGTCAACATCGACCGCGACCATGTCACCCTGGTGGTGATGGATCTGCTGGGCAAGGTGCGGGCGCGCGCATCGCGGGAGATCGCCTTCGCCCCTCCGGGTGAGGTGGCGGACTTCTTCCGGACGGAGATCACCACCATCCTGGCGCGCACGCGCCTGCCGCTGTCGCGCTTCATCGGCATCGGCGTCGCCATGCCGGACGATCTCGGCCGGGTCAACCTCGCACACTGGGCGGAGGGCTATGCCGCCTGGCGCAACGTGGACGTGGCCCGCCTGTTCGCCGACATCCTGCCCCTGCCGGTGTTCGTGGAAAATGACGCCACCGCCGCCGCCCTGGGCGAATTGCAGTTCGGCCACGGCCTGCGCCACCGCAGCTTCTTCTACATTCTGATCAGCGGCGGCTTGGGCGGCGGCATCGTCGTGGATGGCACCCAGTTTCGCGGCGCCCGGGGCCGCAGCGGGGAGATTGGCTTCCTGCCCGTGCGGTCCGACCGCACCCCCGCCCGCACCCTGCAGGAAGCGGTTTCCCTGTCCGCCCTGTATGACCGCCTGACCACCGCCGGATACCCCATCAACCGGCCGGAGCAACTGGCCCAGTTGCACGGCACGGCGGGGGAGGCGGTGGTGGCGGACTGGATAGACCTGGCCGCCGACCTGATGACCGACCCGCTGGTGGCCACCAACTGCCTGGTCAATCCCGAGGCCGTCTTCCTGGGTGGCCGGCTGCCCGCCGCGCTGGTGGATCGCCTGGCTGCGGCCCTGAACAGCCGCCTGGCCGACCACCGGCACCTGGTACCCCAGGTGGCGCCTGTCCTGCGCGCCGCCATGGCCGCCGACGCCCCCGCCATTGGTGCCGGCATGCTGTCCTTCACCGACCGCCTGCTGCCCAGCCGTGCCGCCTTGATGAAGACAGCGGACAACTGAGGCGCCCCTCTGTCCTGTTAGGACAGAGCACGGCGCTTGATTAACAAAAACGAATTCATTTAATTGACCGCCATAAGCGAGCCAGGGAGGGCGGCCCATGCGTCGGCGGAGTTTCCGGACATTTTTCATCAGCGTCCTGGCATCCGCCTGGATGGTGGGCCTGTGTCCGCTTCCGGCCGGGCCCGCCCAGGCCATGGCCCCACCGCACGTCGTCACCAGCACGGGTGCCTTGGCAGGCCAAGCCACGGGCCAAGGCGGCGCGCTTTTCCTGGGCATCCCCTTCGCCCAGCCCCCTGTGGGCCGGCTGCGCTGGGAACCGCCGCAGCCCCTGACCTGGACGGGCGTCCGCGAGGCCACCCATCCCTCCCCTCCCTGCCTGCAAGCGCCCTATGGCTGGAACGACGCCCTGGCGGCGCGCAGCCAGGAGGATTGCCTGTACCTGGATATCCGCACGCCGGCGATGACACCGGCCAAGGCCTTGCCGGTAATGGTCTGGATCCACGGCGGCGCCAACCGGGCGGGAGGCGCCGACGGTACCGTGCTCTCCAACCTTGCCGACCAAGGCGTGGTGCTGGTGGCGTTGCAATACCGGCTGGGCGCCTTCGGCTTCCTGTCGCTGTCCGAACTGACGGCTGAATCGCCCCACCATGCCTCGGGCAACTATGCCCTGATGGACCAGATGGCGGCGCTGGCCTGGGTGCGGCGGAACATCGCCCTGTTTGGCGGCGATCCCGACAACATCACCATCTTCGGGGAATCCGCCGGCGGGCAGGATGTGGGCCAGCTGATGCTGGCGCCCGAGGCCCGTGGCCTGTTCGCCAAGGCCATCGCGCAGAGCGGCACGGCGGGCTTCGGTGTGCCACCGCGAAGCCTGGCGGAAAATGAGACCCTGGGCCAACAGGTGCTGGACGCGGCGGGCGTCCAGACCCTGGCGCAGTTGCGCGCCCTGTCCGGCGCCGACATCCTGGCGGCGACCGACACGCTGAAGCCAAGCACCATCGCCGACGACAGCTTCATCTGGTTGCAGGCGGTGGTGGATGGCTGGGTCCTGCCCAAGGCGCCGGAGGATCTGCTGGCCGACGCCGCCCCCGTGCCCCTGATGATCGGCAGCCTGGCGCGCGAGTTGACGCTGTACGGCGGGCCGGACGCGGTGGTGCCCACCATCCACCGGGCCTTCGGTCCCAAGGCCCCGCAGGCGTTGGCGTTCTATGGCGTCAAGGACGGTATCGCGCCGGCCCCCGACCCGCGCCTGGGCGACGTGGCGACGCAGCTGGCCGACGACCTGACCTTCCGTTGCCCATCGCTGCATGTGGCGGCCGCGCAGGCCGCCCGGCACATCCCCACCTGGGTCTATCACTTCGACCGCAGCCCGGCGAAGGGGCCCGTCACCCACGGCAGCGACCTGCCCTTCCTGTTCAGCGGACTGCCGGCCGGCGCCCCGGGCGACGCCACGCCCACCGTGCAACGCTACTGGATCAACTTCGCCCGCAGCGGCGACCCCAACGGCAAGGGCCTGGTCCACTGGCCGGCCTTTGGCCCCAAGGGCGGCTACCTGGCCTTCACCGACGCCGGGCCGCAGGCCAAATCCCGACTGCGCGGTCCCCTGTGCGACCTGCGCCCGCCGATGCCTTAGAGCCAAATCCTGTCCAGGCGATGGATGGGAAGCGTCAATCCTTGGCCAGATCACGTAAATACGCGCAAACCATGTCGGCCAGGGCGTCGGAGTAGGCCACGATCTCCGCTTCCGTACGCGGGGTTTCGGAGAATTCCTTGCCCACGGCGCTGAGCGTGGTCTTGATCAGGTCCCCCGCCATGGCCCGGACCGCATCCGAAGCCTGGGGCAGCGCCTCCCGCAGGAAGGTGTCGACTATGCCGGCGCCCGAGGCTTTGGCCTCCCCGGCTTCCGGCGCGTCGCGGTAGAGGGGGGCGGCGTCGCTGAGGGCCACGCGCATCGCCGCCTCCTCGCACTCCGAACGGATGAAGGCATGGACCAAGGCCCGCAGGCGGTCCAACGGCGGCATGCCCCTGTCTTCCAGGATGGCGCGCAGCAGGTCGGACGTCCGCCGCCACTCATCGCTTTGCAGGCGGAACAGGATGGCGGCTTTGTTGGGGAAGTACTGGTACAGCGACCCGACGCTGACCCCCGCCCGCTCCGCCACGCGCGCGGTGGTGAAACGCGCCGCCCCCTCCGCCGCCAAAACCTGAAGCGCCGCCTCCAGGATAGTGGCGACCAGATCCGTCGAACGGGCCTGCCGGGGCTGTTTTCGTGAGGAAATCTGCGGGCTTCGGCGATCGGCCATGGGCGTCTTCGGCAATGCGAATAGGGAACCTGACGGATTAGTCGTATTTTGAGGCCGGCGCAAGACGGCGCCTGATCCAAACCCCGGGACCATGCCCATGAACACCCTGACCACCACCCCGCTGGCCCCCTTGCTTGACCGGCTGTTCGCGGAAGCCGAGGCCACTTCGCCAGCCTCCATTCCGGCCGCGACCGCCCTGTCGCCGGAGGAACGGACGCGCCTGATGCGCAGCAAGACCGACTACCTGGCTTTCTACGGCGCCCTGAAGGACATGCCGCTGGCGGTGTCGCGGGAGACCGGCACCCTGCTCTACATGCTGGCGCGCGGCATGGGGGCACGCGCCATCGTGGAGTTCGGCACGTCCTTCGCCATTTCCACCCTGCATCTGGCGGCGGCCCTGCGCGACAACGGCGGCGGCCGGCTGATCACCACGGAGTTCGAGCCATCCAAGATCGCGCGGGCGCAAGCCAACCTGGCCGCCGGTGGCCTGGCCGACCTGGTGGAGATCCGGCAGGGCGACGCCCTGAAGACGCTGGGCGCCGACCTGCCCGACAGCATCGACCTGCTGCTGCTGGACGGCGCCAAGGCGCTGTATCCGGAGATCCTGGCCCTGGTGGAAAGCCACCTGCGGCCTGGAGCGCTGATCATCGCCGACAACGCCGACCACAGCCCCGACTACCTGGCCCGTGTGCGGTCGCCCGCAAGCGGCTATCTGTCCACGCCCTTCGCCGAGGATGTGGAACTGTCCATGCGCCTGGGGTAGTCCCCGCGATCAGGCGTCCTTCTTTCCTTGGGCGACCTGCGCACTGATCCAGGCGTAGGTGCGCTCCAGACCGTTGTTCAGAGGCAGGCTGGGCGCCCAGCCCAGCCTTTCGGCGATCAGCCGATTGTCGGAATTGCGACCGCGCACCCCCAGGGGCCCGGGAATGTGGTTGCGGCGCACCGTCTTGCCGGCGATGCGGGCGATACGGTCGATCAGATCGTTGATGGTGACCATCTCATCCGAGCCGATGTTCACCGGCCCGGTGAAATCAGAGCGCATCAGGCGCAGCGTGCCCTCCAGGCACTCGCTGACATGCAGGAACGACCGCGTCTGCCGACCGTCGCCCCAGACCTCGATGGTGCCGCCATCGGGGCACTGGGCGACCTTGCGGCACATGGCGGCGGGCGCCTTCTCCTTGCCGTCCTGCCACGAGCCCAATTCGCCGAAGATGTTGTGATAGCGGGCAATGCGCACCGACAGGCCGTGGTTGCGGCCATAGGCCAGGTAGAGCCGCTCGGAGAACAGCTTTTCCCACCCGTATTCGCTGTCCGGATGGGCGGGATAGGCGCTGTCCTCGGCGCAGTTCGGGTTGTCCGGATCCTCCTGGTTCTCCTGGGGGTACATGCAGGCGGAGGAGGAATAGAACACCCTCTTGCAGTTGCGCCGGCGTAGCGCCTCCAGGACGTTCAGGTTGATCAGGGCCGAGTTGTGCATGATGTCGGCGTCATGGTCGCCGGTGAAGACATAGCCGGCACCGCCCATGTCGGCCGCCAGCTGGTAAACCTCATCGAAGGGCTGGTCGACGACGCCGCGCACGAAGTCCGCCTGCCGCAGGTCGCCGATGACGAAATCGTCCGCCTCGGTGGGCGCGTAGCGCGGGAACTTCAAATCCACGCCCCGGACCCAGCATCCCTCGGCCTTCAGCCGGGTAACCAGATGGCTGCCGATAAAACCGCCGGCACCGCACACCAATACACGCTTCCCCATCACCCTTGTCCCACTCTTAAATCGCCCAGGCCGTGATTATCAAATAAAGCCAAGAAGCGGGCCGCTTTTCCGCGCGAGACAACTTGAAATTATCTGGCGCCTGACCTGCCCGTGGCCACGCTAGCATACCGGCGCGCGGGGATCATCACCCCGGTTGGGAACGGTGCAAAATACCGGGCGGCGACGGCCTGGGGGTCGCCTCGGTCAGGTTTCCAGCCGTTCGGCCATCTCCTCCAGCGACACGCGCTTGGTCTCCGGGAAGAACAGCAGCACCACGACGAACTGCACCGCCATCATGGCGGCGAACAGGAAGAAGGGCGCCCCCTTTGAATATGTCGCGACCAGGGGAAAGACGCCGGAGAGAAAGGCGTTGGCCAGCCAATGGGTGGCGCTGCCCAGGCTTTGCCCGCGCGCGCGCACCGCCGTGGGGAAGATCTCCGCGATATAGACCCAGATGACCGCCCCCTGGCTGAACGCGAAAGAGGCGATGAAGCCCAGCAAGGCCCAGATCAGATAGGCACCGCCGCCCACACCGGACAGGATCAGCGCGGCGGGTGCCAGGCTGGCCGTCATGCCCACGGCGCCGATCAGCAGCAGGGTCTTGCGTCCCGCCCGGTCAATGACCGTCATGGCGACGCCGGTGAACAGGAGGTTGGTCGCCCCCACCGCCACCGATTGCAGGTCGGCCGAGACCTTGCCGAAGCCGGCGGCGGTGAAGATGTCGTTCAGGTAGTAGAGTATGGCGTTGATGCCGCTGAACTGGTTGAACAGCGCTAGGCTGACCGCCAGCAGGATGGGCCGGCGGTGACGGCGCCAGGACAGGCGCCCTTCCTCCTCCCGCCTGGCCCCCTCCCGCCTGGCCGACGCCAAAGCCTGCGCTGCGGCGTCCACGCCGGCCATCCCCATGCGCCGCAGCACCGCCGCCGCCGCCTCCACCCTGCCTTTCGTCGCCAGCCAGCGCGGGCTGTGGGGAATGAAGGCCAGCAACGCCAAGAAGACGGCCGACGGCAGCGCGGTCACCGCCAGCTTCCACCGCCATTCGGCATCCCCCAGGCCCAAGCCCCCCACGGCGTAGTTGCTGAGATAGGCGACCAGGATGCCGAGCACGATGTTCAGCTGGAACAGGCCGACCAGCGCGCCCCGGCGCCGGGGCGGCGCGATCTCCGCGATGTAGACGGGGGCCAGCACCGACGAGCCGCCGATGCCCAGGCCACCGATGAAGCGGAAGAAGACAAGGGACGGCCAGTTCCACGCGCACGCCGACCCCACGCCCGACACCAGGTATAACAGCGCCATGACCCGCAGGCAGTCACGGCTGCCATAGCGGTCGCCTGGCCGCCCGGCGCCCAGGGCGCCGATGCAGGTGCCCACCAAGGCGCTGGACACGGTGACACCCACCGCACCCGGTGACAGACCCATGACCATGCGCAGATCGCCGGTGACGCCGGCGATGACCGCCGTGTCGAAACCGAACAGCAGGCCGGCCAGAGCGGCCGTGGCGATGCTTAAGAATAAAAACACCATGATCCCGCTTCCTCCCTCTTTTTTATTTAACCAATTTGTTTTATTAAATTGCGATCGCCTGTTTGTCGATAGCCCTTCATCATGGCCGTCTTCAACTGGCAAAACCGGACGTGGCGCTCCAAAACCGCCCCAGTTCGAGATCAAAGAAAAACGGGCGGCTCGGCCTTGAGCCCCCAAGGGAGGGAGGTCTTCGAGATGCGTGGTTCCAAGACGAACAAGGCAGGCCGCAGCCTGCTGTGGGCATCCCTGATGGTGACTGCCGCCCTTATGGCGCCGCTGGAGGCGCACGCGGCCGATTCCACCCCGGTGTACGGCCCCTACAACGCCGTCATCCTGGCGGGCGGTGACGGGCTGACCAAGCCGCTGACCGGCGTGACGCTGCCCGCCGCCGGCCCCTGGACCCTGTCCGCTTGGTTCCAGGCCGATGAGGTGGCGCCCGGCACCATGCTGGTCGCCGGTTTGGGCGACCCGGCCCAGGGCCGCTACCTGGCGCTGACCGGTGGCAAGCTGTCCTTGCGTACCGGCGCTGAGGCCATCACCGGCGGCGCGGCCGTGAAGTCCGGAACCTGGCACCATGCCCTGGCCAGCTTCGACGGCAAGACCGCGCGCCTGTTCCTGGATGGGGCGGAGATCGCCCACGGCATGCCGGCCCAAGGCGCCGTCAGCCCCGTGGTGGGCTTGGCGCCGCGCGCGGGCGGCGCCTTCGCCGGCCGCATCGCCGGCTTCACCGTCATGGGCAAGGCGCTGACGGCTGACGAGGCCAGGGCCGCCGCCCAGAACAAGCCCGATGCCGGCCTGATCAATTTCGAGGCCGCCAGCCCCACCTGGCCGGTGCAGGTGAAGCAGATGATGGGCCAGGTGACGCCGCAGGACGCCTGGACCCTGCCCAGGTCCGGCGCCCCCTTCTCCAAGCCCGTGGCCAAGCCGTTGCCCACCGGCCCGGCGCTGAAGGCCGATGGTGCCGACACGTGGACCGTGGGCGGCTGGCGCCTGGCGGAAGGGCCCAAGGTGCAGGGCGACGGCGCCCGCGTCTCCCTGCCCGGCTTCGACGCCGCGTCCTGGTATGTGGCGACCGTACCCGGCACGGTGCTGACCACCCTGGTCGACCGGGGCGTCTATCCCAACCCCGACTACGGCCTGAACAACCTGGCCATCCCGGAAAGCCTGAACCGGCAGGCCTACTGGTACCGCACCGAATTCGACGCGCCCGCCACCCTGGACGGTCGCCATCCGCTGCTGACCTTCAAGGGCATCAACTACGCCGCCGAGGTGTGGCTGAACGGGGAGAGGCTGGGCGGTGTCAAGGGCGCCTTCATCCGGGGCCAGTTCGACGTCACCGGCCGCCTGCGCCCCGGGCAAAAGAACGTGCTGGCGGTCAAGATCACCCCGCCGCCCCACCCTGGCCTGCCGCATGAGCAGTCCATCGCCGCCGGTGTGGGGGAGAACGGCGGCATGCAGGCCCTGGACGGTCCCACCTTCATCGCCAGCGAAGGCTGGGACTGGATCCCGTCCGTCCGCGACCGCAACACCGGCCTGTGGCAGGACGTGACCTTGACCGCCACCGGCCCGGTGCGCATCGGTGACAGCCAGGTGGTGACCAAGCTGCCCCTGCCCGACACCAGCAAGGCGGACATCACCATCACCGTGCCGGTGGAGAACCTGACCGGCCAGCCGGTACAGGCCGAGATCCGCGCCGCCTTCGACGACGTGACGGTCGCCAAGACCGTGACCCTGGCGCCCGGTGCCGGCAGCGTCACCCTTACGCCCGCCGAATTCCCGCAACTTACCGTGAAGAACCCCAAGCTGTGGTGGCCCAACGGTCTGGGCGAGCCGGCGTTGTACACTCTGACCCTGACGGCGGCGGCCGGTGGCACCAAGTCGGATGAGAAGCACACCCGTTTCGGCATCCGTGAGGTCAGTTACGAGCTGTCGCTGATGGACCAGGGCGGGCACCTGCGCCGGGTGGAGGTCGATCCCACCCTGGCGCCCGGCCAGCAGGTGGTGGACGGCAGCCACACCGGCATCCACAAGGTGGCCGGCGGCTGGGTCTCCTCCTTGGTGCCGGGAGCCGAGAAATCGCCGGCGGTGAAGCCGCTGGAGGACAGCAGCCTGGCCCCTTACATGGTCCTGAAGGTCAACGGCGTGCGCGTGCCCGCCCGCGGCGGCAGCTGGGGTACCGACGACTGGCGCAAGCGCGTGTCGCGGGACCGGCTGGAGCCCTACTTCCGCCTGCACCGCGAGGCCCACGTCAACATCATCCGCAACTGGGTCGGCCAGAACACGGAGGATGTGTTCTTCGATTTGGCGGACGAGTACGGCCTGATGGTGCTGAATGATTTCTGGGAAAGCACCCAGGACTACAACATCGAGGCCCAGGACGTTCCGCTGTTCCTGGACAACGCCGCCGACGTCATCCGCCGCTACCGCAACCATCCCTCCATCGTGCTGTGGTTCGGCCGCAATGAGGGCGTGCCGCAGCCGGTGCTGAACGAGGGACTGGAAAGCCTGGTCACCACCCTGGACGGCACCCGCTATTACAGCGGCAGTTCCAACCGGGTGAACCTGCAGGACAGCGGCCCCTACGACTACCGCGACCCGTCGCTGTACTTCACCAAGCTGTCCCGGGGCTTCGCGGTGGAGGTGGGCACGCCCTCCTTCCCCACGCTGGAGGCGTTCCAGGCGGCGGTGCCGGAGGCCGACCGCTGGCCGGTCAGCGACACCTGGGCCTATCACGACTGGCACCAAAGCGGGAATGGCGACACCCACGGCTTCATGGCGGCGATGGACCGCAAGCTGGGAGAGGCCACCAGCCTGGCCGACTTCGAGCGCAAGGCCCAACTGATGAACTATGAGAGCCACCGGGCCATCTTCGAGGGCATGAACGCCGGCCTGTGGACGGTGAACAGCGGCCGCCTGCTGTGGATGACGCAACCGGCCTGGCCCAGCACCAATTGGCAGATCATGAGCCACGACTACGACACCCACGGCGCCTTCTACGGCGTGCAGAAGGCGGCGGAGCCCCTGCACGTGCAGCTGAACGCGCCGGATGATGGCGTCGCCGTGGTCAACAACACCCGGGAGGCGGCAAAAGGCCTGATCTTGCGCGCCCGTGTCCTGACGGTGGAGGGCAAGACGGTCAGCGACCACACCCAGAAGGTGGACGCCCCGGCCGACGCCGCCACGGCGGTGACCAAGCTGGACCTGGCCGCCGCCCTGCAGGCCAACGGCCTGGTGCTGGTGGAACTGGAACTGGCCGACGCCAAGGGGCCGGTGTCGCAGAACGTCTACTGGCGCGTGACCGACGAGGCCGCCACCCGCCGCCTGAACGACCTGGCGCCCCAGGCCGTCACCGTGGCCACCACGGCGGAGCGGGTGGGCGACGAGGTCAAGGTGCATGTGACCCTGACCAACACCGGCACTGGCGCGTCATTGATGAACAAGCTGACCCTGCAGAACGCCGACGGCAGCCGCCTGCTGCCCGCCTACGCCAGCGACAACTACGTCTCCCTGCTGCCGGGCGACCGGCGCGAGGTCACCATCGCCTATCCCGCCGGCCTGGCCCAGGGGCAGCCCAAGGTGGCCCTGCGCGGCTGGAACACCCAGCCCGCCACCGCCACTGTGGCGCTACCCTGAGGCCTTTGCAGCCCCCGTCCGCCAGCGGACGGGGGTCAGGCAGGGGAAGGCCGGGCCCTGAGGCGGAGCATCCAAACGCTCAGGAATGAGACGGCGCACATGGCGCCCAGGTAGACCGCAATCGACAGAGTCGACTGGAACCGCGCGAACAGGGCGGTGGCGATGATGGGTGCCAAGCCGCCGCCCACGACGGACCCGATCTGGTAGCCGAGAGACGCGCCGGAATACCGCACCTCCACCGGGAACAGTTCGGCGAACAACGCCGCCTGCGGCCCGTACATCAGGCTGAGGAAGAACATCTCCCCCGTGATGGCCATGATGATGAGCGGAGGCGACCCGGTCTCGAGCAAGGGGAACAGGGCGAAGGCCCACAGGCCGGCCAGCACGGCGCCGACCATGAAGATGCCCCGGCGCCCGTAGCGGTCGGATATTCCGCCGCAGGCGATCAGGACGGGCGCCATCAGCGCGCTGGCAAGCATCACCGCCGTCAGCAGCGTTTCCTTCGCGATGCCCAGGGTGGTGGTGCCATAGGCGACGACATAGGTGATGGCCACGTAGAAGCAGGTGTTGTTGGCGACGAAGGCGCCGCCGGCCAGCAGCACGTCCGGCAGGTGGCCGCGCAGCACCCGGGCCAGCGGCAGTTCCCGCCGCGCGCCGGGCGCCACCGCGGCCTTCTCGAACGCCTCCGGCTCTTCCAGGCGGAACTGGATGTAGGCGCCGATGGCGACCAGCACGACGCTGAGCAGGAAAGGCAGGCGCCAACCCCAGGCCTGGAAATCCTGCGGCGATACGCCCGTGCTGACGGCCAGGAAAACGACGTTGGCCAGCACCAAGCCGGCCGGCACGCCGATCTGGACGAAGCTGCCGTAGAAGCCGCGCCGGCCCGCCGGCGCGCTCTCGATGGCCATGAGGGCGGCGCCACCCCATTGCCCGCCCACGGCCAAGCCCTGGGCGAAGCGTAGCACCACCAGGGCCAGCGGCGCCATGGCCCCGACATGGGCGTAGCTGGGCAGCAGGCCGATGCCGGTGGTGGCCAGCCCCATGACCAGCAGCGCGCCGGTCAGCGCCCGCTTGCGCCCCACCCTGTCGCCCAGATGTCCGAACAGGACGCCCCCCACCGGGCGGGCGATGAAACCCACGGCAAAGGTGCTGAACGCCGCGATCTGTGCCACGAACGGGGGCAGATCGCTGGGAAAGAACTGGGCCGGGAACACCAGGGCGGCGGCCGTGCCGTATATGAAGAAGTCATACCATTCGATGGCCGCCGCGGCCGCGGCCGTGACCGCGACCTTGACGATGGACGTGCCGGACGCCGGCGCCGTGTCAGTCATCTCTCCTCCCATTTTTTTTATGTTCCATCATACGCCGGGCGCTTCCCGGAAACCTCCGGCGCACGCTATCGCGTCCTACAGCGGCATGCGCCGCTGGTTCACCGGGAAGGATGCGCCGCGGCGTAGGCGGCACCCTGGCGGCCGACGATATCCACCAGGTCCCCAATGGTTTCGTGCATGTCGATGCGATGCAGCCCCCAATCGGGGAACAGGCGGCCATCGACGATCACATCACCCGGGATGTCGTGGACCCGCACGTCGTCAGCGGCCGCGTTGACGTGGATGGCCAGGTAGGTGACGGGCCCATCGGTGACGCACCGGCCGCTGAGCAGCCCTGGCGTGGTCACGAAGGGCGTGTCGATCTTCTGGCCCGTTTGGATCCAGGAAAAGCCGGTAGGAGCCCAGGCGCCGAAATCGGCGGGGAAATAACTGCGCAGGGTCCCCGCACCCCCCGCCAGGTTCGCCGGGTTGGTGCACAGGGCGTGGGCGTGGGCGGCCACCTGCGGCGACAGCGGGTCCATGGCCCGGCCGAAGGCGCCACCCGCCGGCGGGGGCGCCGTGTCGCGGAAGGAAACGTAGGAGATGACGCAGCCCGTCTGCTCCACCGCGCGGCAGGCAGGGATGTGTTTGAACGTCCCCCCGACATCGGCACCGTCGGGGACAACCACGTTGGCGCCCAGCAGGATGGCCGACACCAGTCGCCCCTGCGCGGGCTGGCCGTCGATCTCACTTTTGACCAACTGCATCAGCACGGCGGAGCCCTGGCTGTGGCCGATAAGGACGACGCCCCGGCCGTTGTTGTCATGGGTCAGGTAATGACGCCAGGCCGCCAGCACATCGTTGTAGGCCAGCGCGCGGTCCGGCACTGGGCTGGTCGCGCCGGTCATGCGCGCGTGCAGCGCCGTCAGGGTCACCTGGTGGTACATCGGGGCGAAGGGCCGGCAGCGCGCGGCGAAGCGGGCGAACTGCCCCTGCACCACGAAGCGCTCCTCCGGGCCGGGTATCAGGTCGCTGTTGCCGCCTGGGTCGCGCGATACGGTGGGGTAGACGTAGAAGCAGTCGATGGGCGGGTCGGTGGCGGGGGTGTGGGCCTCCCGCGTCAGATGCCCATCCGCGCTTATGACGGTGGCCGTCTCATCCTGGGCGCAGGCGTCGGCGCGACCCGGGCGGCAGAGCCAGTTGGCGTCGACGCCATAGTCGGCCGGGCCGGACGCGGTGGTCTGTGCCTGCGCCGGGATGACGCCGGCCCATAGCGCGGCGCCCAGCGCCGCGCGCTTCCAAAATCCCGCCATGACGTCGTCCCCTGTTTGTTTATGCCTCTGCCAAAACTCTCGGAAAACTCGCATTAAAGAGCTCAACGGCCGCGGATGATCTCCGCGAAGTGCTGGGCGCTGGGCTTGGGTGTGCGCGCGAAGGTGGCGCGGTCCACCGCCACCAGGCCGAAGCGCTGGCCATAGCCTTGGGTCCATTCGAAGTTGTCCAGCAGCGACCAGTAGATGTAGCTGTGGACACCGATGCCGTCGCGCAGGCACTGCTCCACCTCCGCGACGCAGGCGTCCAGCCAGGCGGCCCGCCGCGCGTCATCCTCGGTGGCGATGCCGCTTTCGGTGACGTAGATGGGCTTGGTGGTCTTGGTCGCGGCCAGGCGGATCACCTTCCCCAGCGCCTGGGGATGGTACTCATACCCGGCGGCCGTCATTTCGGCGCCCTGGGGTGCCGCCACCAGGCCGTTGGCGCCGACGCGCAGGCGCGTATAGGCCTGCACGCCGACGAAGTCGCTGGCGTTCACCGCATCCCACCAGCCGCCGTACAGCATGGCCTCCACCGCCGGGGCCTGGCTGTTGTCGCCCACCGCCTCGACGGCCTGGGTGGTCAGCGTGACGCCAACGGGAAAGTCCCCCGGCCCCGCCTTGATGGCCTGATAGGCCTGGGCATGGGCCTGCAGCAGGTGGGCGTCGATGCGGTCGGGATCCGCGAACAGGATGGAGGAGAATTGCGGCGCGCCGGTCGCCCGCGCGGCGGCGGCGATCATGGCGCTGCGGGCAGCGCGGTATTCCGGCGTGGCGCCACCCCGCAGGACCTTGACCAGCAGATGTATATTGGCCTCGTTGAAGGGGGAGGCCATGCCGATCTGGTCACCCAGGGCCCGCGTCGCCCGCTCACAGAAGCGGGCGAACAGGTCGGGGCTGTCCGGCGCTTCCCACCCGCCGCGCTTGGCGAACCAGAGGGGGACGGTGAAGTGGTTGTAGGTGACGATGGGCAGCAGCCCCTGCGCCCGGCAGGCGGCGAGTACCTTGACGTAATGATCCAGCTCGGCTTGTGAGAACTGGCCCGGCTCCGGCTCTATCCGTGCCCACTCGATGCCGAAGCGATAGCAGTTCAGCCCGATGGACCGGGCGATGGCGAAGTCCTGTTCATACCGGTGGTAGCTGTCGCAGGCGCTGCCGGACGGTTCCTTGTAGACCGTCTCCGGCAGGTGCTCCAGCAGCCAGCTGTCGGAGTTGACGTCGTTGCCCTCGCTCTGATGGGCGGAGATGGCCGCCCCCCACAGGAAGCCCGGGGGCATGGCCGGGCGGGATGCCGCCCGCGCCGGCAGGGCACCCAGCGCCGTGGCCGCCGTCAATCCTGCCAGTACATCACGCCGT
Source organism: Azospirillum sp. B4 (assembly GCF_000333275.1). Taxonomy (GTDB): domain Bacteria; phylum Pseudomonadota; class Alphaproteobacteria; order Azospirillales; family Azospirillaceae; genus Nitrospirillum. The sequence continues at coordinate 8,548 of NZ_BACU01000303.1, read as the reverse complement.
GTCGTGGTCATGTCCATCCCTTTTGTTTTGGTTTGTTTTGGTCCCTCAGATGCCAGCCGCTTTGCTTACCCTCGGCTTCCAGTCCGCCATGCTCCCCTGAAACCTGCGGTGGCTCCGGTCGCGGGCCCACAGCGTGTCAGCCGTGGTCGGCCCGCAATCGCGCCTTGTCGATCTTGCCCGTGGCCGCCAGCGGCATGCCGGCCAGCCGCACGATGGCGTCAGGCAGCCACCAGGATGGAACCCGGGGCCGCAGCGCGTCCAGCAGCGCCTGGTCGGTGACCTTGGCGTCCTGGCACACCTCGACCACCAGGACGGGGCGTTCGCCCCACTTGGCGTCCGCGCGGGCGATGACGGCGACCTGCGCCACCCCGGGCAAGGCGCCGACGATGGCCTCGATCTCCATCGGGTTGATCCATTCCCCGCCGGACTTGATCAGGTCCTTGGCCCGGCCGGTGATGCTGACGTTGCCATCCGCGTCGATGATGGCCAGGTCGCCGGTGTCGAACCAGCCATCGGCGTCCACCGCGGGCGCGTCCTGCCCGAAATAGCGTTCCACGACGCTGGCGCCACGCACCCGCAGCCGCCCGGCCTGGCCGCGCTGCTCAGGCAGCGGCGCGCCGTCGGCGTCGGTCAGCAGCAGGTCGACGCCCAGGGGCGGGCGGCCCGACTGCGCGGCCCGCCGCACGGGCGCCGTCGGCGACGCGGTGGTGCCCAGGGGCGACAGCTCGGTCATGCCCCAGCTGGTTTGCACGAGCGCCCCCAGCCGCCGCTCCAGCCGGTCCATCAAGGCCTGCGGCACGGCGGCACCACCCAGCATGATCCGCCGCAGCGTGGGCGTTTCCCCGCCGGTGCGGTCCAGGTGGTCGACCAGGCCCAGCCAGACGGTGGCCACACCGGCCGCCACGGTCACGCCCTCCGTGTTGATCACCCGCGCCAGGCTGGCGCCGTCCTGGTGGCGCCCGGGCAGGACCAGCTTGGCCCCCACCCCCGGGCCGGAGAAGGGGAAGCCCCAGCCGTTGGCATGAAACATGGGCACGGCGACCAGCACGCTGTCCCGCGCCGTCAGGCCACTGGCATCCGCCTGCAACTGGTGGACGGTGTGCAGGTAGTTCGACCGGTGGGTGTAGGTCACGCCCTTGGGCGCCCCGGTGGTGCCGGAGGTGAAGCATAGGCCGGCCGGCGCATTCTCATCGAAGCCGCCCCACGCCATCTCCGCCCCCAATCTCGCCAGCAGGTCCTCATGAAGCCAGCTGGTGACACGGTCGTAGTCCGGCGGGACCGCGGCGCTGCCCGGTTCCTCCAGCACCACCACATGGTCAATGGTGGGGCAGAGCTGGACCAGCGTTCCGGCCAGGGCCGTCAGGTCGGCGCTGACCACCAGCACGCGGTTGGCCGCCTGGTGGATCATGCCGGCCAGGTGGGCGGGCGACAGGCGGGGGTTCAACGTGTGGCACACGATGCCGACGCCCAGCGCGCCGTACCAGCATTCCAGGTGGGCCTGGCTGTTCCAGGCCAGCAGGCCCAGATTGTCGCCGGCCCGCAGGCCCAGCGCGCGGAAGGCGCCGGACAGCCGCCGGCTGCGGTCCCGCAGGGCGGCGTAACCGATGCGGCCGCTGTGCCCCCCGCCCCCCACCGTCACCACCTCGGTGGCACCATGCCACTTGGCCGCATGGTCGATGAAGCGATCCAGCGTGAGCGCGTAGGGCTGCATCGTCCCAGCGGGAGATGAGGCGGAAGACGGGGCGGAAATCGCGGACTTGGGGGTGTTGTATCGATCCGCCATCGTTCAACCGGTCCGGTTCTGCTTGTCGGCGGCCGCCTGGCGGCAGATCGCCTCGAAGCCGGCGGCCATGAACTTGGCCATGTGCCGCTTGATGGAAACGAAATCGCTGGAGGAGCACAGGCCGTGGGACAGCTCGTCCAGGCGGCCGGTGCGGGCCATGTTGTGGGTCATGGCGCCGGAGACAAAGTGATACCCCCAGAAGATCGTCTCCTCATCGCACTCCGGCATGGCCTTCTTCAGCAGGTCGATCAGCGCCAGGACGACCGGATTGAAGTACTTCGTCATCTTTTCCGCGCCCCAGCCGGCGGCGCTGTTGGCCTGAGCCGCGATCTTGCCGAAGGCCGTCCAGTGCTCCGCATCGTCGATCTGCACGTCCAGGTCGGCGTCGATCCAGGCGCTGAGCGCGCCTTCCACCGTCACCTTGTCCCCCACCTCCTCGGCGTAGCGCCGCATGGCCTCCAGGCGGTTGCGGGCGGACAGCGGCGCCCGGCGCGCCCAGACCGCCTCGCAGATGCTGTCCTTGCCGTTGAAGTGGTAGTGGATCAGCGTGGAACTGACCCCGACGCGCGCGGCGACGTCCTTCAACGTGAAGCCGTGGTAGCCGAACTCGGCGAACAGCTGTTCGGCCGCGTCCAGGATGCGTTCGATGGACTCTTCGCGGACGCGGGCTTTGTGGCCCCGGCCACGGGTAGGCTGATTGACGTCGCTCATAAGCTCCAAACTCCCGACCGGATTGGTGGGGCGCCTGCTTGGCGCCCCGCCTCGCCAGTACGGTTAAAAGGCGGAAAAGCCGATGTCGAGCCGCCAGGCGCGCCCTTGTTGGCGTCGCTTGGCGACCAGCGTGTCGGCAAGGGTGAAGGCGGCGGGTTGCAAAGCGCGCTGGGCGGTGGGTTGGTCATCGATGTCGAGGTAGCCGCCCTGCCCCACATCGTACCGGGGCCACGCCACTTCCCCCGGAGCGGCGGGAACGCCATCGCGGACGAAGGAGACCCAATACCCCATCATCGCCCGCGACAGCCTGGCTTCCGCGTCGGTCAGCGGCGGGCGGGGCCAGTTGGGACCCAGCGCGGCATCCGGTCCCACCTGGCCGAAGACATAGGGCAGCTCACTGGCATGGAAAGCCGCCAGGTCGCGGGCCTTCTCGGCCGGTGTGGCGTGGCGGAAATAGTAGAGGAAGGCCGGCTGGCCCACCGCCGCCTGCTGCCGGGCCACGTACTGGGCGGCCCAGCCGTACAGGCCGTCGCGGATGGAGGCCATGACGTCGGCCCGCGGGTCGGCACCGGGATAGACCGCGAGATAGGTGGCGGCCTCGGCCCCGAAGCGGCGGCGGACGTCCGCCTGATAGGCGGCGGGCGTGTCCGGCGCCTTGGGCATCAGGAAGGGCAGCGACCGGATCTCCCCCTCGTTGAAGCCGGCCAGCACCGGAACCCTCGCCTGTTCCCCCCGGGCGAAGGTCTCCGCCAACTGCCGCGGCAGGGTGACGCCGTCGATCACCGGCTCCGGCTGCCAGCCGGTGGCCAGGCCGGCCTTGAACAGCGCCACCAGGTCGGCCGCGCGCAGGGCCGCCGCGTCGGTGGCCCCGGCCAGCTTGCCCAGGGCGGCCCCCGCCGCCTCGGCGGATGTCAGGCCCAGCGTATCCTCATGCAGCGCGCGGTATGCGGGCATGTAGCCGCTCTGCGTGATGGCGCCCCGGAACAGGCCGTGCGCGGCCGGGCTGGCCATCAGGCCGAGCACGCTGAGCCCGCCGGCGGACTCGCCCGCGATGGTGACCTTGCCAGGGTCGCCGCCGAAGGCCGCGATGTTGGCGCGCACCCAGCGCAGCGCCTCGATCTGGTCCAGCAGGCCGTAATTGCCGGACAGGTGCTGGGGGGATTCGGCGCCGAGGGCCGGGTGCGCCAGATAGCCCAGGAGCCCCAGGCGATAATTGATGGAGACGACGACGATGCCCTGTCGCGCCAGGTTGGCGCCATCGTAGAGGGGTTCGGAACTGCCGCCCCCCACCAGGGCGCCGCCATGGATCCAGACCATGACCGGCGCATGCCTGGCGTCCGCCGGGGCCCAGACATTCAGGGTCAGGCAATCCTCGCTCATCGAGGCCATGCCGCCGTAATAGACGCTGCCCAGCGCCGGTGGCGGTTGCAGGCAGGCGTGGCCGAAGTCCCGCGCGTCGCGCACGCCGGTCCAGCCATGGGCGGGAACCGGCGGACGCCAGCGCCGGTCCCCCGTCGGCGGCTCGGCGTAGGGGATGCCCTTGTAGGCCGCCACGGCGGTGCCGGGGGCGCCGGCAGCCATCACCCCCTCCACCACGCCGCCGGCGGTACGTACCCGGGGCCGGGCGTCGCCTGAGCCGACGGGCGCGTCCGCGCACGAGGTGATGGCCAGGCACAGGCAGGCAAGCGCCAACCAGCCGCGCCGCCGCGTCATCGCCGCCCTCACAGGTCAGCCCCCAGCCGCAGGCCGAACGTCAGGGGCCGGACAATGGCGTAGCGGCTGTAGACGAAGGCCTCCGGATGCACATAGGTGATCGCCCGGCTGTTGGTCAGGTTCTCACCGTACAGGGTTGCCGTCACCTTGCCGAAGGTGGCGCCGGTCTGCAGGTTCAGCAGGGTGTAGCTGTCGGTGCGGTCATACAGGGCGCTGGGCGTGCCCGGCTTGCCCGGGGTGTTGGGGAAGCCCACCGGGAACGACCCGACATGCTGGACCTGGAAGCTGGTGAAGCCGGGCGTGTCCCCGAACAGCGTGTAGCTGTAGGTACCGAAGAACGACCCCTGCACATGGGGCGACGCCAGGCTGGTGCCGTCCACCGCGCCGGAAATCTGCGCTTCCTGCGCCGACAGCTCCGTCACCTTGGCGTCATTCAGCGCCCCGTTCAGGCCCAGCACCAGGCCGGACACGGGCTCCAGCGTCACTTCCGCCTCCAGCCCCTTGCTTTCGGCGCGGCCGATGTTGGTGGCGAACTGCACGGAGTCCGACACGCGGTTGGCCTGGACCTGCAGGTTCTGCCAGTCGATGTAGTAGGCGGCGAGGTTGGCGCGCAGCTTTCCATCCCACCAGCGCCCCTTTACGCCGACCTCGTAATTGGTGAGATCATCCGAACTCGCCCCGGTCGGAATGACCAGGTCGGAGGGATTGACCGTGCTGACGCTGCCGGCACGGGCGTTATAGACGGGTGTGCGATAGCCGGTGGACACGGTGGTATAGAGCGTCAGGTCCCGTGTCGGCTCATAGGTCAAGCTTGCTTTCCATGAGGCCTTTTCGGCCGACGGGTATTCGGTGTGGGAGGCGGCGGTGGGCGTCAGGGCCAGCGGCCCCTTGATGCCACCCAAGGCGTAGGCGAAGTACAGCGAGTTGAAGCCGGGCGAGATGTCCACCGTCGTGGCGTACTTGCCGTAGCGCAGGCCGCCGATGGCCGAGAGCGTGTCGGTGATATGATAGGTCAGCTCCCCGAAACCGGCCAATTCATAGGACGATGAGTTGCTGATGTTGGAATAGAAGGTGCCGTCGGCCGGCAGCCCGGTGATGCCATGCGTGGCCAGATAGGCCGGCGTCGACGCCTCCCGCGCGTTCAGGTATTGGTCGCGGTGCAGATAATAACTACCCACCGTCCAGTCGAAACGGCCACCCTTCTCCGAAACCAGGCGGGTTTCCTGGACCAGGGTCTTCCAGATGCCGTGGTCGAACAGGTTGAAAGGCAGCGCCAGGGCGAAGGTGCCGGCCAGATCGACGTCGAACAGCCCGTCCTGGTAGCCGTAGCTGGTGGAACTGGTCAGGTGGGCCCAGTCGAACTGATAGTCGACGGTCGCGTTGTAGAGCTGCGTCTTGGAGGTGTAGAGGTCGGGCATGGTGGTGTAGCGCTTGCGGTCGCCCAAGGAGGGCGTGACCAGCGAGGCGTCCTGGGGATGGCTGTCCTCATAGAGGCCCATCATCCGGATGCCCAGGCGATCGGTGGGCTTCCACAACAGGATCGCGCGGCCGCCGCCATCCTTCAAGGTGTTGGAATTCTTGACGCCCGTACCGACATTGTCGACATACCCGTCCTCGTGCCGATAGAAGCCGACGACGCGCAACGCCAGCTTGTCATCGACCAGGGGCACGTTCAGCATGCCGTTGTAGCGCTGGCGGACGCCGCCACTGTCGGGGGTGTAGCCGATGTCGGTCAGGGCGGACGCGTCATAGTTCCGGAGGTCCGGGCTTTTGGTCAGGACGCGCAGGGCGCCGGACAGCGAGCCCGACCCGAACAGCGTGCCCTGGGGGCCGCGCAGGAATTCCACACGCTCGACATCGAACATGCTGGGATCCAGGGTCACCGAATTGCCGATGGTGGTCAGCGGCAGATCGTCCAGATAGACCGTGGTCGTGCTTTGCAGGCCAGCCTCATAGCCGTTGACGGAAATACCGCGGGTGGTGACGCTGAGATTGTTGTCGCTGCGGTGGTCCAGCACGACACCCGGCGTCTCGCGGGCGATGCCCTCCACCCCGACGATACCCTTCCGATTCAGGTCGCCTTGGGTGAACGCCGTGATGCTGATCGGCACGTCCTGCAGCCGCTCGGCCCGCCGGGTGGCCGTGACGACGATCTCCTCAAGTCCCGACGCGCCATCGCGCCTCTGATCTGATTCCGGTGCCTCCGCCGGACCGGTCTGGGCATGCGTGGTCTGGGCAAGGGCCGCGGACGCACCGACAAGCAGCGCAGCCAGCGACGCCGCATAAGCTAAGCGGGTCATTGTTTCCTCCCTGTTTGCGATCGCGCCTTGGTGGCGCTGTTTCGCGAACGGGAGGACGTTCGCACATCCCCCGGAAGGCGTCAATACTGACTGACGAGTAAGTCAGTATTTGTTTTATGGCACGCTGTCCGCGTCACGAAGGACAACGTAGACGGCGGGGATGACCAGTACCGTCAGCAGTGTGGATGAGGCGAGGCCGAACAGCAGTGAGATCGCCAGTCCCTGGAAGATGGGGTCCAGCAGGATGGTCAAGGCCCCGATCATGGCCGACAACGCCGTCAGCAGGATGGGCTTGAAACGCACGGCGCCCGCTTGCAACAGGATGGCCCGCAAGGGCTGCCCCGTTTCCGCCGCTTGCGCCGATCCATGGCGAATGAAGTCCACCAGCAGGATGGAATTGCGCACGATGATGCCGGCCAGGGCGATGAAGCCGATCATCGAGGTGGCGGTGAACGGCGCGCCGAACAGCCAGTGGCCCAGCACGATGCCGATGAGGGTCAACGGAATGGGAGTCAGGATGACCAGCGGCAGCCGGAAGCTGCCGAATTGGGCCACGACCAGGATGTAGATACCCAGGATGGCGACGCCGAAGGCGGCCCCCATGTCACGGAAGGTGACGTAGGTGATCTCCCACTCCCCATCCCACAGCAGGGTGGGCCTGGACTCGTCGGTGGGCTGGCCGTGGAAGGCGATGGCGGGTGGCGGCAGGGCGCCCCAGTCGGCGGCGCGGATGGCGTCGTCCACCGCGAAGATGCCGTAGATCGGCGCCTCGAACGCCCCGGCCAGTTCCGCCGTGACCATGTCGGCATAATGGCCATCCCGTCGATACAAGGCGGGGGAGCCGGCCTCCTCCTCCACATGGATCAGCTGGTCCAGGGCGACCACGCCGGACGCGCCGGAATGACGGGACGCCGGCACAACCGCCGCCAACAGCCGCGCCGACCAAGCCCGGTCGGCCTTGGATAGAGCCACCACCAGCTCCCGGGGGGGGCGTTCGTCCCCACGATGGACATAGCCCAGGGGCATGCCGCCCAGCAGGTGGCGGAGCGCGTCGCGCACCCCGGCCTCGTCAACGCCGTAGTAGTCCAGCTTGTCGCGATCGATCACGACGTGCAGGCGCGGCTGCGCTTTGCCGTAGGAATCGTCGATGTCGACGATATAAGGCACCTGGGCGAACAGGCCTTTCACCTTCTCCGCCACCGCGCGGCGGGTGGGGACGTCGGGCCCGTAGATCTCGGCCAGCAGGGTGGCCATGACCGGCGCCCCGGGTGGCACCTCCACCACCTTGGCCACCGCACCGGCCGACAGCGACAGGTGGGCCAACCGCTGGCGCAGGTCCAGGGCGACGGCGTGGCTGCTGCGTGAGCGATCCCCCTTGGGCGCCAGGTTGACCTGCACCTCCCCCAGCTCGGGCGCCTGGCGCAGGTAATAGTGGCGTACCAGGCCGTTGAAGTTGAAGGGGGCGGCGGTGCCCGCGTAAATCTGCTGCGAGCGCACCTCGGGCAGACCGCCGGCGACGGTGGCAATGGCCTGCAGGTTCCGTTCCGTGTCCTCCAGCGTGGCGCCCCGGGGCAGGTCCAGCACCACGTCCAGTTCCGACTTGTTGTCAAAGGGCAGCAGCTTGACGGTCACGCCCTTGGTGGCGAACAGGCCGCAGGCCAAGACGGTGGCCACGCCCACGGCGGCCAGAAAGAACCAGGCGCGCCGGCGGCTGGCGATGACGGGGGCGGCCATGCGCAGGTATATCCGGCCCAGCCTGCCGCCGTCGGCATGGTCATCACCGTGCGGGACATCCGGGCCGCCGCCGCCGCGCCGCCAGCGGGCCAGGCGCAGCATCAGCCAGGGGGCGATCACCATGGCGACGAAGAAGGAGAAGACCATGGCGGCCGAGGCGTTGGCCGGGATGGGCGCCATGTACGGGCCCATGAGGCCGGAGACGAACAGCATGGGCAGCAGGGCGGTGACCACCGTCAAGGTGGCGACGATGGTTGGGTTGCCCACCTCAGCCACCGCGTCGATGGTGGCCCGCACACGGTGCGAC